>JAPYTK010000113.1 GCA_029941785.1 Polyangiaceae bacterium | reverse complement strand
CGGTAAGTGCGACTTCTGTCACATCGGCGATTCACCCGGAGAGGCCGGTAGGGTGGCCCGCATGGTCGTGCCCGACCCCAATCTTCACTTTCCGCACAAGACACACCTCGACCGGAACATCGCTTGCGCTCAGTGCCACGGGCAAATCGACAAGCTCGAGCTCGCGACCCGGGACCAACTCCCTCGGATGGCCGGCTGCTTCACCTGCCACGCCATGAGCGGTGCCGCGCAGGGCGACGCCAAGGGCGACTGCATGGGTTGCCATTTGAGCGAGCCGAACGGCGTGATGCAGACGACATTTTCGACGGGCCAGCTCACCCCGCCACAGTGGCTTCACGGATCCGCCCACACCCCCGACTGGATCGAGCGTCACAAGGGCGTCGCGGCCGCCAACAGCAAGATGTGTGGCAGCTGTCACGCAGAGGCCTTCTGCAGCGACTGCCACGACGGCAAGGTGCGACCCCGGGACGTCCACCCAAATGATTTCATCTCGATGCATGCCCAAGCGGCCCGCCAGGACAACCCGCGGTGCGTGAACTGCCACCAGACGCAGTCATTCTGCGGTGACTGCCATCGCCGCGTCGGTGTGGCTCGCGACGCCCCAACGGCCAATCGGCTCAGCGGGCGGCGCTTTCATCCGCCTCCTTCCGTCTGGACCCTCGCCCCCCGTGGCCCTCAACACCACGCCTTCGAGGCCCAGCGAAATCTCAACGCCTGCGTCGCCTGCCACAGCGAGCGAGACTGCGCGACGTGCCACGCCACCAAGGGGCTCCGTGGAGGCGGTGGGATCAGCCCACATCCCCCCGGTTTCGAGACGCGCTGCGCACTCCCAATGTCAAGAAATTCAAGACCTTGCCTTGTCTGCCACGCCTCGAGCGATCCTCTGCTCACCCCTTGCCGCTGAGTCACCCCCACCATGCTCCGGATTGTCCACCCGCCGCCGTTATTCTCCTTGCCGCCTGAAGCACAGGACGGCTATAGCGGGCAGTACTCAAGTGGCCGCCAAGCCTATTTGGCGTCGTTTTCTCGAGTTTCCAGGAGCAACGCGCGTGAAAGAACTCATCAGCTATCTTCTTCAGAACATTCAGATCGACTTTCAGGGCGACATTTCTCTCGACAAGGTCCGCGCTTTTCTCCGCGAAGACGACACCCGAGACGCCCGTCGTTTGCTGGGCAAGCTGATCGACGACCAGAGCGTCGAGCCAATGCTGATCACGCTCGCCGACTGCCTGAACGACTACATCCCAACCGGAGTGAGCCCAGAGACGGTCTCCGAGCAATTGCGCTTTTATTCGGAGTCCTAGAGGAGAGCCGAGCAGTTCGGATCACAGCAGTTATCGCGTCAGTCTTTGCGCTGACGGCCTGCGATATATCGAGACCTGCACAGAGCGACTTGAGTCGTGCGCTCGACACGCCGGCGCTGCGGTTGTTGGGCGTTCGTGCCACCTCGACCTACGAGGCAGACGGACCTGTGCTCGTCGACCTGACGGAGGACGCGATCCGTAACGACATCGCGACATCAGCCCGCTTCGAGTTGAGCTTCGATCGCTTCTTGTTGCCCCACAAGGTGATCCGGCAGTCGATTTGCCTTCGTGCCGCCGCCGACAATGTGTCATCGATCGGGGATTGCAAGAGCCCCTTCCAACCTTTCGCAGAGCCGGAATACGATCCTGTCCTGCGCCGCGTGACCTATCGTTTGCCCGCCGATTCGCGTCTCGAAGGAAACACGAATTACCGACTCACTGTTTTCGTCACTCCCTCCACGGACAAGTCCGGCTTTTTCGCCTTCGACTCAGCGCCGCTCGATCGGCCCTACGTCTTCGACTTCATGACCCGCCCCAGCACCGACCCCTCCCAAAACGAGGTTCTGCCCAGCTCGGGACAATACTGTGATGCCATCGATTGCTTCGATCAGTGCGTCGAAGATGGCAACGCCTGCGTCACAAACTGCGACGGCTCTGACGCGGAGAAGGCCGCCTGCACCATCGACTGTTGCAATGTCCAGTGCGGCTTTGACGCCTTGGATCCAGAGCAGCGTTTTGGCGGCGTATTGAAGAGCTGCGCCTTCGGTCAATGTCACCAACCCGCCGATCCGGCGTCCCCGAACGATGCCATGGGTTTGAACCTCGCCACACCTGAAGCTCTCGAGTCTACCGCCATCAACCAGGTCGCCCACCAAACGCAACAAGGCGGCCACGCGACCTCAGCAACCGATGCACCACTGCGGTTCGGCCGGGCGATGCCCCTGATCGATCCCAACAATCCCGGCAACAGCTTCTTGCTGTACAAACTTCTCCTCCACCCGCTCAATCACACCCACAACCAAGGCGGCGGACCCTCACCTGCCCTTCTCGGGGAGCTGCAGCGCTTGGGTGCAGGCGCGATCATGGGCTTGCCGATGCCTGTCAGCATCAGCGGCGCCCCCCACGGTATGGTGCGCACGGCAATGGGTGACGCAGCTGACGCTGAAGCCTCACAACGCGCCGTCCAATCCGTCAGCACATGGATCGCCCACGGAGCCGTCACTGGTTGTAGCCCATGAAACCGAGCACAGCCATGCGGGCCGCCGGCGAGGCTGGTTATGCTCCTGGCGTCTTGTCCGGGCGCCCTCTCGCTTTCGTGCTGCTCGCTTGGTCCCTGCTGCGCATCATCGTCAAGACGCTCACCGGACGCGTCACGGGTCTTGTGCAGTTTCACCGCAATTACGCCGCTGAACGACTCGCTCCCATCAGCAAAGACGAGCGACTCGCGCTGGCCCAATTCTCGAGTTGCATCGCCTGCGGTCGCTGCGACGTCGGCGAAGCCAACCGGATCAGTCAATCGAACGGCGAGTACCCTGGTTTGATGCAGCTGGTCCTCGCTTCCACCCGCAACATCCCCGACTACGACGCCGCCGCACGAGGCTTTGCCCACGTACCCGATGAAGAATTGGACCGAAAAGTGATCCGGTGCCCCGTACGCTTCCCATTTGCTCAATTGGCCTCCTTCGTGCGTAAAAAGAGCAGTCAAGATGGCAGCGACCACAATGCCTGACCGGCAGCCCAACCCGCCGCGCTTGGCGATGGTCACGTTTTGTGTTGGCGTGACGAGCGGCTGCGCACGCCACCACCACAGCCCCCCCCCGTACACGCCCTATGGCCAGCCCGTGCCACCCGCCTGGCCTCAACCGCCACCGGCCTTTCCCCCTGCCCCAACCCGAGCGTTGCCGACGCCATTGCCCCCACCCCTTCCGACCCCGGCACCGCGTGCGGAAACCGTGCCTACACGCGGCGAGCCTCATCAACGAGGTCGCGCGAGCTACTATCACGACTCACTTGCCGGCAACCACACAGCGAACGGGGATATCTACGACATCCACGCCATGACCGCGGCCCACCGCACGCTGGCCTTCGGTACCGTCGTTGACGTCGTGCGCCCCAACGGCCGGTATGTGCGCGTGCGCATCAACGATCGAGGGCCCTTCGCCGGCCACAATCGCATCATCGATCTATCGCGAATCGCCGCCGAACGCCTCGGCATGATCCGCGCCGGCGTCGTCGACGTCGCGCTGTACATCATCGAGCAGCCGGGGCCCCGCTAACGGCCGGCGCCTTCATCTGTAGCGGGATCCGTCGCCCCCCCACCTCGAGACAAATCGGATCGCCGTCGGCTAGCCACGGCTCGAGCTGAAGTTGAGCCCCTCGACTGAACCGTGCATCGAATTGCCCCTGTTTCACGCGGGTGCGCAAGATCTCGTCCTGTCCGATCCACATCGTGTCGGCCATCAGTGGCTCTTCGCTTCCATCCGACAGTCTCACGCAGAGTCGTGTCTCGTGCTCCCAAACCGCCTCGACGAAAAACGGAGTGTCCTCGACCGTTAGATAACACCAATCGTAGCCATTGCTGAGAATGAAACGACCGTCATCGGGGTGCCGCCGCAGCCAACGAGCGAAACCTCCAGCAAGACCTGCATGCTCGACCCTTTCACCCTCATGAAAGAAGCGACCCATCCGGTCCAAGACGATGGCACTTTCCCGTGAGCGCCCGGCAGGCGCTGGAAAACGAAAGAAATCTGGATGATCCCCGGGTTTCATGATGTATGGAGACGCCGTGAGCGACCATCAACAGGATATCGGTGACGCCCACCTCGACGCAACGCGACAATACTACGATGAGTTCTCTCGTCGTTACGACGACCGCAGGGGTGGCAAGGTTCGAGGAGGCTATCACGATCTGTTGGACGACCTGGAGTTGGGCTTCCTCTCCCGCTTTGCGACCGGCGCACGGGTCCTCGAGGTCGGCTGCGGCACGGGGCTGCTGCTCGAGCGGATGGCCCAGTTCGCGCTCGAGGCCAAGGGGGTCGATCTGTCAGCCGGAATGCTCCGCCACGCCTTGGCCCGGGGCCTCGACGCGGTCGAGGGAAGTGCGACCGAACTGCCCTTCGACGACGAGAGTTTCGATGTGGCCTGTTCCTTCAAGGTGCTCGCGCACGTCAAAGAGATCGAGCGAGCGCTTGCCGAAATGGTGCGGGTGATTCGCCCCGGCGGCACCGTCATCGCAGAGTTTTACAATCCGTACAGCCTGCGCGCCTTGGTGAAGCGCTTCGGTCCCGCGGGCGCGATCAGCTCAACGACAAACGAAAATGCCGTCTACACGCGATTCGATTCGCCGGCTGACGTGAAACGCTTGCTTCCAGCCGGCACCCGCGTCGTCGATCATCGAGGCGTTCGTATCGTGACGCCCTACGCACCTGCCCTCGAACTACCTCTGCTCGGGCCGATATTGAACAAGCTCGAACGTACGCTCTGCGACGGCCCCCTGGCCTCCTTCGGTGGCTTTTGGATCGCGGCCATTCGCAAAGACGACTGAACTGCGCGCGGCATCTCAGAACCGAAAACCCAATGTCGCCCCAGCGGCTCCCGTTTCCGGTCCGACCCACGGCGCTATCGAAACGCGACCGGAACGGGGACGGTCACGAATTTCCGTGCTCTCCGCTTCGAAGACCACCTGCGCTTGCACGATTCCGCCAAGCAACAAGCCAGCGAATGCCCCGCCAGACACCCAGTTGATCGTTCGCGCTGTCTTGAACTGCCCGGCGAGTTGGTCGCAGTCGACAGCCTGTAGGGTTCCCGTGTCGGGCGTTCCGCACTGCGTCGACGCGAGATCTTGAGCGATGATACCCGAAACCAAGCTCCCCACGAGGCTGAGCCCTTGACCGGTCGCAAAGAGCACGCCCAAGCCTGGCGCGTCATTCTGAAATTGTCCGATCCCAAATGGCCCAAGCGCGACCCAGCGTGAGCGTCGGCGAACAACTCGTTCCGTGGCTGCCAAGCGCTCGAGTTGTGCAATCCGTTTGGCCAAGGTGTTCTTGCGTGCCTCTTCAGCCGCGATCGTGTTCTCGCGGGCGGTCTGAATTTCGCGCTTGGCCTTCTCGATTTCCGCCCGGTGCTCGGAGCGCACTTTGATGAACCGTTCAACGACCTTCTGATGGAATTCGCCAGGAGGCGGAACGTAAAATGGATCGGCACGCAAATGAACGAGGATGCTCACATCCGCTTCCGCCTCACGATTCAGCCAGATGAGCGCTGCAGCGTAGACCGGCCGTGCCTCGTTCAATAGCTTCGACCGCGACTTGTCCTTTGGATTCACCGGCTTGGCAAGTATCTCTTCGAGCAGCGCGAGGGCCTTGTCGTACTGGGCTGCCTTGAAACGACTCACGGCGATCTCAAGCTGTGCGCGCTCGTCCGCGTAAACCTCGGTCGAGTAAAGGCCAGTGGTCAGGATGACACCGAACAAGCAGGTCACGACCCGGAGCTTGCACCAATCCGCACACATGCTGCTTCCCCTATAACGCGAAGGCCGCAAGGCTCAAAGGCTAGCGCCAAACGATCGCCGCCATCTCGCCAGCCCGCAGGGTGACCCCCGTTCGGGTCCCGCCTGGCGACTGCGTGCAGCTACCCGTCCACGCCACGCGATTCATTCGCACCTGGCTGGCTCCTCCCGCCGGCACGGTCAAACCATTGCCGCAACTCACGGAGGCGCCAGCCGGAGCGTTGAGCAGCCGCGCCCGGGCATGGCGGAACGGCAAGTTCACCACAAACGTCTGCACCTCGCCGGGCTGTTCTCCCGGCGGCGCCGTGACGACAATCGAACGCGACCGGGGCTCACAACACAGATTTCCCGGAGGCATCTCGGCCCGAAGACTGTGGGAACCGGGGGTCAATTCGAAGGCGGCGGACCAATCGACGACACGCCCGTCGAGTAGCAGCCGCGCGCCGCCAGGATTGACGCGAAACCGCACCTTCCTCGTGCGCGCGGTAGCCGGTGAGGTCCCCGCCGAGGGCAAGGCCGGTGTTCGCCCAACCGACGACATGACCCGAGCACTCGCACTCGTCACCGGAACGGGCCCGGGGACAACCGGTGCGGCAGACTTCCGTACGCTCGGAACAGGCAAGCTACCTTGCGCGACAACGTCGCCAATGAAGGCCACCGCCGGTTCGGCAGGTTTGAGCGCCCTGAGCGCTCGCGCGACACCGAAAGCACCACCGCCGAGAGCCACCGACCCAGCCACGATGAGCGCCACGCGCGCCGCCCGGCGCTTGGTCGCCTGTCCACGCGTCAGCGCCGCGACACGCTTGATGATCGCGAGGTCATTCGGACGAAACGCCAACGCTCGATTGAAGTCGGCTGCCGCGCCTTGGACATCACCGTCCTTTTGGCCCTGCTCTCCGCGCTTCAGAAGGCGCGAAACCAGCTGCTCAGCGTGTGAGACACAATAGGAATCCGGCTCCGAAAAGTAGCGGTCGAATTGACGCGCGTAGTCATGGATATCGAGAAGGACCAACTCTTCGCGAATGCACTCGCCAAACTCCAGAGCCGTCTGAAAACGCTTCTGATAATCCTTGTCGAGCGCCACGGCGACGATGTTTGCCCACCTACGCCCCACCCTCGGTCGCTCAGAATCCGCAGCTTCGAAGTCCCCCTCCAGCACGCGGCGCAACACCTGAGCGGGGTTCTTTCCTTCGAAGGGCAGACTGCCCACCATGCACTCGTACATGAGAACCCCGAGCGCGAAGACATCCGTCTGCGGCCCAATATGGCCACCTTCGATTTGTTCCGGCGCCATGTGCGCGGGTGAACCGAGGATTTGCCCCGTCGAAGTAAGCCCCTGCCCGTCGAGTAACTTCGCGATCCCGAAGTCTGTGAGCTTCACCCGCTCGACCCCACGATCGGAGTTGGACCCGAGGCTCGTTCGCACGCGCCGGGGCGCCCCATCCGAAGTCCCCTCACCTCCGTAGCGCTCGATCAAGACGTTCTCCGGCTTGATGTCTCGATGAATGACCTCGCTGTCATGTGCGTGCTGGGCCGCTTCGCACAGAGCCATGACGAGAATGCCCGCGACTTCGGCCGGCAGCACGCCGTTCTCTGTCAGAACCTCCCGCAAGCTACTGCCGCGAATGAGTTCCACGACCAGAAAACGCTCTTCGTCGTCATCGTCCGATACGTCGTAGACCTCGACGATATTGGGATGGCGCAACTTGGCCACGGCTCGCGCTTCGGACGTAAAACGCCGATTCACCTCGGCGTTGTCCCGTAGATGTTTGTGAATGACCTTCACGGCCACATCTCGTTGCAACCGCGGATCACGCGCGCGGTACACGGTGGCCATTCCACCGTGCCCAATTTCTTCGATCAGCTCGTACTTGACGAGCGGCGGAAAGCCGCTACTTCGAGGCGCACCACTCACTCCACCACCTGAACATGGATAGCGTTCGTCGTACCCGATACGCCAACGGGAGCCCCGAAGATGGTGACAAATCGATCTCCTGGGGACACGAAACCTCGCGCCAACAACAAGCCGTGAGCGCGATCGATCATCTCGTCAGAATCCCTCAGCGACTCAACGTGCCACGGAATCACTCCCCACAACAGGGCCAAACGCCGCAAGGTGTTCGCGTTTGGCGACAAGCCGATGATTGGCACAGTCGGTCGCGCCTGCGAAGCGAATCGAGCTGTTTGCCCGCTCTCCGTGAACGCCACGATCACGCGCGCACCGATTTCTTCCGCGATATCACAGGCGTTCCGCGCGATCGCCTCTGACACCCGCATGCGATCACCCAAGTCACTCGGGCGTAGAGAATAAAATGAGCTCTGCTCCGCCTCGGTGATGATCCGCGACATCGTCTCGACGACAAGCACAGGATGCGCCCCCATCGCCGTCTCGCCAGAAAGCATCACCGCGTCCGTCCCCTCGAACACCGCAGTCGCCACGTCGCTCGCCTCGGCGCGGGTCGGGCGTGTCGCTGTCGTCATGGATTGCATCATCTCCGTCGCGACGATCACGGGCCGCTGGTGGCGCCTGGCCATGCCCACGATGGTCCGCTGCATGATGGGCACCCGCTCTGGGCTAAACTCCACGCCGAGATCGCCTCGCGCCACCATGACCGCATCGGACGCCAAGATGATCGACTCCAAGTTCTCGATCGCGCCTGGTGTTTCGATCTTGGAGATGATCGGCATCGGGGTACCCCAGGCCTCACAAATGTCGCGGACAAGCTGTACTTCGGACGCGCGGCGCACAAACGAAAGTGCCACGTAATCCACACCCTGCGACAGGCCAAAGGAGAGATCGTGCTTGTCCTTCTCGGTCAGCGTAGCGATTTTCACGCGATCTGCCGGAAGGTGAACGCCCACCTTGTCCCTCAAGGACCCGCCCTGAACGACATCCGCGGTCACGCCGTCTCCATCGGTCCCCGTGACCTGCAGAACGATTCGGCCGTCGTCGATCAGAATTTGATCGCCCGCTTCCAGGTCATCCTGCAGCCCTTCATATTGGACATGCAGTCGTCCCGGCCCAGCGCACGCACCCGGCTCCTTCGGTGCGTCGATCAAACGTACCGAGTCCCCAGAGGCGATGGTGAACCCGCCCCCCTCGAACGTTCCGCAGCGAATCTTCGGACCACACAAATCCTGGAGCAACGCGACAGCCTTACCGCACTTCTGCGCTGCCTCGCGGATTCGCACCATGCGCGACTTGTGCTCGTCGTGGCTGCCGTGCGAAAAATTGAGTCGCGCCACGTCCATGCCGGCCTTCATCAAGGCGAGCAGGACCTCCGGAGAGTCGGACGCCGGACCGATGGTGCACACAATTTTCGCGCGACATTCGCTCACGGCGGGAGCATGACACGAGCCCGGGTCAGATGGAATGCTCAGTAGAGCCGCGATGAGCTGCCGCAAGCTGTGGGTCGAGAAGCGACGTACAGGTGGGAAATCGCCGTGCGAGCCCGCAAACCCTTGGCCTCCAGCTCGATTGTCGACTTCGAGCTAGCTCTTACCGTTGCCCGTCGGCCGCCACGATACCCGACGCCCGCCAGCCTCCTGATTGGACGCCGAACTCGTCCGAAGCTTCGTCGCGCTCCGCATGGGTGGTGGAGCGCTCGAGTGACGACGGGCACGCGTCTGTCCCTCCTCGACCTCCACATCGACGCCAAGCGCGCGACAGCGACGCTTCAGGCGATCGCCTTCCACGCCCGGTAAGGTCAGCAAGCCGCCGGGTGGTGAGGGGTCAACGAACAAATCTGCCGCCGGCGCGCGGGTGCGCAGTAGCTCGCGCACGTCGTGGTCCTCGACCCACAAGAAGCCACCGGCAGGCGTCAAGCTCGCCTGGCCCACGATCGTGCCAACGTCTTCGAGCGCCGCGCTCAACTCCGCGCTCACAGGTGCGATCGCCTCGATGCGCTGCCGCATGGTGTCCGCATCGAGACCGCTGGCCAAACCACGCGAAATTGCCGCTCGCGACAAGTCCATGACCAGCGTCGGCTGCAAGCCACCAATGTCAGAACAGGCACCCAGATCGAGCACGTCCGCGACGATGGCGTCGGTACCGATCGTGAGTTCAAACGGCTCCGAGAAACCACTGGGTTCTTGAATCGACGGGCCACCCTTCGATTCGGAAACGTAACGCCGTCCACGTGCCGTCAGACGTAGCGCCAAACTCGCCAGTTCGCCCGAGCCACTCGCCGCATTCACGTCGGCGCCTCCGAGATCCACGACGCCGAGTGCCGGTAGCGACTCGAGCAGCACACGTCGCGCGACGGCCATCGGGTCCGGTGAATCAATGCCGACTCGCTCACTCCACCTCGCAAAAAGGCGAGTAATCGAACCGGTTCGCGGATCATTCTTCAAGTAATCATAAAGTGAGTTGTAAGGCACCCACTGCCCTTCGCCGAGATCCTGTAGGGCATCCACCACCATATCGCGGACCACACCCACTGGACTGGTATCCCGCTGTTCCTTGGCGACGCGCATGAGTTCAGCATCTGGTCGAGCCTCATCCCAAGCGCCTCCGCGGCGCCAGGCATCGAACAACTGACGCGAAAGTTCCTCGGTCGTCAGCCCTCCTGGTGGGGCCGCTCGGGTGAGACCTTCTTGCTCCCACAGACCCACCGCTCGCGACAAACACACGATGAGGGCGGTCGTCTCGGTCTCCCGGCCAAACCGCTGAGCCAAGCGGTTCACCAAGGAGCGCGGCGTTCCGAGGCCACCTCGAATCTCAACACCGCTGTCCTTGAACGCCAAGGCAAGGGCAATGGCCCACGTTCCGGGTGCGGTCGAAAACCGCGCACGGCGAGGCAAGTGATCTTCTGCGACGACTGCGCCGCGAATGGCGGCACGGCGCTCCTTGCGGCGGGCGCTGCGCTCCGCGCCGATGAGCACAGCCACCTCCGTCGGCACGACGTACCGATTCGGGTGGAGCGGAAACAGAAAGCCGCGCTTCTCAAGCGAAAATGCAGCTCCACGGCGTCCTGCTGCCACACCATAGGCACCGCGTACCCGCATCGGCTCGCGCTCCAGATCCATCAACTCTTGAGTGTCGACTTCTCCGCCTACCTGTTCCAATTGATCGAGCAGGCGACGCTCCTGGTGCGCGATCTGATCGAGTTCCTCGCGCAAGCGGTCCGCATCACCGAGAATCTCCCACGCCGGCTCGAGGGAAAGGGCAATCGGCGGGGCTGCCGTGCGACCAAGGTAGTGATTCGCAATGGCTCCCGCGGTCTCGAACGGAGCGTCCGACAACAGAGCGCGCAGTGAGCGAGGATCTTCGCTCTCCCAGCTGGCTAGCTGGATCAACAGGGCGGTGGGCAAGATCAACTCGATGCCCTCGCCAACGTGCCGAGCAAACACGATACCGCGTCGAACCAGTATTTCCAGTCCGTTGGGAAGGGTGGCTACGGTCAGCGAACCTCGGGCTTCTGCGATACGGCGCAGCAGTTCGACGCTTGCGCCCGGCAATCGCCGAGGCTCGCGCACGTCGGGCAATCGGACGAGGGCGCGAGCCACCTGAGCCGGGCCATCGATACGCTTCTTTTCGTCGACCCGAATGCCCACACGCTTTGCCAAACCGAGCAACTGCTCCTCGGGCAAGGCACGAAGGATGGTGTCGAGTCGCCGACCGCGAGCCTTCATGGCCCAAGCGCTCGCTATCGCGCCGGCAGCACGACTGCTCTGAGGCGCCTCGCTGTCGGGTGGCAAATCGCTGTCGGGGACGACGCCGCTCTTCACGGGCGTCTTGTCACGGGTCGGCTTGGCGCGGCCACGGGTTTTGGCCTTGGCTCCGCGCTTCGCGCTCGTCTTGGTTGTGCGCGATGTCGCCTTCTTCATCGCGGTTTTCTTGTTGGAAGCCGTCGCCGTACGTCGGGCGGCTCCACCTGATCTCTTCGCTACCACGGGATACCTCGTCTTGCGGGTGCCAGAAAACTGGATTCAAATGGATCGCCTCATCATAGCCTTTTGGCAGCCACTTCGCATCTAAAACTTGACAACCGGCACAAACCATCGTTAGGGCGGAAAATTGCGCCGGCGACGTACGCCGAGGGGGCTTTGGAGGACGCCCGAGCCGACCGCAGCAGCAGGCAGGGGTAATTTGCTAGCTGCTCGCGCAGCCAAGGCAGAGTAGATTCGGGTCGTGCTGCTACGAGACCCCGTCCACGGATTGATCTCTTTCGAGAGCGATGATGCGACCATTGTGCCGCTACTCCTCCAAACCCGAGAGGTACAACGTCTGAGGCGCATACGGCAGCTGGGCCTGACCTGCCTCGCTTTCCCCGGTGCGACCCACACCCGTTTCGCTCACGCGCTCGGTGCCGCCCACGTCATGCAGCACTTCGTGGCACGCCTGCGCAAGATCCACGGTGGGCTACCGTTTTGGCAGCGGCTGACGAGTGAGCGAGCACGCGAAGCCATCGCCGCCGCCTTCCTCCACGATCTTGGCCATGGTCCACTGTCTCACTTGTTCGAGGACGCGCTCAAGCACAGCGAACTTCTCGGGGGTCGCGCAAAACCTCACGAATACTACACCGAGCAAATTCTGCTCGATCCCTCAACAGATGTTGGCCGCGTACTGCGTGACACCGACAGCGAACTCCCACAGCGGGTGGCTGCACTCGTCCGCGGAGAGCACGAGCTTCCCTATCTCGCCCGAACGGTCAGCGGCACCTTCGACGTGGACCGCTGTGATTACCTCTTGCGAGACGCTCACGCGACCGGCGTCAGTTATGGTGAATACGACTTGCCGTGGCTGCTTCGGAGCCTGCGCTTTGCTGAAACGAGCGGCGACGTGGCACCGGGCTTGGCCATCGACGGCCTCAAAGGCCTCAGTGCCATCGAGTCCTTCGTGCTGGCCCGCCTGTTCATGTTCCAGCAGGTCTATTTTCACAAATCGACCCGCGCCGGCGAATGGATGATTCGCTCGATCCTCATCCGGGCCTTGCAGCTGCTTCGCGATGGAACACGGTTGCCCCAGATGCCCAAAGCCATGCTCGCTTTTGCCACCGGGCGCGAGCCAACCTTGGGCGAGTACCTGCAACTCGACGACCAAATGTTGCTAGAAGCCATCAATCAGTGGCGCGATGCTGCTGACCCAATTCTGTCCGACCTTTGCGAGCGTCTTCGCGCACGGGCGCTCTTCAAGACAGAAGAATTATTTGGCTCGGCCTGTAACCCGCGCGAACGCGCACGCATCGACGGCCTTGCTCGGCAGGTAGCAGAAGATGCCGGCTTGGAACCCGACCTGTACGCAGGCGTCGACGTGGCCCAAGACACGCCTTACTCTGACGATGCCTCTCTCACGGTGGTGATGGACGAGGGGGGGCGCGCTCGACGCCCTGCAGAAGTGTCCTTCGTCCTGGACCGTTTGCGGGACGAGACCTTGACCCGAGCTCGACTCATTTTTGCACCTGAATTGCGCCCAGCCATCCGTGCCCTATTGGCGAAGGAATCATGAGCCTTCGAGGAAACTGGGCTATCATCGCGGAGAATAGATGAACACGCAGAACCGACATCGACGGACACGGGCTGTGCTGCGCTGCTTTGGCAGCCTCGGGCTGCTCGCCGCCCTTGTCTGCACCGCGGAACGTGCGTCCGCCGCCGACTTGGCGATCGCCGCCGGCCAAACGGTGGTGCTTTCCGGAAGGCACATCTTCGACACCGTCACCATCGCAGGTACCCTGAAGGTACGCCCCTTCGACCCCGAAGCAGCAGACGAGACAGGCTGGCTCGAATTGCGCGCCGCAAACATCCGTCTCGCGGACACCGGACGGATCGACGGCGACGGCGCAGGCTGGACGAGTAGCGCCACCGGCGGAAACGGCGCCGCGGCAGGCGGAAACCCAGACAGCATGGACACCGGCAACTTTCCACTGCCGGGCGGAGGTGGTGGCCATCTGGAGGCAAGCGGAGGCAGTGGGGTAAAACTCACCGGCCCTTGCACGGCCCTCGCCGCAGCCGGACAAGATCCCAATGGCTCGTACATGGACCCACTGGGCGTCGGCGTGATGAACGGCAACCATGGGCGCGGCGGCCCTGGCGGAGTCGGCCTCAACAACTCTCAACGCGGCGTGGTCGCCGTGCTGGGAGGCGCAGGCGGCGGGGGGATCATCCTGCGCGCCGCTACGATGACGCTCGACGGGGCGGTCAGCGCCAACGGGGAGGAGGGTCAAGAGCAACTGCTCACGCTCTCCGGCAGCGGCGCGGGCGGGACGATTTACATCGCATGCAACACGTGCAGCTTCGGCCCCGCCGCGAAGCTGACAGCGACCGGCGGCGCTTCACTGAAGAGAAGTTCGCGAGCCAGCGGCGCTGGAGCCGGTGGATTCATCTACCTCCCAGCCTCCGCAGCGAGCGACGTGCAAACGAACGTGGACGCGGGCCTCGGCTCCGATCCCTGCGCCACCCCCACCGCCGGCGCCGCCGGATTGGTTGAAGCCGCGGACGCCATCAGCTGCCTGGACGCCGACGATGACGGTTACGAAAGCGCAAGCTGCGGAGGACTCGATTGCGGCGATGGCGACGCATTGGTCTCGCCAAATGCCACCGAAATCTGCAACGGCATCGATGACGACTGCGACGGGGAGACCGACGAGGAGCCCAGCGAGGGATCCTTGTGCCCCGTCGCCAACGAGTTGTGCCAAGAGGGCGCGTGCGTCACTCAAACACCGCCGCCAGCCAGCGAATTGGGGCTGCACGGCGGGCTGTGTTCCCTGAAGGGGCCCTACCCCGGCGCCACCACGCGCTCCACACGCGACCGTTATCCTACCTCATGGGCTTGGTTTCTAGGTCTGGTGTCGATTTTTCTCGCCTTTCGATGCACCCCACGCCCGTGAATCACAATTCCGCTTGGCATGCGCCGCTGGCAAGGCCAGGGTCTCCCTCGGAATGAAACGCAGGGAAGAAGGACTTGAATTCTTTCGGCAGCTCCTCCTCATTCGAAGGTTCGAGGAAGAATCGGCGCGTGCCTACTCGATGGGAAAGATAGGCGGATTTCTTCATCTTTACATTGGTCAAGAGGCGATCGCGGTCGGCGCCTGTGCCGCGATTCAGAAAGACGACTACGCCGTCACGACCTATCGCGACCACGGCCTCGCCCTCGCCCGCGGTATGCCGCCCGGCGTCGCGATGGCCGAACTGTACGGCAAACAGACAGGCTGCTCGCAGGGCCTCGGCGGGTCGATGCATTTCTTCCACTCGGAAACGAACATGCTCGGTGGCCACGGCATCGTCGGCGGCCACCGTCCTCTCGCCGCGGGCGTAGCCTTCGCCAGCAAATACCAAGGTTATCCGCACGTCACCCTGGCCTTCTATGGCGAGGGTGCCAGCTCGATCGGCGCGTCGCACGAGGCCATGAGCCTGGCGGCACTCTGGAAGCTGCCAATCGTGTTCATCTGCGAGAACAACCAATACGCCATGGGCACCCCCCTGAAGCGTCATCTCTCCATCACGGACATCTCCCTCAAGGCCGACGCCTACGGTATGGCCAAGGACCGCTTCGTCGCCGACGATGTCTTCACGGTGCGTGATCGCATTCAGGCAGCGGTCGACCGCGCACGGTCCGGTGAGGGTCCGACCTTGATCGAGATCCGAACCTACCGGTTTCGTGGACACTCGATGAGCGACCCCGCCAAATACCGCACCAAGTCCGAACTCGACGCGGAAAAACAGCGCGATGCGCTCACCCGGCTCGAGAAGCAACTCTTGGAAGACGACGGGACAAAGGACCAGGTTGCCGCGATCCGCGAAACCGTTGAGGCAGAAATAGCAGAGGCCATTCAATTCGCCGAGTCGAGCCCCGAGCCCGGACTCGAACTGCTCGAAGCCACCACCTATGACGGAGACTTTGCGCGATGAGCACCACGACGATGCGTTATCGGGAAGCGATACGGTCGGCCATCGACGAAGAGATGGTTCGGGACAAGAATGTGTTCTTGATGGGAGAGGAAGTCGGCCACTACCAAGGCGCCTACAAAGTCAGCGAAGGCCTTCTCGAGAAGTTCGGCGAAAACCGGGTCATCGACACACCGATCGCCGAGTGCGGATTTGCTGGGATCGGGATCGGCGCGGCCATGACGGGTCTGCGGCCGGTGATCGAGTTCATGACGTGGAACTTTTCCGCAGTCGCCTTCGATCAGATCCTCAACAACGCGGCAAAGATGCGCCAGATGTCAGGCGGACAGTTCAACGTTCCCATCGTATTTCGCGGACCGAACGCCTCGGCACGTCAGGTCGGCTCACAGCATTCGCACGCGATGGAACACTTCTATGCGCACATCCCTGGCCTCAAGGTCGTCGCGCCCGCCACGCCCGCCGATGCCAAAGGTCTACTCAAGACGGCCATCCGCGATAACAATCCTGTGATCTTTCTCGAAAGCGAAACCCTCTACACCTTCAAGGGGGAGGTACCCGACGAACCGGACTACACGGTCCCCTTCGGCAAGGGCCGAGTGGCGCGCGAGGGCAAGGACTGCACGATCATCTCTTGGAGCCGGCTCCTTCAAGTGAGCCTGCAGGCTGCCGAGACCTTGGCCGCCGACGGCATCGACGTGGAAGTCATCGACCTTCGAAGCCTGCGCCCGCTGGACGAAGATCTCCTCATCGCCAGCATTGAAAAAACGCACCGAGCGGTCGTCGCGTACGAGGGCTGGCCCTACGGAGGTGTCGGTGCAGAAATCGTCGATCGCCTCCAACGCCTCGCCTTTGATGAACTCGACGCCCCTGTACTGCGCGTCTGCAACTTGGACGTCCCCATGCCGTACAATGCGGCACTCGAACAACAGGTGATCCCCCAAGCCAACCGCATCATCGATGCGGTGCGCCAGGTGAGCTACCGGCAATGAGGAGTTCAAAAAGGTCATGCCCCGATTAATCGAGATGCCCAAGCTGTCCCCGACGATGGAGGAGGGACAAATTTCGAGTTGGCATGCCGCCGAAGGTGACGCCATCGATGTCGATGACCTGCTCGCCGAAGTAGAGACCGACAAGGCCACCATGGAGTTCAGGTCGTTCGACCGCGGGGTACTGCTCAAGATTCTGGTCGACGCCGGCACCGTCGTAAAACTCGGTCAGCCGGTCGCCATCATTGGCCAACAAGGCGATGACATCAGCCAACTGCTGAGCGAAATTGGTGATGCTGGTAGCGACCCCGATGCGCCGGCAACGCCCCCCGCCAACGATGCGGGCGCCCCAACGACGGCCCCGCAAGCAACTCCCGCCGTGCCGACGCCCGTGACGCCGGCTCTCGGCCCCACGGGCCGCATCAAGGCCTCACCTTACGTCCGAAAGATGGCCCGCGAGCAGGACCTCGATCTCAGCGTCGTGATGGGCTCGGGGCCTGGCGGGCGGATCGTGGCGCGTGATCTTCAGGGCGCTTCCCGCTCAACCGCGATTTCCGTACCGCGCGACCGAGGTGGCAGCCTCGTGCAAGCGGCGAATCGCGCGGCCATCCGCGACGCGAACGAGAATCGTGAGTCCGAAGTTCGCCCACTCAGCATGATGCGCCGCACGATTGCCCGGCGCTTGGTTCAAGCGAAACAGACCATCCCGCATTTTTACCTGACGATGGACGTCGACGCGTCCAAGCTGGTCTCATTGCGCAAACAACTGAACGACGATCTGGCCACCATGCCCGAGCCCGCCAAGCTCAGCTACAACGACTTGATCATCAAGGCCACGGCCGTTGCCTTGCAACGATTCCCGGCGGTCAATGCACAATACACTGA
>JAPYTK010000112.1 GCA_029941785.1 Polyangiaceae bacterium | reverse complement strand
TAGGTGTACAGTGCGCCGTCTTCGGTTCGCGAGTAATGCTCGATGCCCTTCTTGATGAGGCGAACGATGGTCGATTTCGAAGAGCCGACCGGACCATGGAGCAAGATGATCCGCTTCTCTGGTCCGTACCCCTTTGACGCCGCCTTCAAGACGTTGACCAGCCGCATCAGCGGAATGTCGAGACCAAAAATGCCGTCTCGGCCACCTTCGAGTTCGTCCTTGAAGAAGTTGTAGCGAACCAATTTCTTCTTCGAGTCCGTATACTCCTCCGTCCCGTAGCGGATGATCATGTCGTACACCCGTTGGTAAGCGTTACGGGTAACCTGTGGTCGCTCACGAACGACGTTCAGGTAATCCTCAAAGCTCCCCTCCCAGGTAAGCTCCCGATACAGATCGAAGTCTTGTAACGCACCGATGCTCTCGACCATCGAACGGTTTGACATGTCGCTGTCCTTCTCGTGCCTCGTTGAATCTGGCTTTACTCATCGACGTCGTCATCAGGACCCCGCCAACTCACCAGAGCCTACACCGGCTAAGGGCGTCTGAACAGCGAGCCGCGCCGCCGCCGCCAACAGGGTCGAAACTCGGGAACAAACGAGTGGGGTCAACCGTTATTCGGCCAGCGAGACCGCGGACGCGACTCTCGCGCTGTACCCTCGACGGTTAAGCTCCCCCGCAGTATGTCCTCCTTCGATGTCCCTCGCTGTACGCCTGCTGTTGGCCCTCGGGGCGGTCGCCGTCTTGGTCACCGCCCTGGTGGGGTTTTCAGCGCGCCGGGTGTCTCGGAGCGAGGCAGAGCGAGGCTTCGAGCAGCGTCTGGACGCCGCAGTGAAGGGGGCGCGAGGGGAGCTCGCCTGGGAAGCCAACACCCTCACTCAGGTACTCGTCCCCCTCTGCCGCCACGATACCTTTGTGGACCACACCCTGCTCGATTTACAACGCGGGGCGGGACGCCTACCACCCGGTCGGGGCATCGCTCTCCAGAAAATGATCGAAGAACAGCGGAAAGCGCTGCGGCTGGACGGACTGATGCTGGTGACGGGAAGCGGACGCATCTTGGGCTCGAGCGACCTCAAACAAGCCGGCAAGAAGAGCGCGCGCATCGCTCGGTGGCTCAAACGAGGTGCCGGCAAGGTCCGGCTCAACCAAGACCGCAACGACCCTGGCATCGTCGTGTTTTGTACGCGCAAGGCGAGACGAGCCACTGTCGGCCTCGTCGGCACCCGGCGGATTCGCCCCATCCTGAACCGAGTCGGCCGCGCCTACGGCGTGAAGCTGGTGCTCGATCAGCAGAGCAGCACGCTCGATCCCAACTCAGCCACGCGCCGGATCGAGGTCGGCGAACTCAAAGGCCTGCGCTTCATTGCGAGTGTGCCACGCGCCCCGCTCGTCCAGGCGCTCGCAAAAATCGATGCGAGCATTTTCCTCTCGGGTGCCATCGCGGTGCTCTTGTCGATCGCGCTCGCCGTGTTCGTAGCACGCAGTCTCTCCTTGCCCCTGATCGAACTCGCTCACGAAACACGCCAAGTCGTGCGCGGAGATCCAACACCGGTCAAGGGCCGAGGAAGCCGCGAAATCGCCGAGTTGGCCCGCTCGTTCAATCGAACCATCGCAGAACTCACCGCGATGCGCCGTCGGCTCGCCGTGACCGAACGCATCGCCGCACGCCGCGAACTCGCCCGACAAGTAGCCCACGAAATCAAGAATCCGCTGGCCCCGATCCAAGCGGCCATCGAGACCCTGCGCCGGCTGAGGGCACGGGATGACGACGCATTCGACGAGTACTTCGACGAGGCAAGCCGAACCGTGCTCAGTGAAGTGCGCCGCATCAAACAGATCGTGACCGAGTTTTCCGACTTTGCCCGGATGCCGAAACCCACCTTTGCGCGCATCGACTTGAGGGAGCTGGCCCGGAGCGTCGTCCACCTGCACGACGCCACCGATTCAGGAGGGGCCAGCGTGACCCTCGACAGCGAGGAGGTCCCCCCGGTCGTAGCGGATCGAGATCAGGTCGTGCAGGTTCTCACGAACTTGTTGACCAACGCGCTCGATGCGACGCAAGCACTCGGGGGGGACGGACGGGTGGAGGTCCTCATTCGCGCCATGTCGAGGACGCACGTCGAGATCACGGTGCGGGACAACGGTCCAGGCGTACCCGAAGAACTCGCGGACCGTATTTTTGAGGCCCAGTTCAGCAGCAAATCCGACAGCCGCGGCTTCGGGCTCGCCATCGTGCGGGGCATCGTGTCGGAACACGGCGGTGAAATCACGCTTGCCGATAAGAGCACCGTGGGCTCAATGAACCAGGGCGCCGCATTTGTAGTCGAGCTGCCCATCGAAGGACCGCCGCGGCTGGCCCGACGCGTCGAGAACGATCAGGACGAGGACAATCATGGTTAATCGGAATGCCCACGCTATCGGGTGGACACGGTCGCGCGAACCACGCTCGCCGCTACTTGTCATGCTGTTTGCGATCACGGTCACCGTCTTGACCGGTTGTCCCAAGACCGGATTCCCTCCCGTCGTCGATCCGCAACCGAGCGAGCGCCCCGCGGAAGCCCCGGGAGGCTCTGCCATCGACAACACGCTTGCGGGCCCCGCGGCGCTTCCAGCGCGCGCATTGGCCAAGCTCGGTTCGCCCGATGCAGAAGTTCACTACGCCGCGCGGGGCGAACAGCGGCTGCTCATCACGCGAGCCGACGGTCGGTGGATTGCGCTCGCCAACCAACCCGTGACACTCGGCGACGCGCCCGGTGGCGGAGCGGCGAGCTTGCACCCAACGGCTGGAGGCTACGTTTTTCTTTGGACAGACTACAAAGATCAAGACGGCGGCATTTGGGTCATACACCTACGATCCGACGGTCAAATAGCTGAGAAGAAACGACTTGCGGGCCGCACCGGGGCCGTGGTTCGCTGGCTCGAGAGCTTCGAGACGGCCGACGGGATCGGGGTCGTCGCGGAGACCGCGAGTGGTCACGGTAAGAGCCGCCTCAGCTTCGTTCGAATCGACGAGCCGGGTGAGACGAAGCGCGACACCGCGCCTCGCACGCTGGAGCACGCGGCCGATCATGTGAGAGGCTGGCAATTGGCCCGATCGGCAGCGGATAGCGTGATCACCTGGGTCGAAGCGAGAAGCGATTCAGAAACAGGCAAGGTCTTCGCTCGGACGCTCACACCGAAGTTGGGCGACGTTCGGACGATCCTCGACTCCCCCAGCGCCCTCGCTGACATTCAGCTGTCGCGTGACCAAAAGGGTTATCAGATCGCTTGGACCGACACCCGAGACGGGGATCCGCACATCTACGGCGCACGGCTCGAGGCGAGTGGCGAAACGAGCACGAGCCCCAAGCCTCTACTCCAGCCCGTAGGCAGGCAGGCACTCGTCACGCTCGTCGGCAACCCAGCCCACACACAAACATTGCTCGCCTGGGAGCGTCCCGGCCAAACGGGCTCTCTTCGTTCCATCCGGCTGCAACTGCTCGATACGCACAGCAAACGTCGCCCGGAGCGGGCCATGCTCGAGTTTCACAACAACGATGGCCTTCCCCAATTTGCCGCCCACGAAGACGGCTACGTCGCCCTCACGCTCGGCGCCTCCGGACAAGACGATGAGGACAACACAGAGACCACCATCGTTCCGAGTTACGTACGCTTCGATCAAGCCTTGAAGGTCACGGGGGGCGAACCGATCCGCGTCCAAGCCTTCGCCGCCGACAACGGCTTCCCTGCGGTCGTTCGACGACTCCGCTGCAAGGGCCTTCGCTGCACCCTTCTCGGACGGGGGCGGTCGACGCCTTCCACGCTCGTAGAAATCGAGCTCCCCGCACGCAATAGCACCTACCGCGCCAACGCGACGACCCTCAGTGGCCCTCCGACGTCCGAGTTGACCTCCCTCAGGTCGGTCGTCACGCTCGATCAACCCCTCGCTGACATGGACAGTGTCGAGTTGGCCGACGGGCGCTCACTGGTCGCGTGGATCACCCACGTCACAGCCGAGGCTGACGGCAAACCTCGACCCGCCCCGGCCGGCGCGACCCTCGCCTATCGTTTTGTCTCGGCCCTCGGTGAGCCGGGCCCCAGTCACGTCTTGTCCAGACGCGCCATCTCGCTCGGCGGGGTTTCTTTGGTCGCCGTTGACGGGAAGAACAGCAGCAAGAGAAACAGCACCGTCGCCGTGCTGGCCTGGGCCGGTCCGGCGCAAGGAGCGTCCCAAGTCTACGTGACGAAGATCAGCGGCCGCGGCAAGAAGCTCCGGCAAACGACCGTTACCAAGATCCGCCGTCCCCGAAAGAAGAGCGTGCCCAACGAAGTCGCCGACGTGGTCCTCGCGCGCGATCCCCGCGACGGATACGTCGTGGCCTGGTCCGACACCCGCGACGGCCAAGCCGAAATCTACGCCGCACGGCTCAGCAACGGACTCGACAAGCGGGCGCTCGAGAAACGGGTTACCAAGAGCCCGACCCATGCCCACGAACCGAGCTTGCTCGTGACGACAGACGAAGTACTCATCGCGTGGTCGCAGAGCGACGCGACCACCGCGTCCGTCCATGTTCGCGCCCTCCATCGCCAGTCCTTGCGCGGCAAGACTCCCGCCCGGTCCCTGCTCCCGCCCTGGGATCCAACGAAGACGAAGACGCGCCAGCGCTCTACAAAACTCACGCCCCACGGAAAACGCGGCGCCATCTTGGCCTACATCAACGAGGCAGCGCCCACGACGCAGGCGACGACGAGCCGAGCAAGCCTCACGCTCGTACAGCTCGGTCCAGGGGCGAACGTCATCGGGTCAAAAACCATCGCCGGCCCATCCGCCCTCAAGGTCAATTCCTTCACCATCGGATGCGACACCGCGCGGTGTCGGGGCATCGTGTTTGAGATCCCAGCGACCAGCGAGGACCCGGGCCGCTCACCGCTGCACGTACGTGGCTTCACGCTTGCGGCTAATGAGTCTTTGAAAACTTCGCAACCACGAGCCCTGATCCTCGATACACTCTCCCGCGGCAGCCAGCAGGACGTGGGTCTCAACGGGGCAAGCCCGGCGCTGAACCGCCTATTTTTCATCGAAGCTCAGGCGGGAGGAAGCACGGTGCGCTCGCTACAATTGAGGTGGTAGGGCTGGCGGCCAATCGGCCGGCGGAGTTCCCCGCGCCAGGGCGTTCGGGGCGCCGGATTGGCCGCCACACGGCACGCACGCCTCTGAGCTGCGCCGAGCAGAGCGCGGTCACCGAGTTCAGGAATCGTGTGGGTCCGGTGAGGCCGCCTGTCGCTCGACTTCGGCTTGGATCGCCGCGTGAAAGACACGAAAGTACGATTGCGCCGGCCACGCGGGCGCTTCGCTTACGATTTGCAGTGCCTCAGACGCTTCCCCGGCATGAAGGAGGTTGATGGCCGCGCCGTAACGCATCGGCCAGTGCACGAGCGGACTCTGCGCTCCCACGTCGAGCATCAGTTCGGTGTCACCACCGTCCGGTTCGCGGGCGAAGGCGCGCTGGAGTGCGACCAAGGCGCGACGGAGCGACGTGATCCGCTCGGCCGTGGTCGCTTCGGTGACAGGCAACGGTAAGCGTTCGAGTCGAAGAGCGGCGCGACGAGCTTGGGTGCTCTCGCCCTCGAAGGTGAACAAGAGGGTGTCGAGAAACAAGCGATGCTCGAGTGCCGCCTCCCATGCCGGCCCGCGGACCGCCCGCACGAGATGTTCGCGAGCGTGGTCGACCCAACCGTGGGCGGCGAAAGCTGTCGCCAACATCAAGGGGCCCATCGTCTCCGGATGCGGAACGGTCTCGACCGAGGACCCCCAGCGCCGCAAGACCGCGTTGAGATCCCCGGAGCGCATGGTCCGCTCGAGCCGGCGACGAGCCAAGAAACGGGATCCAACACCGATCCCGATGAAGAAAAGCATACCGACCCCGGCGAGTGGTTCGTCCCAGGTGACACGGAGAGCCAACGCCGCCAGGGCCGCAGAGACAACGAAGGCGATTGTAGACCGCACCGCTGAGCCACCGAAAAGCTGCATCGTACTCAATGTAACACCGCTCGCTCAGCTCGCAACGCGCATCCCGCGCGAATCCGGATCAGCACGCCCCCTCAGGGAGGACGCCGAAATAGGCGAGGCGATGAAAATCGGGCTCTGGCCCCGGCACCGGCCGCCACGCGAGATAACGCCTCTCGCTGCCCTCGCCTCGAATGGCGTAGGCGTTCGCCCGTTCGATTGGATCTGGCGCAACATCGCGCGCAAGACGCGCATGACCGACCCAACGCCCGTCTCGAAGCTGCGCCGTGTAATCGACCGCGCACTGGTCATCGACGACGACACGTTGGCCGCGCAATTTTAACAGCAGATGATGTCCGTGGGGGCCAAGCTCAATCTCGAGGTATCGCTCGGCAGAGCCCAGTAGGAACAGCTCGACGACTTCGTAGCGCCACAGCCCGTCGATCCTGCCAGGCGGCTTCGCTGGCGCCGGATCGTCAAAATACGGCGCGTCCACCCGCACGTCGATGAACGAGTCCCCGACGTTGAGATCGACGTAGGTGTGCTCTGAAGGATCAGCGACCCGGCCGTCCCAATGGTGCTCAATCGCGAAACGCACGACACTTGCGATGCATGCGGTCCGGCCTCAGCCTGGCTAATGAAGCCTCGACAGGGACCGGGCCACGAAGTCGTAGACGGGTGCCCAATAGACGCCGAGCACGAGGGTCGGAATCGCGAGCGCGAAGCTCGTCACACCAAAGATCCGCCGCACGGTGATCACCTCGCTGCCCGCCGTGGCGTCTTCCAGATACATCGCCCGGATGACCCGCGCATAATAGAAAAGGGAGACGACACTATTGAGCACGCCAACGACCGCGAGCACCCAGTTCCAGCTCCCGCCACTCTCGAGAAGCGCGGAGAAGATGTAGAACTTGCCAACGAAGCCCGCCAGCGGTGGGATCCCTGCAAGCGACACCAGAAAGACCGTCATCACAGCCGCCGGCACCACGGCTCGACGGCCAAGGCCCCTGAACGCCGCCATCGACTCATCGCCGCCGTTCGTCTCGGCGATGGCCATCACGATGAGAAAAGCGCCGAGATTCATGAAGCAGTAGGCCACGACGTAGAACACGATGGCCGTGATCCCCGTCTGCGTGAACACGCAGAAGCCGAGCAGCATGTAGCCCGCGTGAGCGATGCTCGAGTAGGCGAGCATGCGTTTGACGTTCTCTTGGTTGAGGGCGGACAGATTGCCCACCGTCATCGTCGCCATGGCCATGCAACCCAGCACCACCGTCCACGGCGCGTCGGACGCCGAAGAAGCGTCGAGACCGTCGGCAAAGAAACGAATCAGTACGGCCATTCCGGCAGCCTTGGGCCCGACGGACAGAAACGCCGTCACGGGCGTCGGGGCGCCTTCGTAGACATCGGGCGTCCACATGTGGAAGGGCGCCGCGCTGACCTTGTAGCCAAAACCTACCAACATGCAGGCCACGCCGATGAAAGCAGCCTCAGGGAAGGTGCCGCTCTTGGCTTGCATCGCGCTCAGTGCGACGGAAATCTCCCCGAGATCGAAGGAGTGGGTGAGACCGTAAATCCAGCTCATTCCGTAGAGCATCACGCCCGAGGCGACGCCGCCGTAAATCACGTACTTGAGCGCGCCCTCGCTGCTCTTGCGATCGCCGATTTTGAAGCCCGCCATCACGAAACTGATCACGCTGACGGTTTCGATCGACAGGTAGATCATGAGCAGATTGCAGCTCGCCGCCATCATGTTCATCCCGAGCGTGAGCACCATCAGGAGCATCAACATCTCGCCTGGATTGTGGCGCTCGCCAGTGCTGGCCCCTTCGTCGAGCATACCGGGAACGACGAACAGAACGATGAGACCCGACACGACAGCGAACAAAACGCGGAAGACGTGCGTGAAGTCGTCGAAGACGATGAGCCCGGTCCCCCCCCCCTCGAGCCCGCCAAACAAGAGCTGCGGCTCGACGCCAGACAAGAGGAAATTCAGTGAACTTCCTCCCGAATACGCCAGGGCCGCAAGCGCGATACCGGCCACGCTGAGCACTTTGGTGCGGTGTTCCTTGACGATGAGATCCGCCGCCACGATGAGGAGCACCGCTGCGATGAGACCCATCTCAGGACCATAATACTCCAAGCTTCCGAGATTGCTGAGAGCCTGCGCGCCTTGAGGTGCGCCTACTGCCGCCGATGCGAGCATCGAGAGAGTTTGCATGGTCATGCCTTTTGCGCCGTGAGCGGCAACCTAGCGTGCAGTCTCCTGCTTCGCGCGGGCTTTCGTTTGGTCCGCGGACTTGTTTTGAGCGAGCTCTGGTAGCGCGGGGCGCTCGTCGAGCTGAGCGATTTGCGTCGGCCCCGGTTTGTCGATCATGCGGTGCAATTCGGCTGCGCCGGCATCGATCAGGTTGAGGAGAGGCCGGGGGTAGAAACCGAGAACCAACACGAGCACAGCCAAGGGGGCCACGCTCGCGAGCTCGCGCTTGTTGATCTCGGGGAACTTTCCGCCAAAGTCCTTGAGGTAGTCGCTCTTGCGCCATTCCTCGCGAAACTTGCCGAGGAACATCCGCTGCAACGCCCACAGATGGTACGCGGCGGTGACAATGACGCCGGTCGCGGCGATGATCGTGAGTACGCGGTAGCGTGGGAAGGCCCCAATGAAGGTCATCGCCTCACCCCAAAAGCCGCTCAGACCAGGAAGGCCGAGGGAGGCCATGAAGGCAAATCCCATGAACGACGTGTAAAGGGGCATCTCGCTCGCGAGTCCGCCGAACTTGTCGAGGTCGCGCGTGTGCACGCGGTCGTACACGACCCCCACCAAGGTGAAGAGCATCGACGTGATGAGGCCGTGGTTGAACATCTGAACGATGCAGGCTTCGATCCCCATCGGGGTCAAGGAGCCCAAGGCGAGGAGGGTGAAGCCCATGTGACTCACCGAGGAGTACGCCACGAGTTTCTTGAGGTCCTTTTGCGCCATCGCGCAGAAGGCGCCGTAAAGGATGCCAATCGTACCGAACACCGCCATCGCTGGCGCCGCCCACTGGGTCGCCTCCGGCAAGATGGTCATGTTGATTCGCATGATGCCGTAGGTGCCCATCTTCAGGAGCACTCCTGCGAGGATGACGCTGATGGCCGTCGGCGCCTCGACGTGGGCATCAGGAAGCCAGGTGTGGAAAGGGAACATCGGGATCTTGATCGCGAAACCGATGAAGAGCCACACCCAGACCAACTTCACCGCGCTTATCCCTAAGATGGTGAGCCCCTTGGTCGCCCACGCCATCCGACTCAACTCGGGTATGGCGAGCGAGTGGGCAGCGGCTTGACCATCGACGAGGTAGGTCGGATCACCGTTCAAGTAGAAGAAGATGAAGCACAGCAGCATGAAGACGCTGCCCGAGAGCGTGTAGATGAAGAACTTGATCGCCGCGTATTGCCGGCGTGGTCCGCCCCAGATCCCGATGAGGAAATACATCGGCAAGAGCATGACCTCCCAGAACACGAAGAACAGGAGCAGGTCGAGCGCGACGAAGGTGCCCATCATGCCGGTCACCAGCAGGCAGTACATCGCGAAATAGCCCTTCATCTGCTTGTTGATGCTCCAGCTACAGAGCACACCCACGAAGGAGATGAGGGCGGTGAGCAAGACCATGCTGACGGAGATGCCGTCGATGCCGATGAAGTACTCGATGTTCAACGAGCGAACCCAGACCGCGCGCTCCATGAACTGGTAGCCATCGTTGCCATGCACCTTGATGAAACTGGAATCGAATTTCAGGTAGAGGCCTGCCGCAAGAGCAAGGTTGGCCCCCATCAGACCGAGCACGCCGAGGCGCAGCTTCTTGTCGTCGCGGTAGCCCATGAGGTGGGCAACGAACATTCCGACCACGCCGAGCAACGGCAAAAACACCATGATCGACAAGATGTGTGACCACAGCCAAGCGAGCGGCCCGCTGAACTTCTCGGCGTGGATCCCAATCGCGGCAGCGCGTCCGGGCGTTCCGTCGGCAGCGAGAGCGTCGCTCTCCACGAGGACGTGGCCAAACAGTTGCTGCGCCCGAGTCGCGGCGCTCGACCAGGTGACCTGCACTGTTTGCGACTGCTGCGGCGCCAAGCTCACAGCCTTGCCAGCCCACCTGACGCTGACGCCCTTGGGCAAGCGAGGGTCCTGAGCCGAGGTGCGCGCCACGACGCGGACGACCTTCAGCGGCCCGGTACCTTGGTTGGTGATGACGAAGTTGCCCTTGTAGACGCCCTCGCCAACCGAGCGAAGTTCGAGCCTACCGGCCCCCTTCTCCGGGGAGACATGAAGCTTTCCCGCCGGCGCCGCCACGGCCGCAGCCTTTTCCGCGCCAGGTACCCCGGCGGCGAATGCGCCTGCCGCGAGAAGGAAAGTTGCCAGCAACGCGAGGAGCGCCGCGGACCAGAACCGTTTCGTTTGATTTGTGAGCTGCTTGAACATGATTCGTTTTGTCAGTCTGGTTGGGCCCCAAAAGCCGCCAAGCCCAATCACCTGTCGTAGACGTAGTGAGTCATCCGCCGAAGAAGTATTGAATGACGGAGAAGAACGCCACGCCTCCCAGAATCCCATAAATGTAGTTCTGAATGCGGCCCGTCTGCACCGCACGAAGCTTGTTGCCGGCCTCGAGCGTGCCGTAGCCGACGGCGTTGACCGCGCCATCGACGACATGCTTGTCGGAGAGACCCGCCACGCGTGAGAGCAAGCGCGTCAGCACGCCTACGCCGTTGACCAAGCCGTCGACGATCCAACGATCCATCTCGGCCAGGATGAGCCGCAGTTTCATGAAGGCCTTGATAACGGTCGCCTGGTAAATCTCGTCGACCCAGTACTTGTTGTGCATGATCTGGAAACCGGGGAGGCCCTGCTCCCACTGGTCCCAGGTCTTGTGTGCCACGGTCGCATGAAGCTTCGCCCAGTCCTTGTCCCGTTGCGCACGGTCCACGAAGAACCACGCGATCAAACGGAACAGACCTCGCTCACGGTAGACGCGGGGCAACATGTAGAGTTTCGACCAGCTGCTGTTTCGCTCGCTTCCGTAGAGCCACCAGGCCATGCCCCACATGCCGATGGCGCCCACGACGCTGATGGCCATCAAGATCACCATCGCGCTCCAGCCTGCGTTGCCAATCTTGGCGACGTTGTGCGCGGTGACCGGATGGAGCCACTGCTGAAACAGCGCGTCGGAGAAGGTGTCGGGCAGCTGCGGAATGAGGTGCTGAGAGATGCCGAGGACCAGACCGGAGACGACCGACAAGCCGGCAAGCACCTGCAGAACGATGGTCATCGCGAACGGCGACTCCTTGACCTTCTTGCTGATGGCCCGGTGCGCGTGCTTCCCCTCAAAGGTGAGGAAGTAGCTACGCCACATGTAAAACGACGTGCCTAGCGCAGCCATCAAACCAATGGCGAAGATCAGCCACCCCGGCATGAACCCGGTGTTGTTCGTGTTGAAGGCCATCCAGAGAATTTCGTCCTTCGACCAAAAACCCGCGAACAAGGGGATCGGCGCCGCGGTGATCGCAATGCATGCGATCTTGTACGTCAGGGCCGTCTTGGGCATGACCGCAGCCAGGCCTCCCATGTTCCGCATGTCCTGAGCGCCATCCTCGTCGTGGATGAGGTTATGCATGCCGTGAATGACGGAGCCTGAGGCGAGGAACAAGCAAGCCTTGAAGAAGGCGTGCGTCATCAGGTGAAACACCGCGGCCCAATAGGCACCGACACCTACGCCGATGAACATGAAGCCGAGCTGACTCACGGTGCTGTAGGCCAGCACCTTTTTGATGTCGTACTGGAAGAAGCCCATCGTGGCCGCGAACAGAGCCGTCAGCGCCCCGACCGTGGCCACGACTCCGCTGGCGGTCGGCGACATCGAGAACAGGAAGTTCATCCTCGCAATCATGTACACACCAGCGGTAACCATCGTCGCGGCGTGGATGAGCGCGGAGACGGGCGTCGGCCCAGCCATGGCATCGGGCAACCACACGAACAGAGGAATTTGCGCGCTCTTGCCCGTTGCGCCGACAAAAAAGCACAGGCAGGCGAGCGTGATGAGGCCCATGCCTCCCCACACCGTCTTGCTCTCGAGCGCCTTGCGCAAGAACTGTTGGCCTTGCCCGTTCTCGATCACGAGCTGATCGTGCAGTTCGCGGAAGGTGAGCGTCGGACCGATGGGCGCGATCAGAGTGTCCTTGTCGGCCCGCACGCGCAAACGAAGATGCGCGACCTCGATGCCATCACCCGAGATCACCGCGCCCGCACCGGGAACGATGGCCACGTGGTGCAAACCAGCCCCGATCTTGGCACGGATGAACGGGGTCTCGGCGTAACATTTGGCGCTGAGTTGATCCCGGCACCTCGGAAGCTTCGCCCTTGCGAGCTGCTCGGCGTTGTCGATGCCGAAATACACCAGCGAGCCGGGATGCGTGGTCATGGTGAGCGTGCCGCTCTTGCCCGCATCCGCGATCATTTCCGCCTCGAGCTTGCGCGCCTTGGCCCGGGCATTGAGACGCCCGGCAACGCCGTGACCACCACGTGCGTGGTCGTGCCCCTTGTGACCGCCACGTGCATGGTCGTGCCCCTTGTGGCCGTGCCCCTTGTGCGCCGCGTGATCGTGACCCTTGTGGCCGTGCCCGTCGCCTGCGCCGTGACCGTGGCCATCATCGTGACCCTTCTTTTCCGCGTGGGCTTTCGCGGCAGCGTGCCCCTTGGCCTCACCGTGCGCGCCTTCCGCGCCATGATCGCCGTGATGCCCGACCGCTTTCGGGGGCAGCGCCTCGACCCCTACCGCCATGAAACGCGCCCGGAAGTCGGGCATGTATTCGCCCGTATGCGCCAACCATGCACCGCCCAAGCCCCAGAAGAGGAGCGCCATGCCGCAGATGAAGCCCCAGTCACCGACGCGGTTGACGACGAAGGCCTTCATGCCCGCGCTAGCTTTTTTGTAGTCCTTGTACCAGAAGCCGATGAGCAGATAACTGCACAGGCCCACGCCTTCCCAACCGAAGAACATGACGATGAAGTTGTCCCCGAGGACGAGCAACAACATCGAGAATATGAACAGGTTGAGGTAACAGAAGAAGCGCCAATAGGCAGGCTCCGTCTCCATGTACGACGCGGCATAGATGTGGATGAGCGTGCCGACCCCGGTGACGATGAGCGTCATCACTCCGCTGAGCGGATCCATCGCAAACGAGAAATTGATGTCGAGCGATCCGATCCGCACCATCTGCCATGCGTGCGAAAGCAAGTAGCGCTCACCCGCTTGCTCGATCGTCGCGAGCTGAATGAAATTCGCCAAGGCGATGCAGAAGGCGAGGAGCATCGCGCCAATGGCGACCGCGCTCACTGCGGGGCTGCCGATGTGCTGTTTCTTCGCGAAATCCGACATCCAGTCGCTCGCCTGAAGCTTGCGGCCGAAGATGGCATTGATCGCCGCACCGACGAATGGAAATAGCGCGATGAGCCAAAGCGGGATGTTGGCCAACTCAACGTGCGTAACTTGTCCGGTGTATTCGGGCATCAGTCGTGGGTTTTCAGGTCAATATTCCTGATTCAATCTCGACACATAGCTGCACTGTCGCCACCGGTGGGCGGGCTGACGCTAGGTGACCGACCGGTGGCGGTCAAGCGCAATGTGATGCGCCAAAAAGGCGAATCATTTCAACAGCGACTGTGGGGGCGCATCAGACAGGCTCGGTTGGCATGATCACGACGCGCGGCAGCGGCGCCATCCAAATAGCATTCCCTTGTGCCGACCATGCGACGGGTACACCATTCGGTCATGGTTTTGTTCGAAGTGTATTTTGACAAGGGGTCCTTTGACCAAGGGATCTTGAGCGAGGAAACCCGGACCGACACCGGCGCGCAGATGATGTCAGACAGCGAAGCGGCCGCCGCGGGCTTCGCCGGCCTGCCCGGGAACACGAGCGAAAGTGAAAGATGTTGGATCGCCTGCCGCGACAGCGACGCGGGGCGAATCATGAATGCGTTGAACATGAGCAGCGCCGTCTCGCAGTTCCGACCACACGAAGTGCCAGACTGAGCCGTTCGCCGGCCTCGCGAGCGGCGCAGCTGTACCTCGCAGCCTCCGCGCTTCGACAACGCTGAAAGGATCACAGCGGGATTGCGTCGAAGAGAAGTCAGCGCCAACCTGCTCGCCATGACCCCTACCGACCGCCTCGCCGAGTTGCTCGCTGAGATCGCGATCGACGACGCAAGCGACGACAGACCCGCGATCCACAAAGCCGTACAGCTTGCCCGCCATCTGCAGGCGCGGGGCACGTCCCTGCAAAGCCCCGAAGAAAAACGGCAGCAGGCCGAACTTGAGCGAATGGTCCAGAGCCCGCACGACAAAGCCACGCTCATGCAGATGACGGATCAAGCGTTTCGGGCGAAGACGCCCTCGCGCGCCGCCGACCAGTTGACGCACATTCTCGATGTTCAGGGGATCCCTCGGTTCTTCTCGACGATGGAGCGAGCGATGCTGAAGGGGTTTCAGTCCTTTGGCAGCTTCTTGCCCGGCGTGTCGATGCCCTTGGTCAAGGAACGCATGCGCTCCGAAACCGCAAATGTCATCCTGCCGGCCGAAGATGAAATGCTCGCCGAGTACTTGACCGAGCGACGAAAAAGCGGCGTGCGCATGAACGTCAACTACCTCGGCGAAGCACTTCTGGGCGAAGACGACGCCCGCGCCAGATTGAAACACTACATCGGCGCCCTTCAACGACCCGAGATCGAAGTGCTCAGCGTGAAGGCGACGACCCTGTACTCGCAGATCACACCGATCAGCCGGACCCACGCCCAGAAGATCCTCTGCGATCGACTCGAACTGCTCTACCGCGCGGCGGCCAAGACCAAGTTCGAACAGCCCGACGGCAGCTTGCTCGACAAGCTCGTGTATCTCGACATGGAGGAGTACCGCGATCTGCTCATCACGGTCGACGCGTTCATGGACACGCTCGACCGCGAGGGACTCGAGCAGGTCAACGCCGGCATCGCCCTTCAAGCCTACGTCCCCGACTCCTTCCTCGCTCAGCAACGGATCAACGACTGGGCCCGAGAGCGAGTGGCGCGCGGGGGCGCTCCGGTCACCATCCGGCTCGTCAAAGGGGCGAACATGGAGGCGGAGCGGGTCGAGGCCTCACTCCACGGCTGGCCACAGGCACCGTTTTCCGACAAGCTCGATACCGACGCAAACTACAAGCGTATGCTGCACGCCGCGCTTGAGCCGGAAACGATCGCTGCGGTCAGACTCGGGGTCGCCTCGCACAATCTATTCGAGGTCGCGTATGCCTTGGTCCTCGCCCACGATCGGGGCGTGCTCAAGCAAGTACAGTTCGAAATGCTCGAGGGCATGGCCAATCACCAGCGCCGGGCCCTGTGTGAGATCGCCGACTCGATGCTGCTGTACGCACCGGCCACGCGCCGCGAAAACTTCGTCAACGCGATCGGCTATTTGGTCCGGCGACTGGACGAGAACACCGGGCCCGAGAACTTTTTGCGGCACGCCTTCAAGATCGAAGTAGGTAGCGAGGAATGGCAACATCTCGAGCAACAATTCCTCGCGAGCTTCACGCGTATCGAAACGCTGTCGAGCGGCCCCCGTCGAAACCAAGATCGGGGGGCGAGCGACGTTGAGCTTCGGCCCATCCCCAGCGCGGAAGACTTCGACGGTGAGCCCGACACGGATTTTTCGCTGGAGCAAAACCTACGCTGGGCAGAGCGCATCATCGCCCGATGGGAGCCGCTGCATGGCGAGCGCGCCGCGCAGATCCCACTCGTCATCGCTGGCGACGAGATCCATGAGGGGCGAAAAGGGCAGGAGTGCCAGGATCCCTCACGGCCCGGGGTCGTGGTTGGTCGCTATCTCGAGGCATCGACCGAGGACATCGATCGGGCGCTCGCTTGCGCCGCCGATGATCCCAGCGGCTGGCGAACCATGAATTCCGACGCGCGCGAGTCGATCATGGCCCGCGTCGCTCAGCAACTTCGCATGCGCCGTGGCGAGCTGATCGGCGCCGCGCTCGCAGACGCTGGCAAGCTCATTTCGGAGACCGATCCCGAAGTATCGGAGGCCATCGATTTCGTCGAGTACTACGCGGCGTCGGCCCGGGCGTGGCGAGCCACCGAAGGTCTGCAGAGCAAGCCCAAGGGCGTGGTCGTCGTCGTCCCCCCGTGGAACTTCCCGGTCGCCATCCCATGCGGGGGGATCAGCGCCGGGCTGGCGGCTGGGAACACCGTCATTCTGAAGCCCGCCTCACATACCGTGCTCGTCGCCTACGAGCTGTGCAAGTGCTTCTGGGACGCGGGCGTGCCCAAGGAAGCGCTGCAGTTCGTCCCCTGTTCGGGCCGTACGGGAGGCGCTCAACTGGTCGCCTCCGATATCGCCGACGTCGTCATCCTCACGGGCGGAACGGACACCGCTCTGCGCATGCTCGCTGCGCGCCCGACGATGAACCTCTTGGCGGAGACGGGCGGTAAGAACGCAACCATCGTCAGCTCGATGTCAGACCGCGAACTGGCGATCAAGCACGTGCTTCACGCCGCGTTCGGCCACACCGGACAAAAATGCTCTGCGACATCCTTGTTGGTCTTGGAGCGCGAAGTGTACGAATCAGAGTCCTTTCGCACGACACTATGTGACGCGGTCAAGAGCATGAAAGTCGGCTCTGCCTGGAAGCTCGACACCATGATCGGGCCACTGACGCACCAGCCCAGTGGCGCTCTTGTCAGGGGCCTGAAGGAGCTCGAACTCGGCGAGAGCTGGGCCCTCATGGCGCGCAACCTCGAGAGCAACCCCTGCCTGTACTCGCCGGCGATCAAGTGGGACGTGGCGCGCGGCAGTTACAGCCATATGACGGAGTTCTTCGGGCCCGTGCTCTCCGTGATCCCAGCGGACAATCTCGACGAGGCCATCGCGATCGTCAACGAGACCGGCTACGGCCTCACCAGCGCCATCGAGAGCCTCGATCGTCGGGAACAAGCGATCTGGCGCGAGCAAATCCGCTCCGGAAATCTGTACATCAACCGGGGCACGACAGGCGCCATCGTGCTCCGACAGCCCTTTGGCGGAATGGGAAAGAGTGCCTTCGGCCCGGGTATCAAGGCCGGCGGTCCCAACTACGTCGCGCAGCTGATGGATTTCGAAGACGGGCCGAGTCCTTCAAAGGAGCCCGGGCGGCAGCTCGCCTGCCCTGAGCTGCAGACCCTGCAGCAAGCGATCGCCTCGCGCATCGCGAAGGGCGAAGAAGCCGGGCTTCCCTTGGACCAGGCCGAGCGGGTGCTGGGCGCTATCGACCGCTACGACGCAGCCAGCCGGGACGAGTTCGCCCGAGAGCACGATCACTTTCTGCTCGTCGGCCAAGACAACATCCGACGCTACCTTCCGGTCGCGTCCCTGCGGCTACGCATCCACGAGCAGGATACGCCCTTCGAGATCTTCGCGCGGGCATGCGCCGCGAAAGCCGCGGGCTGCCGGATGACGGTCAGCTATCCCGCTGGCCTACAGTCGGCGACCATCGAACTCATCGACGGGTTGACGGCCCCGTGGGCAGCGAGCATCGAGTTCGTCGAGGAGAGCGACGAGGCGCTCGTCGGGCTCATCGAGGAACAACAGTGCGATCGCATTCGTTACGCTGCACCGGGTCGAGCACCCGAGAGC
>JAPYTK010000111.1:12940-17781 GCA_029941785.1 Polyangiaceae bacterium | reverse complement strand
ACGCCACGGGTCCATACAGAGAGCCTCCACCGGGCTCCTACGCCACAGCTCCATACAGAGAGCCTCCACCCTCACTCGACGCCACAGGTCCATCCTCGAGGTCTCGAGCCAAACGACGACGCAAGCGCCTGCACGGCCTACCTTCCACCGGTTTGTCGTCATCGAATCGCCTCACGGCCTCGATGACCGTCACTGGGGACGACTCTGCACAACAGACATGGTGCCTAACTAACAGCTCTAAGAAGGAGCCATTGTCATGCCCTTAGTCATCAATACGAACGTCTCATCGCTTCGCGCCCAGACGTCGCTTTCCGCCACCCAGCAATCGGTCGCCAAGAGTTTTCAGCGACTCTCTAGTGGATTTCGCATCAATCAGGCCGCAGACGATGCCGCAGGGATGGCGATCAGCGAAAGCTTGAAAGCGCGGATCCGAAGCTTCGCCGTAGCCGAGCGCAATACCAGCAGCGCGGTAAGCATGACGAACACTGCCGAGGGTGGTCTCAACCAAATCAGTGGAATCATCCAACGCATGCGCGAACTCGCCGTGCAATCCGCCAACGGTGACCTCACGTCCACCGACCGCGGCTTCATCGACACGGAGTTCCAACAACTGAAAAACGAGATTGATCGTCTGTCAGAGACCACACAATTCAATACCAAAGAGTTGTTGGCCGGCACGTCGAGCCAGATCGTGTTCCAAGTCGGTATCAACACCACCACCTTCGACACGATTTCAGTCACCTTCGGTGGCGTCACGACGAGTTCACTCGGCATGAGCGGCATCTCCGTGGCCGGCCTAACCTCGACAAGCGCGACCACTGCGATCGACACGCTGGACGCGGCCCTCACATCGGTCTCGACCCGGCGCTCAGAACTCGGCGCAGCAACGAACCGACTTCACCAAGCGATCTCCAACACGCAGACGATGCGTACGAACCTGTCGGCAGCCAACAGCTCGATTCGTGACGTGGACATCGCATCTGAAACCGCCAACCTCGCTCGCTCGCAGGTACTCCTGCAGGCCGGCACATCCGTCCTCGCGCAAGCCAACCAGTCGTCCCAGCTCGCGCTCGCGCTGCTCGCTTAAACCACCACAGAAAACACCACACAACAACACACAACAGGACTTTCGGGCGCTCTTGGCTTTCGAGCCAAAGGCGGACCGTAAGCAGCGTCACCCGACAGGGGAATGTCGGGCGGCGTTGATATGACCCAATTCAGAAAAGGAACAAACGTCAATCGAGGTTCGTCTTCTTTAAGCAGCAATGATTGTTGCCTGAAGACGGCCCCTGTCCCGCAACCGCCTAGTCAAAAGGCGAGGGGACACCAACTCTAAGAAGGAGTTTCACCATGCCGTTAGTCGTTAACACCAACGTATCTTCGCTTCGTGCACAAATCGATCTCGGGAATTCGCAAGCTGCGCTCCAAAAGAGCTTCCAACGCTTGTCGAGTGGTTTCCGGATCAATCAGGCATCGGACGATTCTGCGGGAATGGGTATCAGCGAAAGTCTGAAATCCAGAATCCGTAGCTTCACGGTGTCCGAACGTAACACAAACAATGCAATCAGCATGACCAACACCGCGGAAGGTGGTCTTAACCAGATCAGTGGGATCATCCTCCGCATGCGCGAACTGTCCGTGCAATCCGCCAACGGCGATCTTACCTCAACCGACCGCAGCTATATCGACACCGAGTTCCAGCAGCTGAAGAGTGAGATTGATCGCCTGGCAGAGACCACACAGTTCAATAATAAAGAGCTACTCGCAGGTACCTCCGCGGACGTCACGTTCCAAGTCGGTATCAATACCACCTCCTTCGACACCATCTCGGTTTCGTTCGGCGGTATCGATGTGAGTTCGCTAGGACTGAGTGGCGTCAACGTCGGGGGAGCCGCTGCGACCAACGCCACCGCAGCCATCAACTCGCTTGATGCTGCCCTCACCGCAGTGTCAACCAAGCGCTCCTCGCTTGGTGCGGCCACAAATCGTCTCTCTGAAGCCATCGCCAATGCGCAGACCATGCGCACCAACTTGTCGGCGGCCAACAGCTCGATTCGTGACGTGGACATCGCATCTGAAACCTCGCAACTCGCGCGGTCCCAGGTGTTGATGCAGGCTGGTACCTCAGTACTTGCGCAAGCCAATCAGGCTCCGCAGCTCGCGCTCTCGCTCATCGGCTAAAGCCGTCCGACCGAGAACTGAGACGCCGCGCTTCCTTCGGGGAGTGCGGCGTCACTTTTTTGTATTTTCGTCGCTTGGCCGCCGCGATCTAATCAACGATGCGGGGCGCGGCCGACTTCAACCGCCACTGCCGCCACTGCCGCCCAAGCCGCCCAAGCCGCCCGAACCGCCGGCTCCACCTACCCCGCTCGTCGCGGTCGCGGTCGACGCCATCCCCCCGCCGCCGGTCGTCGCGGGACCCGCTCCAGTTGTCGTGGGCGAACCGCCGCCCGTCCCCGTGGCGTCGATGTCGCAAACATCTGAGCCTCCGCAATCAGCAAAACAAGAGTTCGTGTCGCAAACCATGCACAGCCAGGACTCCCCCGCCAAGGCTTCGCCTCCTGGAAACTTCGCGATGCAATCCGCCGCACAAATTTCCGGCTCAGCCATGTCCCCACAGCCCGCGATGCACACCTGAAACCCCGCACACTTGACGTCAGCGTCACAGGCCTCAACCTGCTCGGCGCACGCATCCCGCGCGCAACTGGTTGCCAGGCACAAATCACAATCACCGACATTGCAGATGTCCCCGCTCGCGCCACCAGAACCACCTGCCCCCGTAGCGACGGTCGTTGCCGCCGCTGGACAGTTGCTCTCCTCGCCACACGCAGCAACCAAGGTCGCGGGTGTTGCGACCATGACCAAAACCCACCAAGCTTTCATGCCACCATCCTTAACAGCTCGACGGTCCAGTGCCTAGCTTTAGCCGTGCGGACGGGCTGCCGCAGCGGCCCGTCTCAGCCGTTCAGAGCGTCTCGAGATAGGCGACGAGATCGCCAATCTGCGCAGTGCTCAAATCCGAGGTTTTGCCGTGCGCATCTCCCCCGCCGCAATTCCCGACAAACCGAGCAGCCAAGTCGGGTGCACAACCATCATGCATGTACGGAGCTCGATCCCCTATCCCGAGGAGCCCCGGGACCTGGAGCGCCAGACCCGTGCCCACATCGACTGTCTTGTTGTTCGTGTATCGCGCGCCGCTGTGACAAGAAGCACACGCGACAACCGGATCGTTGAACAAGGACTGGCCTCGCTTGACCGCGTCACGATCGAGGGCGGCCCAACGATCGAGCGGCTGCAAACCATCGAGCCACAGCGCCAATTGCGCACGACGTGCAGGGTGAGGCTGGTCGCCTCCCATCCGCTCGATGAAAACCTCATCCATGATTTGGTTCACGTCCTCCATGTCGCCGTCCCAGTGAAGGGGCAAGGTCGCGAGCAGGCCACCGACGAGCGATTGGGTGCGCCGTAATCCGAGCTCTGAGAAATTCCACGTGTGGCCATCGTCACGACCGCCGGGATGACACGATGCGCATGCGATGTCCGAGTGTTCGCTCGCGCGATTGTGAAAGATCTCATGCCCCGAATTCCGAAGATTCTCGCCCGGAAATCGAAACAGCATTTCCACCTGTGCACCGGGCTGACGAATGCGCCACAGGGCCGCCGGGCCGCGCGTTTGCACGAGAACATCGTCATCGGCTGTGAACGCAACGGAGATGGGTTGTCCCGGTATCTGCACATCGGTTCCCAGCGCCTGGCAATTGTGCGACGCGTCGCGCGTCGAGACCGCGTGCTGCCCGATGATTTTCACGGTGCGACTTCCCGTCGCCGCGATCGCGATCGATTGACCGTCCGCGCTCAGCGCGAAGTCGACGGGAAGCACCGCGCGATGCAAGCCACCAAAACTCGTGAGCGGCAAATCCTCTGAGGAAGGCTGCCCGTCGGCGTCGAACACCGTCACGGCCGCGTGAACAATCGGCGGGCGGCACTCGAACTCCGCCGCGACGGAGCCTCCGTAGGACGATGACGGGACCTCCTTGGGCTGGTTGGGCTCGGGGTGAATTCCAACTTCACCCATCATGGCCCGCTGATGGACCATCACCGCGCGCCCATCGGGCAACAATCGCGTCCGCCACGCCACCGTAGGCGCGAAGAGCGCTGTTCCGTTTTGATTCGAGAACTGCTGGAGATGTTCGCCCTTGAACACGGGCGGCGTCTGGCGACCCTGGATCTCACCAGCCGCATCGATCTGGATGAGCGCCGGAGAGCGAAACTGAGTCAGAAGGAGGCCCCCCGGGCGCACCATGACGTCGCGCAGGTCACGACCGACTTGCAAGACGCGTTTAGCTGCCGCCGCGCCCGCTGCATCGTATGTGAGTAACTCGCCGCCGGCACAGGCGAGATGAAGTTCGTTCGTCCCGGCATCGAAGGCCAAACCGCGGGGCGCGGGGCAGGCAGGACGGCGGGTCGATGACTGATTAGGGATATCGAGGCGCAGGATCGAGGCACTACGCCGAAGCGCAACATGCACCACGCCAGCTGCGCCCTCCACCATACGACCGGGTTCGTCGCCCGCCTCGAGATCCATTTCGAATGCGAGCTCTTCTGCCGCGATCGACCAAACGATGATTCGGTCGCTATCGGCATCCCCTGCCACCGCGAAGACCCCGTCGCGCGTGACCAACAAGCTTCCTCCGCTGATCGGCGGCAACTGACCCGCCTCCGCTGAAGGAGTGCTTTTCACGACCGGCGTGACCTCGATGCCACATGCCCCTGCGGCAAGCAGCACCAGTCCAAACATCGACAACTTCACACTACGCCGCATCCATCGTGTCATGATCTCA
>JAPYTK010000111.1:0-12840 GCA_029941785.1 Polyangiaceae bacterium | reverse complement strand
TCAGTAGTGAAACGACAAATCGTAGCTCACACAGGGGAAGCTCGGAGGCTTGTCGATCCGTATGTACACTGTCGCGTCGTCACTCACGCCGGTGCAGTCAGGCGCCACCGTAAAACCATTCACCGAACAGCAGCCGGGGAAGCCGTTGGGCGAGGTATCGTCACTCGTCCCAGACGGGCAGGTGAGGGAGACGCCCTTGCAGTCGAAGAACTTGCAGATGCGCACCTGTTGATTCGTCGATACGGCGCGCGACGGCTCCATGATGCAGCCAAACTTGTCCTTGCCGTCGTAGGTGTACCAATCGACATCGCTGCCCGACAGGACACCCTTGACCGTGACGCCCGTTTCATCGCAATCGTCAAAGACGCCTAGACTGGTCGCAGATCCTTCGGTGTTGTTGGGCTCGTCGTTCGTATCTGGACAATTGCCACCACTTCCGATTGTGGAGCTCGCGGTTCCGGTCACCGTGCTGGCTCCGCCTTGACTCGAGGCGGTGCTGCTCGACGATGCACCCGCGCCGCTGTCCGCCACAGACGAACCACCGACCCCTTGCTGGGCCGTGGTGACGGTCGACGCCGTTGGCTGCCCGAAACGGCCATCGTCATCGCTAGGCTCTTCCACGACCGAACAAGCCCCCCACAGCGCCGTGAGGAGTCCCAACGCGCAATGGATCTGCAAGCGTGTCACAGAGGCATGATATCAGAAGCGCAGCTGAAGCGTGAGTGCTCCGCCGTGCGCGTCCTCTTGTTCAGTAAAACGGCGCTCCCCGAGGTACTGGACCGTCACCTTGACATCGCTCGGTCGCTCGGCGTCCGCCACGGGAAACACGTTGATCCCCGCATCGGTGTAGCCCGTGAGCCGTGGATCAAAAGTCTGATCTTCGTGAACGAAACCAGCTCGAAGGATAGGCTCGACGGCAAAGCTCCTGCTCAGCGGAAAAAAGAACGCGGCTTGCGCATAAGCTCCGTCGGCCACGTGCGCACGACCAGAGTAATCGTCGAGCTGCTGGCGACGTAAGTACTCGGCCGCGAAGTAAAACCCACGGGCGGCAACACGAATGGATCCGCTGATCCGCAAGTCCTGAAACGACTTCTCCTCGGTACCCGTGCGCTCATCGAAAAGTGTAGCGGGTCGAAACAACAAGCCTGCGCCGACGCCGAAGCGGAAGGGCCCGCGCGCGTGGTCCCCGCCTTGGAGCGCGAAGTCACCAAGAGGGTTGGCGTCCACCCGGCCGGAGAGCACAACGCCCCGCGCCGTTTGATTCTCGATTTGCAGCCCTAGGCTGTCGCCGTTGTACGCGCCGAGCGAAGCGATGACACGACCGTCCTTGATCCGGGTACGAAGCTGCGCGCCAAAATCAGCGCCGCTGAGAAAGATCTCGTTGGGCCGCGCGCGCGTCGGAAACATGAGTCCCGTGTTCGCGCTCTGCTGTTGCAAACTGAACGGGATCCGCATCACACCAGCCCGCAAACCAAAAAGCGGTGTGGGTTCGAATTTCACCGCTGCTTCGCGCAAGGTCACACCGGGGACCGCCTTGGTGGTGTACACGAGCCCATCCGGTCGGCCATCGCCGCCCAAGTCGAAAAGCTGGACGCCCGTCACGGCACTGAAAACTTCGGAGCTGAACTGCAACTTCAGTTGGCCACTCCAGTAGGGAAAGGGCTCGGCCACGACACTGAGGCCAGCCCCGCCCGAGAAACCATAATCCAGCCGGTCCTTCGGAAGAGCGTCGGCTCGATAGCGGATACCGGCGCCGGGCTTGAGATAACCACCAACGCGAACTTTTGCAGGCGGTCTTTCCGGTGGGGACTCGGCATCTTGCTTGGCGGCAGGCGCCGGTGCCGTCACCGTAGGTGGCTTGGTCGGCGCCTCGACGGCGAACCCCGCGGCGGAGCACAGCGCGAGCGTCACCACGACGCCGGACCCGACACAGGCGCGAGGCACACTCATGGGTAACTCACTCCAACCGGAGCGTGCGCGATCGCCGTGCGCTCCTCACCGCCAGATGCCGTGAAGCTCGGCCCAGCGACCAACCACGTCGTCGTCCCGTCAGCGTAGCGGTCGAGCGTGTGCGCATGGACGAAGGGGAAGGGGCCCATCGCGGTGCGCGCGTTCTTCCACTCGATTTGACTGCTTGGCAGGGAGCGATCGTCGAGGACATCAATGGTGCCCTTGAGCTCTTTGGCCGCGTCAATACTCGCCTTCCAGACCTTGTTCTTGCCGATCCCCCCATCGTCATCGAGACGAGCAATCACAGGCTGATCGTTTTCCGTCCCAACCAGCCAATGTTCACCCTGAAAGAGATGAACCCCCACCGGCGTCATGCCTGTCACGACGGAACGTTTTCCGCCTGAGCGGTCGAAGGCCAGCACCTGACCCTGGCTGTCGAGGCCGGCGTAGAGGCCTGCATCGCTTCGTTGGAAGAAGCCCTTTATCCCATATTCTGGGACGTCGTCCATCGAGGGCAGAGCCTTGGTCTCGACAGTCTGACCTTTTTGATTGATAAAACGCGCCTCGGTACGTACTTGCCCGTCCAGGGTGTAGCGAACGACCACCACTCCTTCAGCCGCATCGCGATCCCCACCCGTGCCGATGACAACGAGGTTCTCGGCCTCCCTGGGAGAGAATTCCTGCAGTTCCGTGTAGACCCCCTGTTCGAGATCGATGACCGCCTGAAACGGCACCGGATCGGTCAAACTCTGAATCCATGCCAGCAGGATCGTTTGCGACGGAGTCTCACGGACCCACGGTACGACGGCCCGAAAATTCAGTCGTGCACCGGAGGCCGGATCGAACTCGAGAACAGGACTGCAGCCGCCGGTCCTACCCGAGGACTTGACCAAGGACTCGCCCGACCAGTACCACGCGCGCTCCTCGCCTTTGCCCACAAAACCGTGAGCGCCCACGTCGTTGCCAAACGTAATCGTGCATCCCCCCGACCAGCCTCCCTCGGCGTGGCCCACGAACAGTTGAACCTCAAGAAGTGCGTTCTTGTCGCCGTAGAGCACGTACGCATTGCCCTCACGATCCGCGATCGGTGGAAGCAAATTGAGAGGCGTGCTGCCTCGTACTTGGCCGACGTACCGAAAGGTTCCGTACTCGCCTACCGGCAGTGGCTCGACGCAGCTCGCGGCACTCGCCGCGCAAGCAAACAGGCTCAAGCACCGAAACCACTTTGAGAGGATGAACCGAGACGCTCGCCGCATGTCTCGCTCAGTGTAGCCTCAACTCGACCCGAGCCGGACAGATAATGATTCGATCACCGTCCGTTCACTATTTGACGGCGTAGGTGATGACGTAAAATCCCGCGTCCTCGCCTTGCGCGTTGACATAGTGCTCACGATACACAACGGGTTGGAAAGCGTAGCGATGAATCTTGTACTCGTCTTCGGGCGTTTTCGGATCATCCGGAATCGGTGGGATCCGACCCGTGAAGAGCGTCGACTTACCAATGTTGACCGAGTAGCCCTGCGTAAAGCCAAGCCCGACATCGGCATCCACCGAGACGCCCCCGGCGCCGAAAGAGCCCTTGACGCCAATGGTCGTGCTCTCCGCGAGAGCGTTGGTTTCGCTCTCAGCTGCAGACAACCTGAAGCCCGTGAACCCCACATCGCTCGCCTGGTACAGGGGCGTATCCAAGAACACCAGGTCCTCTTCGGGGATCGGCGCGCCGGTCAGGGTCTTGGCCTCTCCGGGGAAGGAATCGATCACGCCGATCTTGGTGTTCGGTTCGATGATCGGCAGGCCACCCACAGCCTTGGCCATCGCGTTGTAGCGCTTGGTCGACCACAAGGTCGTTTGACCTCCGACGGGGATGAACAGATCGACGGTCTGCCCTGACCCACCAATACGGAAGCTCGGATCTTCGGTCACGTAGCTGTAGCGATGGAAACACCCGCACGACAGAACGACGAGTGCGTAGTCGGTGCCATGAAAATCAGGCTGGGCATATGCGGCGAAGCTCTGGCCGATGGCGACCGATTTGGTCAGCGTCTTCGTGTTCGAAAAACTCTTGTTGAGATAACCCGTGACCTTCGCTTTGAAGACCGGCGTCTCGACGCCATACCCAACCGCTAGTCCCAGGTTGAGAGCAACGGTTTCCGACACGCTCTGGTCGGAACTCTCGGTGTTGCCCATTGCAATGCCCGCATTGAGTGCGCCCTTCGCGACCTTCGCGGGGTACGGCGGAAAGTTCAGCATGGCCAGAGGTACGACCTCGCCGGAGACCAGTTTCGGTCCTTCGACGAGCCTGCCCGAGGCGGAATCGCCATTCCAGTCGACGATACTCAGCCGCGTCGCCTTGCTGCCAACGGTGACGGGAAAAATGCCCTCGGAAGACAGCGTCGCGTCAGCGAAACTCAAGACCTGATACTGCTTGTCTTTACGAAGAATGACGATTTCATCGAGGTCGTCAGAGTCCCTATCACCTACCGCCACGTCGAGCGTCTCGCCGTTCACGTCCTTGGAGAGCGTGATCTCCTCGGCGGTGGTCGAAAACATGTGAACGCGGTCGTCCTTGAAACCCCACCAACCACGGTCCTCGAGCAAGACGACGGACTCCGGACCATCGGCGACAAATCGCCCGGCCGACAGAGCCCGCACGGGAAAGCTCAACTCCCAGCCCTTGCTCTCCTTGTCGCCGGTGAGTTCGTGATCGATATTCCAAACGACGATGTCGCTCTTGTCGTTCTTCTCAAAAAGGAACACGGCTTCGTCATAACCATCGCCATCGACATCCGCGACGGCAACGTCCTTGCCCTTGGCGCCCGGAAGCTTCGCGGCCTGGCAGATCTTGGTGTCGACATGGCACACCGAGATCGTGCCGTCTTCGGCGAAAGCAATCACCTCGTCGAGCCCATCGGCGTCGACATCACCCGCTGCGATGGCTGTAGGCCAGATCGCAACATTGAATTCGGTAATCTGGCTTCCCTGCCGAATGCGCACGACGTCGCTGAACTCCATCGCGACGGCGACGCCTTGCGGGCGCTCACCGGTGAAGTCGCCGCCGGCTACGTCCACAACCTTGCCGCCATACTGCTCGAGGTTCCACGAGTTGAGGTAGCCTTCAGAGCTGGGCTCGAAACCGTCGACATAGGTGTCGTCGCTGATGATGGCGAGCTCGCCATCCGTGCCGAAGTAATGGTTGTTCCCCATCGGCGCGAGGGATTGGAACTTCTCCGCGCAGCGGTCCATCTGGCAAACGCCCGCGCCGCAAACCTCACCGGTCATGCAGTCGGTGTCGCTCTCACAATTGACGTCCTCGTTGTAGGGCGTGCTTCCCGGGCCCGAGCCGGTGCTCAAGCCGCTGCTGCCGTCATCATCGGTTGCGTCGACGCCAGTACAAGCGTTCGCCGCCAACAGCACTGTGCTGATCGCCGCCACGCGCGAGAACCAAGACCGCATCGAACTAAACATCATCGCCTCCAAAACCCCTCGGGAGAGTGTCTCCCCACCTTACCACGCTGCCAGATGCAAATGTCGGGCCACGCAGCACAGTGTAGTGCGCAGTAGTTATATACCCTACATCAGCTACGATATTCAACGACTTTTCGCCGACTCACGTTTCAAATGCGTGGGGACTGACGTATTCATGGCCTAAGTGACTGGATCAATAAGTCTCCACGTGTGTAAAACTGAGGCCCACCCGCGCCGGCGAGCCACGACTCGAGAGCTGCGTGTCTGATATGAACGACACCATCGAGAGCGACAGACCGAACGACGCCGGCGTCACCCAACGCATTCTCGTCGTTCATTCGGTTCTCATCGCTCTCACGGCGCTCATTCCGCTACCGCTTGCAGATGAAGCCGCCAAGCGCCATCTCCGTCGCCGGATGGTCAGGCAGCTCGCCGAAGTACATCGACTCAAGCTCTGGACCGATGAGATCCACGCCCTGGCCGACGAATCGCGCGCGACGACCGCCGCCGGGATCCTCAGAGGCGCGTTGTTGCTGCCGGTTCGCTTCATCGTCCGCAAGGTCTTCCTGCTCCTCACGTCGAGCAAAATGCTGTCCGAAGCCAGCAAACACTACCATCACGGGTGGTTGCTCAATTGCAGCTTCGAGCAACGCTGGTGCGCCCCGTCCGGACGACACGATGCACGCGAGCTTCGGCGAGCCGTAGACGCGGTCATGAAGGACGTACCCATCGCATCCTCACCGATCACGACGGCGCTCAAGGCCGGTCTCGATCAGTCCCGCCAAGGCCTGCAGCGGCTCGTCCGCTACCTCAGTGATCAGCTCGCGAATATGCGCGAAGGGGACGACAGCGTCCTGCGTCAGGTCGTCGAGCGAACGGAATCGGCAGAGGAAGAGGACTTGGGAGGCATCGTCGAGCGCATTCAAAACGCGATGAACGATGTACCGGCCGAACACTTCCATCAGCTCAAGGCCTCGCTGGCAGAATCGCTCGGTGAAACGATAAAAGAGACGCGGGACCATGCCTGAGCTTCGCATCGACGGTGCACGATTGTGCCACTCGCTCGAGCAACTCGGAGCCGTCGGATCGTACGAGGAAGAAAGCACCGGGCTCAAGGGCGTCAACCGGCTCGCCTTGACGAATGACGATCGCGCCGGCAGGCAACTCGTGAAGCGTTGGTTCGAGGAGGCCGGGCTCACCGTCCGCGTGGATGCGATTGGCAATACCTACGGTCGACGAGCGGGCCGAGAAGACGACGCTACCCCCGTGATGAGCGGCTCCCATATCGACAGCGTACCGACGGGCGGCCGTTTTGATGGCCCGCTCGGCGTGCTCGGCGCCTTGGAGGTCGTGCGCACCCTCAATGGGGCGGGCGTCACGACGCGTCGACCGATCGAAATCGGATTCTTCACCGATGAGGAGGGCTCGCGTTTCGGAACCGACATGCTCGGCAGCGCTACCGCCTGCGGACGCATCGAGCTGGACACAGCATTGGCCCTTCGTGATGCGAACGAAATCAGCGTAGGCCAAGAACTGTCCCGCATTGGCTTTCGGGGATCCGCCCGACCGCGGCTCGACCCACCTCACGCCTTCGTCGAGTGCCACATCGAACAGGGACCGATCCTCGACGCGCGAGGGATGGAGCTAGGCGTCGTCACCGGAGTCCAAGCCATCCATTGGCGCGAACTGACGATCCGGGGCAAGAGCGCGCACGCGGGCACGACGCCCATGGAACTCCGCCGCGACGCCGGCCGTGCGATCGCCCACATCCAAGTCGCACTGGACGAGATGATCACCTCGGGTCGCTACGGAGCAGGCATGCGAGCGACGATCGGGAGAATCACTCTCAGGCCCAACCTCGTCAATGTCGTCCCCGGCCGCGCAAGCTGCACCATCGATCTGCGAAACCCGAGCGACGAAGCCATGGCGCGCGCCTGCGAAGAACTCAGGGCTCGGCTCGACGGGATCGCCCAGAATCTCGGCGTCGAGATCACCGGCCGCGAAACCGCCGCCACAGCCAGCGTGTCCTTTGACGAGCGCGTGCGCACACTCATCGCTGAACGGATGGTGGCGGCCGGGATCAAGCACGAAGATATCCTCTCCGGAGCGGGTCATGATGCCCAGGAGTTCGCATCGATCTGTCCTGCAGCGATGATCTTCGTCCCCGGTCAATTCGATGGAATCAGCCACAATCCACGAGAATACTCGACTCCGGAGGCCTGCACCGCCGGCATTCAAATACTGCTCGATACGCTCGTGACGCTTGCCAACGAAGATTGATTGGCTCTACGCTCCGCCGACTTCGACCCGAGCAGCCCATGCCGAAGAACGACCAACTCCACCGCTGGAGTATCAAAGACGCACTCGACACCTATGGAGTGCGCGACTGGGGACGCGACTATTTCGACGTCAACGACGAGGGTCATCTCGTCGTGAAGCACCACACGACGTCCGCCGACATCAAAGCCTTGGTTGACCAACTCGTTCAGCGGGGCGTCCAGCTGCCCATCTTGCTGCGTTTCTCGAGCCTGCTCGAGTCGCGGCTCCGCCTGCTCAATGAAACTTTCCAGACGGCCATCCAAGATTATGGCTACCGGGGTAGGTACCGCGGGGTCTACCCCATCAAGGTCAACCAGGCCCGCAAGGTGGTCGACGAGATCACGCGCTTGGGAAGAGATGACCACTACGGCCTCGAGGCGGGTTCGAAACCGGAACTGCTCGCGGTCATGGCCATGCTCGACGACCCCGACGCGATGATCGTGTGCAACGGCTACAAGGATGTCGCCTACATCGAAGCCGCCTTGCTCGCATCAAAGCTCGGACCGATGGTCGTGCTCGTGGTGGAGAAGCCGGCCGAGCTCGACAAGATCAAACAGGTCAGCCGTCGACTCGGCGTGCGACCCTGTGTAGGGATCCGCGTACGACTCACCAGCCGGGGGGCCGGCAGATGGGAAAGCTCAACCGGCGATCGGGCAAAATTCGGTCTCTCTGCAGACGAAGCCCTGCGCGCGGTCCAGAAGTTGAAGCAATGGGAGATGATCGATGACTTCCGGCTGCTCCACTTCCATCTAGGCTCGCAGATCACAGCGATCCGGTCGGTCAAGGACGCGCTGCGTGAGGCCTCTCGAATGTACGTCGAGCTGGCCAAACTCGGTTGCGACAAGCTCGACCATTTTGACGTCGGCGGGGGCCTCGGCGTGGACTACGACGGCTCGCAAACCAACTTCGAATCGTCGATGAACTACTCCGTTCGAGAGTACGCCAACGACATCGTATCGACCGTCCAGGACGCGTGTGACTCCGAAGGAATCGACCATCCCACCCTCGTGAGCGAATCGGGCCGAGCCGTCGTCGCGTACCACTCCGTCCTGGTCGTCAACGTGATCGGAGTCAGTTCCCAAGCCCAAGATCGAACGCCCGAGCCCGCCCAAGAACACGAGCATGCGCTCATCCGCAATCTCTGGGAGGTCTGCGAAACGGTTGGTCACAAGAACCTTCGCGAATGTTATCACGACGCGCTCGAATACAAGGACCAGGTGCTGCAAGCCTTCAACCTTGGCCACCTCTCCCTCACCGAACGTGCCCGATGTGAGCGCTTGTTTTGGTCCGCATGTCGGCGCATGGCCACCCTGCGCGAATCGCTCACGCGCGTCCCAGAAGAGCTGAAGTTCCTCGACAAGATCTTGAGTGACACCTACTTCTGCAACTTCTCGATGTTCCAATCGTTGCCGGATGCCTGGGCTGTCGATCAGCTCTTCCCCATCATGCCGATCCATCGGCTCGATCAAGAGCCCACAGAGCGAGGCATCCTCGCCGACATCACCTGCGACTCCGACGGGGCGATCAAGTCCTTCATCTCGCCCCGTGATGTGAAGACCACGCTCGAGCTGCACACGATGAACGACGAGCCCTACTACTTGGGCATCATGCTCACTGGAGCTTACCAAGAGATCTTGGGCGATCTGCACAACCTCTTCGGCGACACGCATGTCGTTCACATTTGCTTGAACGACGACGGCGAACAGGTCATCGAGGATGTCCTTCGCGGAGACACGGTCGAGGATGTCCTTCGTTACGTCAACTACTCCGCTGAGGACCTGCTGAAACGCCTCGAGAGAAACATTGAGGTGGCGGTGGGCAGGCAGGCCATGACGCTCGCCGAAGGCGATCAGCTGATCGAGCGCTACCAGCTAGGGCTGAAGTCTTACACCTACCTAGAATGAATGGGCGGCCGTTCGCGCGTCAGCTCAGCACCTTCAGCTGTTTTCGCGTCTTGAGGGCTTTCTTGCTGCCCACCGCGGCCACCTTCGAGGGCGATTCAATGGGCTCCGGCGACCGACTGAAGTCTGCAAAGTCAACCGGCAAGGGTCCGGGCAGGCTCGGCTGCGCCGTCCGCTCCAGAAGCTGGAAGTCATGGCCAGCGACGAGATCGAGCTTCGCTGCGCGTGAAGCCGCATCCTTCTTGAACCACGCGCGCGCCGCATTCACGTTTCGGATGAGCAGGGCGTGCTGAGGGTCCCGCCGAGCCGCTTCACTGTAGAGATCCATCATCGCGTCGTAGTCGCCCCGCTCAACCGCCACGCAAGCCAAGTAATTCAAGACGAGCCCCGGCAAGGCATGTCCCAACTCGAGGGCGCGACGAAACGACAGCTCCGCCTCCTGCCACTCCCCTTCCTCCAACAAGGCCGCACCGAGATCGAGATGCGAGCCGGCGTGCTCAGGGAGCAGCGCCAGCGTGTCGCGACGCTCCTTGGTCGTCGGCCGAAACACTCGCTGCAAGCCACAATGGTCCGCAAACCACCCGTTCATGGCCTCCACCAGGTCGTCGGATGCATCGAAAGGGGTCTTGAGCTCTTGGAACGGCTCGGAAAAGAACACCTTTCGGTCGAGCCATCCCGCCGCTTCCGCATCGGTAAAGTCGCGGGTGCCCGGGTAGATCGACAAGCAAGAGAAGATGTACTCGTGGGGCTTGGCACGTTCGAGAAAATCGAGTGTCTGCTGAAAGGTCTCGTGCGTCTCGCCGCGGTTGCCGAGCATCATGAAGTAGCGAACCGAGATTCCATACTTCTTGGCGAGTTCGGTAGATAAAACGATGTCGTCGGTCGTGATTTTCTTGTCGACCTGCTCGAGGATCGCGGGTGCACCGGATTCGACGCCTAGACTGAGACGCTCGCACCCTGCTAGACGCATTTCCCGCAAGAGATCTTCGCCAAGTAAATCCACGCGCGTGTCACAGCTCCACGCAAACTCGATGCCTCGCTCACGGATCCCCCGACACAGCTCGATAACCCGCTTGCGATTGGTGGTGAAGGTGTCGTCTTTGATCATCACCATCTTGACAGGCAAGCGCTCGACGATCTTCTCGAGGTCGTTGAGCACGTACTCGACGGAGTGGGCGCGAAAGCCCCTGCCCCATTGTGACTCCGCCCCACAGAAGGTGCATGCCCAAGGACAACCGCGCGAGGTCATCATGATGTGCGTGTCGAAGTAGTCATGGGGCGAGGCCAGCGTATCCAGATCGTCGATCGATCCACGGCTCGGTCCCTTCTCGATTCGGCCCCCGGTCCGATACACCGCGCCCGCCAGCCCCTCCATGCCCTGGCCCGCTGCTACTCGCTCGACGATCTCCAGAAAAGTCAGCTCGCTCTCGCCTTGCGTCACGGTGTTGATCGCAGCGTGGTGCTGAAGCATTTCTCGCGCGAGCGGGCTCGCGTGAGGTCCTCCGACAACGATATGCGCCTTGGGGTGGTGCGCCCGAATTTGGTCGGCCACCAAGGCCACGCCTCGCCGATTCGCCGTCCAGCACGACATACCAAACACGTCCGCGTCGAGTTGCTTGACGACTTCGACCACGTCCTCCCAAACGAAGCTCGAGAGATTGATCACCTTCACTTGATGACCGGCGCGGATAGCCTGCGCCCCAATCGTGAAGAGCCCGTATGGCGTCTGATAAAAATCGCCGTCCAGATCGCCAGGCAGATAGTCCTGGGGCGGACCATCGATCGGGTCGGGGGTCTTCCCGGCCGCAGGTACCTTCCACGGTGGTGGATACAAGAGCGCAATCCGCATGAGCGGGGGCATCATGTCACCGCTCGGCCGGCAGCCCAACCCGGAAACGCGCTTCGAGGCCCGAGTTGCGCCTGACCTGTCGCGCAATCGCAGCGCGAACGATGGCTTCCTCTGCGTAAACCACGACTCTCTCGCGCGCACGCGAGATGGCCGTGTAGATCAGCTCACGGGTCACGACGGGTGAGACCCGCGACGGCATGACGACAGCCACCGCTCGGAACTCCGACCCCTGGCTCTTGTGGACGGTCATCGCAAAGGCCGTCTCGTGGGCTGGAAGCAGCGGGCAAGCGAAACGACGAACACCGCTGGCCTCGGGGGACGGAAAGTAGGCCCACAGGCGCCCCTCGTCGCGGCAGATGATCCCTACATCACCATTGAACAACCCTTGGCGCGCGTCGTTCTCTCTTATCAGAATGGGCCGGCCGTCGAAGTGAGCCCCCCGCGGCTCGATGAGACCGGATTCGGCGAGTCGATGAACGATGAGGGGGTTGAGTTGCTCGACACCAGTCGGGCCACGCCGATGGGCGCAGAGCACCCGAAAGTCCGCGAGAGCGCTGAGGCGCTGATGAGGATCGCTGGCTTCGAGGCAAGGGCGAAAGCCGGCCAAAATTTCCTGCCACAGGGCGCCTTTCGGCAGCAGCTTCTCGTCGGGTGGGCACAGGCGTACTTCCGACGTACCGAAGGCCGCCATGGCCCCGTCGGCGTCGGCCGCTTGGATCGCACGCGCGAGGGCGCCAATTCCGCGATCCGCATCGTATCGATAGCTGTGCTCCAACAGCGCCACGCACTCTCCGAGGGCGGAGATGGACTGACTGGCGACATACAGATCACCCAGCACCGCGCCGGCTTCGACCGAAGCGAGCTGGTCCTTGTCCCCCAACAACACGACCCGTGCGCCAGGACGGACCGCCTCAAGCAATTTCGTCATCAAGCCCAGATCGACCATCGACGCCTCGTCGACGATGACGACGTCATCCGGGAGCGGGTTGCTGGGCCCATGACGAAAGCGGGTGGGCGTCCGCGGGCGAAAGCCAAGAGCGCGGTGAATCGTCGAGGCGCTGGTCGGCACGCTACCGCGCACGGCGGCGCTCACGTCGATCGCGACGAGCCCGGCCTCAACGGCCTCACCAAGTCGCTGAGCCGCCTTTCCGGTCGGCGCGAGCAAACGGACGGTGAGAGCGGACCCGTTTTTCGCCAGGGCTTGCTCCTGTAGCAGAGCGAGCAACTTCACGACGACCGTCGTCTTCCCGGTACCTGGTCCGCCTGCGATGACGAAGATACCGCGCCTCAGCGCCTGCTCGACGGCGCGCTTCTGCGGATCGGCACCAGCCGAGGGGAAAAGCCGAGCCAGCCCCT
>JAPYTK010000110.1 GCA_029941785.1 Polyangiaceae bacterium | reverse complement strand
GTCCCAATCCCACACCAGCGCGTCTTCAGGAATGGTGAACGAGGGGAAGTTGCTGGGCTCGTAGCGGCCTTCCGCGATGACGTAGAGTGTCATCAAGGTCGTCGCGCCAGTGCCGGCTGCCACCATCTTGAGAGGTAGCTGCGGGTTGCCGCCGGGGGTCGTGATGCTCACGGGCTGCATCTTGTCGACGCCTTGTCCGGGCACGAGCTTCATCGCCAAGAAATTCGATCCACCCTTGACGTACTCGGCGATCACGGGCTGCACGTCGGTCGGGATCTGATAGCCGTGATCGATCAACCACTTGTTGAGGGCATCGGGATCTTCGGCGGCGAGCTGCACCGTTTCGTAGGGACCGACAACTTCCTGCGCGATGACGTCCACGCCCCCATCGAGCGAATTGCCCCCGCCGCTTCCGCTCGTCCCCGTCGACGAGCCGAATCCATCTTCGTTGCTCGGACAGTTGTAGCTCGGGCAGTTCAGCGGCGGGCGAGCGATCCTCACCGTCGTGTCGAAGCCCAACTGGTTGATGTACACGTCGGGTAGCAGCCCGATCTCGGCAAGGCCGGCGATAGGCAAAACCCAGGCGAAGGAAGCCGGATCACCGACGTACTCGATTTGGTCGTAGAGCGTCGTTTGCATGGAGCTGACGCTGAGGACCATCCGGTGACCGGTCACGAGGGTGTTCTCATTGGGGGGCACGAAGCAACCGCCACATGCATCCGCCGGTGCGGGCTCGAAGGCCACGAGGCATGCTACGGAAAGCGCGCACGCAAGAGTTTTCGTAACGTACTTCATCGACTATCTCCCTTGTTCTCATTTGCCGAAACGCGGCGTGACGTGTCGCTGGCGCCGCGGCGCCGGCAGCCAACCATCAGGGCGAGCAGCAACAGCGCACCCCATTCCAACCCACGCATGGGCTCTCCGCCCACACGGCAACCGCTCGCCGCGGGTGAAGCGCTCGGCCCGCCATTGCCGCTACTGCCCGAGCCCGTTGACCCTATCGCAATGACGCCTTCCTGAAGCCCGCACGGACAAAGCGATTCATCCGGGGTGCCGATGGCGTGGGAGGCCTGAAGCAAACGCGACTTCATCGCCTGGTCATTCGATGCACCGAGAACGAGATCCGTGCCGAGCGCATCGCGGCTCAGTTCGGCGCGCAGGCGCGTCACCCGCGCGGAAGAGCCGAGGCCCGTGAACATCTTCGCGATGTCTTGAGCGGCGGCCTCGAGCGCCTCTTCCTGGGTCATGCCCACGTAGCCGAGTTCATCGACCAAATTCTCGTCATTTATCGCCGACTCGAGCGTCCACATCAGAGAACTCTTGTTCATGGTGGTCGAGGTCTCGAGCTGCCAGGCAAAGCCGTTGCTCGCCTTGAAGGCCGCATCCCGAAGCTTGCTGTAGTTGCTCGAGCTCGTGTCCCAATCCCAAATCAGAGCCTCCTCCGTGATTTCGAAGGATGGGAAGTTCATCGGCTCGTAGCGCCCCTCGGCGACGACGAACAAGGTGATGAAGGTCTTCGCGCCGGTGCCCGCCGCGACCATGCGCAAGGGAAGCGCCGGGCTCGCGCCCGGGGTGGTGATGCTGACCGGCTGCATGCGATCGATGGCCGCGCCCGGTACGAGCTTCATCGCCAAGAAGCCGAACGCGTCGTTGATGTAGTCCGCGATCACGGGCTGGAGCGAGGCGGGGATCTGGTAGCCATGCCCCTGAAGCCAGTCCGTCAGCGCCGCAGGATCCTCGGCCGAGAGCTGCACCGTTTCGTAGGGGCCCACAACTTCTTGGGCAACGACGGTCACGCCTCCGCCCGATGCTGCGCTCGAGGCTGACGGTCCGGACCCCCCAGTCGTTCCGCCGAAGTCACAAGGTGCACAAGGTGGGGGGGGTGATTGGATCCGCACTTTGGAGCTGGCATCCAAGGTCTCGAACACGAGGTCCGGAAGCAGGCCAATATCTGCGACCCCCTTGATGGGGAGCACCCAAGCAAAACTCTCTGGCGATCCCTCGTACTCGATCTGATCGTACAGCGTGGTCTGCTCCTTGCTGAGGCTGAGCACCATGCGATGGCCGGTCACCTGCGTGACTTCCTCTGGAGGCACGAAACAACCACCGCATGCGGTGGCATCGGTCGGCCCATTCAAAGCAGGGCCCGCCATGGTGAAAGCCAGGGCCAGTGATGCTGTTCGTAGGATGTGTTTGATGCGCATTCGTATAACCTCCGGCTGCAATCAAAGCATGAACTGTGCCACCACTGGGCCTATTCATTTCAATCAGATGCGAGCATTCACTGTGGCCCACATTGACACACCCATGGCACGCCAACGGACGCGCACGTCAATCGCGTTCATCGAGCCGCTGCATCGCCTGAAGAAGAAGGTGCTCTGGGTCGGCCGTGATCGCCTCCTCTGTTGGCCGCGCCGCGTGAGGATCCACCTCAAAGCGACCAGCGTCTCCACGCATAACAAGAGCATAAAAAGCTTCCTCCCCACGCAAGTCGTCGCACTCAGCATCGACGACGCGCCCCTCCACGATGTGGATCGTGCCGGAGCCGGTCCCGAAGAACAGCCGAAGCGCACACGTTCGCCGACTGTGCCACAGGACCTGCACGAGATCTGGAAGTGACAGCTGCCCGAGCGCACCCGCCACGCCGCTCGACGGACGGCCCGTGGCCCGCCGCTCGACCAACTGCTCGACCTTCGAGCACAACAGTTCCGAATCCACCGGCTTCGCAACGACGTCGTCCGCGCCCAGCGCGAAGGCTTTTCTTACCTCTCCACGCGCGTGGCGCCGGGACAGAAAAAGCCACACGCTGTCTGCGTCCCGATCGCCAAGCCCCTCCAGCAGAGCCAAACCATCCGCCTGCTCTTCGATGTCGAACTCGCACAAGACGGCCGCAAAACGGCGCGCCGCCAGCGCCCGGCCTGCAGCCTCGACCGTACGCACGACCTGCGCCTCAAAATCATACTCGGCGAGCTTGAGCTGAAGCATCACCGTCGCTTCCGGCTCGGGATCGATCACCAACACAGCCCGGCGCTGCTCGAGCAATTCGTGAAGCAGCCCCTCCCCTCCTGTCGCCACCTGAAGCACGAGCACGACATCGGGGTCGAAGACGGCGGGAGCTTGGTTGCTCAACACAACCAAAGCCTCCTCGTTCGAAAGCAAACGCTGATAGTCATTGTTGGGATTCGACACCAGGTCGGCATAGCTGTCGGCAACCGCCAAAATACGTGCTTCGACTGGGATCGCCTCGCCAGACAGTCCATCGGGAAAGCCCCCCCCCTCGAAGCGCTCGTACATCGAACCGATAGCTCTCAACGTCATCTCGGGTAGCTCGGCCGCTGCGAAGAGCTCTCGCGGTGCGCTCACATACTGCTGGGCAAGCTGTCGATGCCGCTCGTGCTGCGCCACAGCAAGGGCCGTGAGATGAGCGGGTGGGGGCTTACCCAAATCGTGAAGCAGGGCGGCCATCACCGCAGAAATGACAGCGTCCCGGGGCAATTCGAGTCGTTCGCACACTCCTCGCACCAGCCGAGCCACAGCGCCGCTATGCCCCACCAGCCCGTCGCGCGAAGCATCGATCAAACCGCTCATCACGTGCAGCAGCTCGATGTGCGGCCGGTGCCATATCCAGTCTCCCAACACGCGCTCCGACTCCACGCCCGGCGTGACGCTACCGAGACCAATCACGGTATGCGCGTTCGTTATCGACGCCACCTGCCGCAGATCGGCAGGCAGCTCAAACTGCCCCGTCGTCCGCGATGACTCTTGAGGCTCGGCACGAGGCGCAGGCTTCGCTGAAGGCCGAAACAGCGACGGGCCAACCTTGTCGCTGAGAGCCTCCGACCGGCTCGACCGAGGGGGAGGAACGGGTCGCGGGGGAATGGATGCGCTTGGACTCGACGAGGGCGACGAAGACGAGGAGGGCGCCTGGCGGGAGGGCGGAACCAAGGACGGAACGACTGAGGGCGGAACCGCCGCGGGATCGGAGGACGCCGCTGCGGGTGGCGGCACGATGGCAGCACGGTTCAGTTCCGGCGCGTCGATTCCACTCAGCGCGGCTGGCTGTTCCGCCAGCAAGTCGCGAAACAGCGCGCTGTTCCCCTCGTAGGCTCGCGCGATGGCGCAACGAATGGCCCTCGGCCGAGCCACCATCAGGCGGATCTGCTTCGCCACCGCGACAAGTTTGAGTTCCTTTACCAAACCCTCGTCACCGGGGTTCGCAGTCGCGATCACCAAGACGCTCTTCGTTTCGTCGAACACCAGGGGATAAACACCGAGATGGCGCGCGACGTTCAGCGGCACCTGGCGCAATGCTCTCTTGTCGATCCGGGCACGACTGAGACGCGTCGTCGAGACAAACTGCGTGCCGTGTACGGTGGCGAGAGACTCGAGCAAGCTGGGTTCGTCGATAGCGCCAGCATCGAGCAACACCTCCTCGATTCGGATTTCGCCGTCCCTCGCATGGTCAAGCGCCGCAGCGTGTTGCCGTTCGGAGATCCGCCCGTCAGCAAGCAGATGTTGAGCGATTCGCTCGTTCGTCGCGCGATGGCTCGAGGACACCTCCCGACTTTAACGCGGTTTCCTCGCAAAGTCGGCGCCAAAAACAACCATCGCCAACCCGCAACCACCAAGACGCGAATCGACGGCCGCTGACTCGGGCCGTATCGAGTCGATAACGACGTCATTCGCCGCGGGGTAGCGACATGAGAAACGCCGCCTCCTCTCGCGAGAAAGCGGCGTCCTTTTTCGCCGGCGGGCCACTCGGCCCCCCGATCACTCCTCTTCGTTCACTGCGGCGAAGGAAGTGAGCGGCATCCCGAGCGTGTCGGGCGTCTCCGGCTGGTCGACAAGTACCTCGAGTTGCTTGTAGACGGCCAACCCCGTTCCGGCAGGAATGAGGCGACCCATGATAACGTTCTCCTTGAGGCCGCGAAGGTCGTCCGTCTTGCCGTTGATCGACGCCTCGGTGAGCACCTTGGTGGTCTCCTGGAAGGACGACGCGCTGATGAAGGACTCGGTCGACAAGCTCGCTTTCGTGATTCCGAGCAACAACGACTCGGCCGTAGCCGGTCGTCCGCCGCTCGCCAGCACGCGCTCGTTCTCCGCCTCGAAACGGAGTTTCTCAATGTGCTCGTCGATCAAGAAGTTCGTGTCACCCACGTCCTTGACTCGAACCCGTCGCAGCATCTGACGAACGATAACTTCGATGTGCTTGTCGTTGATGGTCACGCCCTGCAGGCGGTACACCTGCTGGATCTCATTGACCAACCACGCGGCAAGCTCGCGCTCACCCTTGACCTTGAGAATGTCATGAGGGTTCGGAGGACCGTCTTGTAGAGCCTCGCCAGGATGGACGCGGTCGCCTACCTGTACCTGTAGGTGCTTACCCTTCGGTACGAGGTACTCGCGCGCCTGGTCCGGCATGGGCTGCCAGTCCGGAGTGTACGGCGTCACGATGACCTTCCGCTTCCCCTTGGTGTCCTTGCCCATGCTGATCTCGCCCTCGATCTCGGAGATGATGGCGTGGTCCTTGGGCTTGCGCGCCTCGAACAGCTCGGCGACGCGCGGCAGACCACCGGTGATGTCCTGCACCTTCGCCGTGTCACGAGGCATCTTCGCGATGACCTCGCCCGCCTCGGCGTATTCGCCCTCTTGCGCAACGATGTAGGCGCCGACGGGCAACAGGTAGCGGGCTTCGAGGACCGAGTTGGGTAGCTTGTACACCTCGCCCGTTTCGGGATCCTGGATTGAAATCCGCGGCCGCAAGTCCGCGGCTTTGGATTCGGTCACCACCTTGGCGCTCAAACCCGTCACCTCGTCTACGCGGTCCTGGAAACTCACGCCTTCAACGAGATCGCCGAATTCGATTTGACCCGCAACCTCCGTGAGGATCGGCTTGGCAAACTGGTCCCACTCGGCGAGCAACTGGCCTGCCTGAACACGATCGCCTTCCTTTACACGAAGCTCAGCGCCGTAGACGAGTCGGTTGTGGTCACGCTCACGGCCTGTGTCGTCCACGATGATGAGTTCGCCGTGACGGTTCGTGACGATCATCACGCCGTCCGTCCTCGTTTGGACTTTCGCCCGACGAAGCAGCACGGTCCCCTCAGTACGGGCGTTGAGTTCGCTCGCTTCGACTTTACCGCGCGCCGCGGCGCCACCGATGTGGAAGGTGCGCATCGTGAGCTGTGTACCGGGCTCGCCAATCGACTGGGCTGCGATGATTCCGACCGCTTCGCCGATGTTGACACGATACCCGCGGGCGAGGTCTCGCCCGTAGCAAAGCGCGCAAAGGCCTCGACGCGTCTGGCACGTGAGCACCGTTCGCATCATCACCTCTTCGACGCCCGCGTCCTCGATGCGAGACACGTGAGCCTCGTCGAGAATCGTGTTCGCCTTGACGAGAATCTCAGCCGTCAGAGGATCGACCACGTCATCGAGAGTGACGCGGCCGAGGATCCGCTCGCCAAGTGGTTGAATGACTTCACCACTCTCTTCGAGCTTCGTCACACGAATCCCGTCGAGCGTGGCGCAATCAATTTCCGTCACGGTGGCGTCCTGAGCCACATCGACCAAGCGACGCGTCAGATAGCCCGAGTTCGCCGTCTTCAAGGCTGTGTCGGCCAGACCCTTACGTGCACCGTGCGTGGACACGAAGTACTGCAGCACGCTGAGCCCTTCGCGGAAGTTCGCCGTGATGGGCGTCTCGATGATCTCGCCGCTGGGCTTGGCCATCAGACCACGCATGGCGGCAAGCTGACGAATCTGTTGCGTCGAACCACGAGCGCCTGAGTCGGCCATGATGAAAATCGGGTTGAAACTGGGATCGACATGTTCTTCGCCGGTCTCCGGGTCCTTCACGATCTCCTTGCCGATTGCGTCCATCATCTCGGCCGTGACGAGATCGGCGACGCCGGCCCAAATATCGACGATTTTGTTGTAGCGCTCGCCGTCCGTGATGAGCCCTTCTTGGTACTGGTCGACGACACGCGCGACCTCAACTTGGGCCTCTTCGAGAAGCTCCGCCTTCTTGCCTGGGATCGTCATGTGATCCATGCAGATCGAGATCCCGGCACGCATCGCGTGGTCGAAACCCATCGTCCGCAAGCGGTCCGCGAGAAGAACGGTGTTCTTGTTGCGGTGCTGGCGATAACAGATGTCGATCAGCCGGCTGAGAGCCTTCTTGTCGAGCGTCTTGTTGAGGTAATCGAAGCTGGTTCCGGGAGGCAGCACCTCGCTGACCAACACGCGCCCCACCGTCGTCTCGACAGAGCGACGTTTCGCCCGGCCATGCTCGTCATAGAGCACGTGGCCGTCGTCGTCGGTCTCGAAGACGCGGACCTTGATGCGCGCGTGGAGGGCAACCTCCTTCGCGTCGTACGCCATCCGGACCTCTACGGGAGAGGCGAACACGCCCCGCAGGAAACCGCTGATCTTGCCGTTCTTGTCGACCTTCAAGCTGTCGGGGCGGTAACACCCCTTGGAGAAACGACGCTCGCGCGTGGCGTAATACATGCCCAGCACGATGTCCTGCGTCGGATTGATGATCGGTTTTCCGCTCGCCGGCGACAGGATGTTGTTCGTGCTCATCATGAGCACACGCGCTTCCATCTGAGCCTCGACGCTCAGGGGAACGTGCACCGCCATCTGGTCACCGTCAAAGTCGGCGTTGAAGGCCGTGCAGACGAGTGGATGGAGACGAATCGCCTTGCCCTCGATGAGAACCGGCTCGAAAGCTTGGATCCCGAGACGGTGCAAGGTCGGCGCGCGGTTGAGCAAGACGGGGTGTTCGGTGATGACCTCTTCGAGGATGTCCCAAACCTCCGGGCGCTCCTTCTCCACCATCTTTTTCGCGCTCTTGATGGTGTTGACGTAGCCCCGCTCTTCAAGCTTGTTGTAGATGAAGGGCTTGAACAGTTCGAGCGCCATCTTCTTGGGAAGACCGCACTCGTGCAGGCGAAGATCCGGACCGACGACGATGACCGAACGGCCAGAGTAGTCGACGCGCTTGCCGAGCAAGTTCTGACGGAAACGCCCCTGCTTGCCCTTGAGCATGTCGCTCAAGCTCTTGAGCGGGCGCTTGTTCGGACCGGTGATGGTCTTGCCACGACGGCCGTTGTCGAAGAGTGCATCCACCGCCTCTTGCAGCATGCGCCGCTCGTTGCGAATGATGATCTCCGGCGCGTTGAGCTCGAGTAGCTTCTTCAAGCGGTTGTTCCGGTTGATCACGCGGCGATACAGATCGTTCAGATCGCTCGTCGCGAAACGGCCACCATCGAGCGGCACCAGCGGGCGCAAATCCGGCGGAAGCACCGGGATCACGCTCAGCATCATCCATTCGGGACGATTGCCGCTCTCACGGAAAGCACTGACCACCTTGAGTCGTTTGGCGAGCTTCTTGCGCTTCGCCTCGCTCGTCGCAGCGCGCATCTCCTTGCGAAGAAGCTCCGCCAGGGCGTGGACGTCGACCTGCTTGAGCATGTCGACAACCGCATCGCCGCCCATGCCAGCATCGAAAGCATCGAGGCCGTACTCGTCCTGAAGCTCCAGATAGCGGTCTTCGGTCAGCAACTCGCCGCGAGCCAAGATCGTGTCCTTGGGATCGATGACGATGTAGGCCTCACAATACAGAACCCGTTCGAGGTCCTTGAGCGAAATATCGAGGATGTTTCCGATACGCGAAGGCAGGCTCTTGAGGAACCAGATGTGCGCGACCGGAGTAGCCAAGCTGATGTGGCCCAAACGCTCACGACGGACCTTCGAGGCAATGACTTCGACGCCGCACTTCTCGCAGACGATGCCCCGATGCTTCATGCGCTTGTACTTGCCGCACAAGCACTCGTAGTCCTTGACCGGTCCGAAGATCTTGGCGCAGAACAGGCCGTCGCGTTCGGGCTTGAAGGTTCGGTAGTTGATCGTCTCCGGCTTCTTCACCTCGCCGTTTGACCACTCCCGGATTTTTTCCGGGCTGGCCAGCGAAATGCGAATCGCGTTGAAGGAGAGCGGGTCTTTGGGCTTCTCGAAAAAGCTGAAGATGTCACGCATGGCTTACTCTTCCTCCGCGGCAGCGGCGTCGGAACGATCCGTTTCGACGAGTTCGATGTTGAGACACAACGATTGAAGTTCCTTGATGAGAACGTTGAAGCTCTCGGGTAATCCGCAGTCGAGCGAGTATTCGCCCTTGACGATTGATTCGTACATTCTCGTGCGGCCCTGCACGTCATCGCTCTTGACGGTCAAGAACTCCTGTAGGGCATACGCCGCGCCGTAGGCCTCCATGGCCCACACTTCCATCTCACCCAAACGCTGACCACCGAACTGCGCCTTACCGCCCAGGGGTTGTTGCGTAACGAGCGAGTAGGGCCCAATCGAACGAGCGTGAATCTTGTCGTCGACCAAGTGGTGAAGTTTCAGGATGTACATGATCCCGATCGTCACCTCGTGGTCGAAGGCTTCGCCGGTTCGGCCGTCGAAGAGGACGGCTTGACCTGAGGTGGGCAAGGTGGCCAATTTCAGGGCCTTCTTGATGTCCGCTTCGCTGGCGCCGTCGAAAACCGGCGTCGCCATATGAATGCCCCGCGTGCTCTTGTGAGCGAGTCGCGCCATGTCCGCGTCATTCAAGCTCTTGACGAGCTCTTCCGCCTCCTCGTCGCCCTTGTAGATGGCGGTCAGGTACTTGCGCAGTTCTTCCGCTGACCGCTTCTGCTCGAGCATGCCTTCGATTTGCCTGCCCAGCTCATAGGCGCCCCACCCGAGGTGGATCTCGAGGATTTGCCCCACGTTCATTCGACTGGGAACGCCAAGCGGGTTGAGCACGATGTCGACCGGAATGCCGTCCTCGGTGAAGGGCATGTCCTCTTCGGCCATGATGCGGCTGACAACACCCTTGTTCCCGTGGCGGCCGGCCATCTTGTCACCCACTTGCAGCTTGCGCTTGATGGCGACGTAGACCTTCACCATCTTGATGACGCCCGGGGGGAGTTCATCGCCACGGCTCAGGCGGTCGATCTTGTCGTGGAAGTGCTCTTCGCGGGTGCGAACCATGTCTTCCAGATCTTGAAGAATCCCCCGCACCTTTTCGCTGTTCGCGACGGGGATGTCGCCCCAGTACTTGCGCGGAACCTCGGCGATCTTCTCCAGCGTCAGCTTGTCGCCTTTGGCCAGCAGCACCTTGCCGCTATCATCGACGAGCTTGCCTTCGGTGGTCTTGTTCTTGATGAGGTCGCGAAGACGGAAGAAGAAGGAGTCACGCAGGATTTTGATTTCCTCGTCGCGCGTCCGCTCGATACGGGCGCGTTCCTGATCTTCAATCTCCAGTGCGCGCTGGTCTTTGTCCTGGCCCTTGCGGCAGAAAACGCGGGCATCGATGACGATTCCGTTGACGCCGGGCGGCACCTTTAGCGAGCTGTCACGCACATCACCGGACTTCTCGCCGAAGATGGCGCGGAGCAGTTTCTCCTCCGGTGAGAGCTGTGTCTCGCCCTTGGGGGTGACCTTGCCGACGAGAATGTCGCTCGAGTTCACCTCTGCGCCGATGCGGACGATACCGGAAGCGTCGAGGTCCTTGAGGCCTTCTTCGCCGATGTTCGGGATGTCCCGCGTGACCTCTTCCTTACCGAGCTTCGTATCGCGGGCGACACACTCGAACTCCTCGATGTGAATCGAGGTGAATACGTCGTCCTTGGCGATGCGCTCACTCACGAGAATCGAGTCCTCGAAGTTGTATCCCTGCCAGGGCATGAACGCCGTCAGCACGTTCGCGCCAAGAGCAAGTTCACCCATGTCCATCGCGGGTCCGTCCGCGATGACGTCCCGCGCAGTGACCGTATCGCCCGTGCGAACGATCGGTTTTTGCGTGTAGCAGGTCGACTGGTTGGACCGTTGGTGCTTCATCATCGAATAGATGTCCGGCACCTCTGAGCCCTCACCCGTAGGTCGAACGACGATGCGCGTCGCGTCGACGCTTTCGACGACTCCGTTGCGTCGGGCGACGATGCCCATGCCGCTGTCTCCAGCTACACGGCCCTCGATTCCCGTACCTACCAGCGGAGCGTGCGTCTTGATGAGGGGCACGGCTTGCCGCTGCATGTTGGCGCCCATGAGTGCGCGGTTGGCGTCGTCGTGCTCCAAGAACGGAACCAAGGCTGCGGCAACCGAAACCATCTGCTGCGGCGCCACGTCCATGAGCTGAATCATGTCCGCGGGCACGATCCGAAAGTCGCCGTTGAAGCGGGCCGAGACGGTGTCGTCCTTGAAGTTGCCCTGGCGGTCCATGGGCGCAGTCGCCTGCGCAATGTAACGACCTTCCTCTTCGAGCGCCGAGTACCAGAGGATCTCCTCGCTGACCTTGGCCTTGGCCACCGTGCGGTAGGGCGTCTCGACGAAGCCGTACTCGTTGACGCGGGCGAAAGTGGACAGGGACGCGATCAGACCAATGTTCGGACCTTCTGGGGTCTCGATCGGGCAGATGCGGCCATAGTGCGTAGCGTGAACGTCACGAACCTCGAAGCCGGCCCGCTCGCGGGTCAAACCGCCCGGCCCGAGAGCCGAGAGTCGACGCTTGTGCGTGACCTCACTGAGGGGGTTGGTCTGGTCCATGAACTGCGACAGCTGCGAGCTACCGAAGTACTCCTTGACCACAGCGCTGACCGGCTTGGAGTTGATCAAGTCGTGAGGCATCAGCGTGTCGATCTCTTGCGACATGCTCATGCGCTCCTTGATGGCGCGCTCCATACGAACCAGACCGACGCGGTACTGGTTCTCCATCAGCTCGCCTACCGCGCGGACACGACGGTTGCCGAGGTGGTCGATGTCGTCCACCGATCCGCGGCCATTCTTCAACTCGATGAGATGACGAACGGTCTCGAGGATATCCTGCGGCGTCAGCACGCTAACGTCGAGTGCGGGCTTCTGATCGTCGGCCAGGTCACGGTAAAACTTGTAGTTGAGCTTCAGGCGACCGACGCGTGACAGATCGTAGCGTTCTTCGTTGAAGAACAGATTGTGGAACAGCTGCCGCGCGGTATCCAAAGTGGGCGGATCGCCTGGTCGCAATCGCCGGTAGATCTCGAGGATGGCGTCATCCTGGGTCTCGATCTTGTCCGCGATCAGAGTATCCCGGAGGTAGCTACCGACGTTCAAGCCGTCGATGAACAAAGCCTCCACGGTTTCGATTTCGGTCTCGCGCAACAACGCGACCTTTTCCTCGGTCAACTCCTCGTTGCACTCGATGATGACCTCGCCCGTTTCGGGATCGATGATGTCGTGCGCCGACACCTTGCCGTACAATTCCTCTTCATCGAGGGGCAACCGGGAAAGTTCGGCCTCGCGCAGTTTGCGGATCGCACCGCGCGTGAACTTCTGGTTCCGCTTGACGATGACTTTCTTGCCGAGCTTGATATCGCGGGTGGCACGCTGGCCAGGCAGGAGGCTGAAGTCGACGCTCTTTTCGTACTTGTTTGCCTTGAGGAAGTAGAGCGTCTCGGTCTGGTAATAATAGTTGAGCAGGTCCTGGGTGCTGAAGCCGAGAGCGCGGAGCAACACCGTAGCGTGCATCTTCCGGCGGCGGTCGATGCGCACGTAGATCAGGTTCTTCGGGTCAAACTCGAAATCGAGCCACGAGCCGCGGTAGGGGATCACGCGAGCCGAGTGGAGCAGCTTGCCGCTGGAGTGGGTCTTGCCCTTGTCGTGATCGAAGAAAACGCCCGGGCTGCGGTGAAGCTGGCTCACGACGACGCGCTCGGTGCCATTGATGACGAAGGTTCCCGTCGGGGTCATCAAGGGGATCTCACCGAAGTAGACCTCCTGCTCCTTGATGTCGCGGACCATCTTTCCGCCGTTCTCGTCTTGATCGTAGATCATGAGCTGCGTCGTCACCTTGATCGGTGCGGCGTAGGTCATGCCTCGAGAACGACATTCTTCGACGTCGTACTTTGGAGACTCTAGATTGTACGAGACGAAGACGAGCTCGCTCGTCCCATTGAAGTCCTGAATCGGGAAAACCGAGCGGAAGACGCCCTGCAGACCCACGTCCACACGATCGTTCGGCGGCACGGTCATTTGCAGGAACTTGTCGTAGCTGCTCCGCTGAATGTCGATGAGGTTGGGAACCTCGATGACGCGGGGCACGCAACCCAAGTTCTTACGCAGGCGGAAGTTCGTCTGAATTTTCTGAGCCATGTATCTGAGCCTCATTCGCGGTCCGGGCCGCGATTACGGAATGTCCTCGGTCAGTCGCTTGGCAGCGTTGCCAATCGACTAGCGAGCCCGAAGGACGAACGAACACACGCCACCGTGGCCAACCGCAATGCGGAAGACCGACCCAAAATGGGCGCAGTGGCGAGTTTGTACCGTTGCGATGCTTGCGACGGTGCTGGCGGGAATTGTGTTCGAGTCATTCGGGATAAGGCGCGACGTCTCGCGCAAGATTCAGCCTGACGACGTCTCGTTGGGCTGAGGGTGCTCCGCCCCGACACAGCGCACGGTCGGGCGAGGAGCGTACCTTGAGTGAAGACCAGAAGGCTGTCACTCAAGACGGGTGCCCGGACGCGGCCGCCGCAAACGAGCGGACCGCGTAACCAGGACTTGACGAGCGCAGGAGGCGCTCACTTGAGTTCGACAGAGGCACCAGCCTCTTCGAGCTTCTTCTTGACCTCTTCGGCCTCATCTTTGGAGACCTGCTCCTTGACGGCCTTGGGGGCACTCTCCACCATCTCTTTGGCCTCTTTGAGGCCAAGACCGGTGATCTCACGGACGGCTTTGATCACCTGGATCTTCTTGCCGCCGATGTCGGCTAAGACGACATCGAACTCAGTCTGTTCTTCCGCAGCGGCGGCTTCAGCACCACCTGCAGCGCCCCCCGCGACAGCAACGGCAGCGGGAGCGGCTTTGACGCCCCATTTGCCTTCGAGCTCAGTGATGAGCTCGGCCATCTGGATGACCGGAAGATTGGAAAGATAATCAACAACTTGCTCGCGATTTACTTCAGCCATGATCGACTCCTTGGAAGCGGCTTCGCCGCCATAATCTAAAAACGTTCTGCCCTAAAGACTTTTTTTTACCCGACGCTGCCAAAAGCGGCTTTCGTGTCAGGGGGATGTACAGTGTGCGATTGCACGTTTGTGCTCGAAATAATGCCGCAGAGCAGCATCCGAGCGGTTATCACGCAGCATCTCCTTGCTCTTCTTTTGCTTTGAGCAAGTAGACGAAATTCTGCGCCGGAACGGCCAATTGGCGAACGAACTGCTGCGCGGGAGCTTGCATGGTGGCAAGCAACTTGGCGCGAAGTTCGTCTTTTCCAGGCATCGTCGCTAGCTGGTTCTTGACGGTTTCGCCGTCGAGAACGTTGCCGTCGATGAGACCTGCCTTGATCGTCAAGCTCTCGTTCTCCTTACAGAACTCCTTGAAGATCTTGGCCGCAGCGCTCGGGTCCTCATAGCTCCACGAAATACCGGTCATGCCGATCAACGTGTCTGCCAGATCACCTGCCCATTCCTCGCCTTCAATCGCACGCCGAGTCAGCGTGTTTTTGACGACTTGGTATTGCACGTCAGCTTCTCGAAGCTGATCGCGCAAGCCGGTTACCGTCTCGACATCGAGACCTTGGTAATCGACAAACACGGCCGAAACCATGCGACCGAAGCGATCCTTCAGGTCAGCAATGACCTGCTCTTTCTGTACTCGCTGCATGACTTAAGCCTCCGAGTCCTTGCCGGTGAATGCGGCGGGATCCAGACGAACCCCCGGACCCATCGAAGATGAGATAGTGATACTCTTTAGGTAGGTGCCCTTGGCCGTTGCCGGCTTCTGGCGTACCAATTGAGTGAGGATCGCGTTTGCATTCTCAGCGATTTGACTCGCCTCGAACGACGCTTTTCCAATGCGTGCGTGAATGATCCCCGCTTTTTCGACGCGATACTGGATCTTCCCCGCCTTGGCTTCTTGGACCGCCTGTTTGATATTGGGCGTTACGGTCCCGACCTTGGGGTTGGGCATCAAGCCCCTGGGCCCAAGGACGCGACCGAGTTTTCCGACCTGGCCCATCATGTCCGGGGACGCGATGACGCGGTCGAATTCCAGGAAACCTTCCTGTACTTTGGCAACGAGGTCGTCGTCGCCGACGATGTCGGCTCCGGCCTCCTCGGCCTCCTTGGCCTTGTCACCCTTCGCGAAGACCGCGATACGAACCTTTTGACCGGTTCCATGGGGCAAGACCACTGCACCTCGGACCATCTGGTCCGCATGGCGCGGGTTAACACCTAGGCGCACAGCAAGATCGATGGTCTCGTCGAACTTCGCAGTCGACATCGACTTTACCTTTTGACAGGCCTCATCGAGGCTCAGTCGGTCGGTACCATCGGTTTGCTCTCTTAGCGCTAGAGTGCGTTTTGATTGTCTCGGCATAATCCTCCTAACGGTTGCTTTCACCTCCCACGAACGACCCAAGCGGAGCGCCGTGGTGTGGAGTGGTGGGGACCATCCCCACCGGAAACTTCTTTCGTGTTGGCTCGAATGTGACGAAGGACTCAGCCTTCGATGACGGTCAGGCCCATGCTGCGTGCCGTACCCGCGATGGTATTCATCGCGTTCTCGACACTGGTTGTGTTCAAATCTTCGAGCTTGAGCTCGGCAATCGCGCGAAGATCGCTCTTCTTGACCTTGCCGACCTTGATCTTGTTCGGCTCGGGAGATCCTGCGCCAGGCTTGCCGCTGATCCGCAATCCAGCAGCCTTCTTGAGCAAGACGGAAGCGGGCGGCGTTTTCGTGACGAAGCTAAAGGAGCGATCCGCGTACACCGAGATGACCACAGGAATGGTCATCTCGCCGTCCTTGGCGGTCCGCGAATTGAAGTCCTTGCAGAACGCCATGATGTTGACGCCGTGCTGACCGAGCGCGGGACCGACTGGCGGAGAAGGGTTTGCTTTACCAGCTGGAAGCTGGAGTTTGATCTGGCCGATGACTTTCTTCATGGTTCTATTCTCAGCGCTTTTCTACGTTGGAAAAATCGAGTTCGACCGGGGTCGAACGACCGAAGATCGAGACGATGACCTTCAGTTTTTGCTTGTCGTTGTTCACTTCGTCGACCATGCCGGTGAAGTTGGCAAAGGCACCCTCGAGCACGCGGACCTCTTGGCCGGGAGCAAAGCTGAGCCGAGGCTTGGGCTTGGCACTACCTTCGATGATGCCCCGACGCATGTTGTTGATGTCGCCAATCGGCACGACCTTAGGGGTCTGGTCACCGAGAAAACCGATGACGCGGCCCGTGTCCTTCACGAGATGCCACGACGTCTCGGTCATCACCATCTCGACGAAGATGTACCCAGGAAAACTCACCTTTTGACGGACTCGCGTCTTGCCGCTCTTGAGCACGTCCGTTTGGGTCTCCGTAGGCACCAAGATGTCCCCGAAGATGTCTTCCATCTTGTGCTGCGCGATCCGCTGACACAACGAGTCCCGCACGCGGTTCTCGTAGGAAGAATAAGTCTGGACAGTGTACCACTTGAGCTTGCGCTCTTTGGGCGCAGGTGTCGCGCTTTCGTCGGACGTATCGGACTCGGCGGACGCATCCGATGCGCTCTCTGAAGTCGAAGCGCTCTGTGTTGCCGCTTCCACAGCGACCGCTTGTGCCTCGACGGGCACTTCAGCTTCGGGCGGGGTCGTATTTTCGGTGGACATGTTCATGACGGTCATTCTCAGCAATTGGCCGATGGTCGGTAAGGCTCAAGTGCCAAACCTGTAGATGATGTCGGAAAGGAAGCTCCATAGGCGATCCAGTACCGATAGGTAAAACGTGAGTATCGCCGTGGAGGCGATGCACACGATGGTGTGGTTGTTCACCTCTTTGCGGTTCGGCCACTTGACGTGGGAGAGTTCTTCGGCGACCTCGTCCGCCCATTGGCGAACGTCCGGCTTCACGAAGTAGCGATAGACGACAGCACCGGCGACAACCGCACCCGCAACCAGGGACATCGAGGCACGGCTGACCAGTTCACCTTCATACGGGACCGCCGCAAGTGACGGCAAAGAGCGTACGAACCAATCCTTGGTGGCGAACATCGACCAGGCCATTTCGAGAGCCTTGCCAGTGATGTATGCCGTGACCAGCCACAAGGCGAAGAAACCGGCAATGACGTAGCGGCGGTGTCCCATCTGGGCCGCCCCTTCTTCTGCGTCTTCCCACTCGTCGTCGTCTTCCCACTCGCCGTCGTCGTCCTCGTCGTCGTGCTCCGCGTCGTCCTCGTCGTCCGCGTCGTCCGCGTCGTCCTCGTCATCTTCGAAGTCATCATCGGTAGCCGCGGCCGAAACGGCCGAGTCGATGTCATCCTCGGGGACTTCGCCTTGAAGCGGAGCCAGCGGAGAATCGTCCCCTTCTTCGCGCAACCCTGCCTCAACCTCAGCCAAGCGCTGCTCTTCTTCTTCGGCCGCGAAAGCGGCAGCGCGCGCCTCATCCAAGGCAGCCTCTTCGACAGCTGCCGCCGCTTTCTTGCGGGCGATCGCTTCGGACAGCGGCCTACCCTTGGGTAGGCGCTTCTTCGGCGTTTTTTTCTTCTGCTTGGCCATGGCGGTGTTGAGTTTCAGGCGACTGGGCAGGGGCAGAGAGGCTCGAACTCCCGACCTGCTGATTTGGAATCAGCTGCTCTACCAACTGAGCTATACCCCTTCGATTGATGTCGTCTTCTAGGTCTGCCTTTTGGGATCTTGCGGCTATTTGGTCTCGATGTGCGTCGTGTGCTCGTTGCACTGTCGGCAGTACTTCTTCATCTCGAGACGCTGCTCGCGGCGTTTCTTGGTTTGGTAGTTTCGGTTCTTACAGATTGAACAAGCTAGGGTGACCGCGACGCGATCCGTGGACTTACGCCGCGGCACCATTCAACTCCTGGACGACCGTCTATTCGACGATCTTGGTGACGACGCCGGCGCCAACGGTTCGTCCACCCTCACGGA
>JAPYTK010000109.1 GCA_029941785.1 Polyangiaceae bacterium | reverse complement strand
GGTCTGCGCCAAGCTCCAAAGCAATGTGATCCATATGGTTTTCGAGCGCGGCGTACATTGCGGGGCCGCTGACGCCGCGCATCGCGCCGGTCGGCGGCGTGTTAGTATAGACTAGCCTGCCCATGGCGCGGAATTTACCGACGCGGTAATTGATGGCGCCGCCACTTCCCCATTGCTTATCGGCGAGCAACAAGGCGTAGGCGATATCAAGATCACCATCCGTCGCGCTCCGTGCGCCCTGGTTGCTGTTGCAGCTGGCGTCCTGCGACCAGGCCATGAGGTCCCCTGACCCTTCAGAGGGGTGGTCAACGACATATTTGTGCATGCCGTCGAAGATCGCCTGCGCCTCGGGATCGTGGCCCGCCATGAACGCCGCGATGATCATGCCGTAGCCATGCGCTTCGCTGACCGTCCGGGCAGCCCCAACCCCAGCCTCGACGATATAGCCGCCACACGCAGCCCTGAGGTAGAGGCTCTTCCATTGCTCGTACTCGCCGGCGACCACTTGGTCGAGCGCGCCGAGCGAAGCGACGTCGGGCAGGATGCTGCCGGCGACGTAATCGAAAGCGTGGTTACCAAACGGATGTGCCGCCTCGTCGGATCCATCGCAACCGACCGGGGCCCCACCGCTACTGCTCCCCGAGTTCACGGCGCTGGTCGTGCCATTGGGACCGCCGTTTGCGGAACTCGTTTCACTCGAGCCACTTGCACCACCGGCGCCGGCCGCACCATTCCCATCAAGGGGCTCGGTGTTCCAACAGCCGACGACCAAGCCGGCCAGCAGCACCAGACACCATGAGCGACGATCCGCTCTCTTCGTCCCCCGCTCACCATGCCGACAATCCATCATCTAAGTGATAATGATGGCACTAATCGGCCGCGCATGGACCTTTTTGTTTCAGTTGGTGTTCATTTTATAACATTTGGCGTTTTTGCCTTTCGCGCGGCGTGGATTGTCGTTCACCTTAGAGCACGACCATGATGACCACCCCGAGTACTTCACTCCGCACCGCGAGCTCGGCGGAAGCGACAGCGCTGCACCGAGAAATCCATGAACAGCCCAAGGTACTTGCGAAGCTCTTAAGCGAGGGTTGGCCGACCGTATGCGAAGTCGCCCAGCGCATCGCTGCCTTCGGGCCAGTCTGGGTCAACATCGTCGCGCGCGGTACCAGCGACAATGCCGCCCGCTACGCCCAATACCTGTTTGGCGTGAACAACCAGCTGGGCGTGGCTCTCGCAGCACCGAGTCTCTGCACGCTGTACAACACAGCCCCCCGATTGAAAGAGGCCCTCACGATCGGCGTCAGTCAGTCGGGACAATCCCCCGATGTGGTGTCGGTGATCGAAGCCGCGCGAAAGCAAGGCGGCCTCACACTCGCGATCAGTAACGACCCCGACTCCCCACTCGCCCGAGCGGCGCACCTGTGCATCGAACTCAATGCCGGTTGCGAACAATCGGTCGCCGCGACCAAGACGTACACGACCGAACTGCTCGCCTTCGCGATGTTGAGCGCAGCCATGACGGGGCACGGAGAACAACGGGAAGCCTTGTTGACGGTTCCCAACGCTGTCGAATCGACGATCGCCGCCTGCAGCACGACCATGGGGAATGCGACCCACTATGGTCACGTCCGCCGCCTCGTGGTGGTCGGTCGCGGATTCAACTTTGCGACGGCACACGAGATCGCGCTGAAGCTCAAAGAGACGAGCTATGTGCTAGCCGAGCCCTACTCTTCGGCCGATCTGCTCCACGGTCCCGTCGCTCTCATCGAACGCGATTTTCCGGTCATGCTCGTGGCGCCTTCAGGTCGTGGCCACGACAGCGTTGTCGAGCTGCTCGACGTGGCGGAACAACGTGGAGCGCGGACCATCGCCATCTCGGACGTGCCGGCGGTGCTCGAGCGAGCCGATCTGGGACTCGCCATGCCCAAAGGGATCCCCGAGTGGTTGTCACCCATCTGTGCGGTGGTGCCCGGTCAACTGTTCGCGGAAACGCTATCGACCAGCAAGGGGATCAATCCGGACAAGCCTCGTGGTTTGTCAAAGGTCACTCTGACCCGCTAAGAGCCGCTGGGCCGCACACGTCGTAGGAAACGCAACGGCAAACACCGAATGCGGCGGCTCGTCAGTCCGACGGCGGCTCGTCCCACAACCACGCGGCGCCGCGCAAGCCACTGTCGTCGCCATGCGCGTGACAGGCCAGCTTCGTCGCGACATGATCGCTGTAAACGTAGTTCGACCAACGCTGCGGGACGAGAGTGTACAGGGCTTCGGTCTTCGATACGCCTCCGCCGAGCACGATCACGCCAGGATCGAGCACGTTGATGATGGACGCCAACGCGCGGGCCATACGGTCCACGTAACGATCGAGAGTGGCCTGGCTTGCCGCCTCCCCGGCGGCGGCACGCGCAATGATGTCCGAACCGGCGAGTCGTTCGCCAGCCACGATCGCGTGATCTTCCTGCAAGCCCGTACCGGACAGGTACCGTTCGATGCAGCCGTTCCGTCCACAATAACACGCAGGCCCCGGCACTTCGCTCGGGCCAGGCCACGGCAAAGGGTTGTGCCCCCATTCTCCCGTGATGGCGTTCACTCCTTGCAAGAGCTTCTTGCCCACGACGATCCCCCCACCTGTTCCAGTGCCGATGATGACGCCAAAGACGACATCGTGATCCGCGCCGGCGCCATCTACAGCCTCGGAGAGCGCAAAACAGTCGGCGTCATTCGCCATACGGATCGGACGGCCGAGGGCGGCCGCGAGGTCGTCGTCGAAAGGCTGTCCATTCAAGCCCGCGTTGTTGGCGTTCTTCATCAGGCCGCTGTGAGGTGACTTGGCGCCGGGCACGCCGATCCCCACGCTGCAGCTCCGTCCCACCTCAGCTTCGAGCTCAGCGACCATGGTGGTGAGCGTCTGGAGGGTAAGGGGGTACTCAGCCGGCGTGGGAGTCCGACGCCTCGCGAGGATGCTGCCATCATCAGACAACACCGCCCCCGCGATCTTGGTACCGCCTAGATCGATTCCGATCCGCATCACGCCGAGAGCATACCGAGCCGTCACGGATTTGGTAGAGAAAGTAAGATCAAACCACGCCCTCGATAAGAAACGGACGGGCATCGTCGTTGGACGTGTTGGCGAAGCGGTGGTCGAACATAGGAAACCGTGGTCAACTACAATCGTGGACCCCGTATCCGACATACCGATTGAATTCGATTGCCGCAGCTGCGCCGCCTGTTGTTGTGATGCCTCCGACGGTCGGGTCCTCATCAGCTCCGACGATCTGGTCCGGTGGCGCCGTGAGGCTCGCCCCGACATCCTCGGCGGCCTGGTGGAAGGGCACTTCGGCATGCAGGGCTTCGGAGCCAAACCGGACGGCCGCTGTGAGCATCTCGGGATCGATGATCGCCCACTTGATTGCGCGATCTACCCCACCCGCGGCGCTTCGTGCCGCCTGGTCGAAGCTGGCGATCCGCAGTGCCTCAGCTATCGCCGCGCCCAGGGCCTATAAAATGTACACATTTAGTATAGAAATTGTACATAACCGGACTCCGATCCGTCGCATCATCATATTATGAGCATGGTTGAGCTTTCCCTCCGAGCCGCGAGCAAGCGTCGCGCTTTCGCATTCCGTTTTCGAGCCGCCTGTTATCTTGGCGTGGTTGCGGGCGCGAGCGGCTGCGGTGGCGCTACGGCGAGCGGCACCGTTCAGCCACCAACGAGCGACGGGATCCGCACCGTCGAACTAGGCCTCCCCCAGACCCAAGGCACCGCCGCCCCAGCGGCCCCAGGCCGCAACGTCCCGACCATCAAGATCAACACCGTCGGTTACCCGACCGATTGGCAAAAGCTCGCCATCTTCAACATCGATCCCAAGGGAGCGGTGGTGAAGAACGACGCGGGCCAGGTCGCGCTTTCACTCGATGGCGTACCGGTAGCAAATAAGGGCATCGATCGCGCCTCGAAGGATCCGGTGTGGCAGGTCGACTTCAGCAAGCTGACCGCGCCAGGTCGCTACACGATCGAGCTTGGCGAGCACAAAAGTGATGTCTTCACCATTGGCGACGACATCTACGACGAAGCGGTGCTCGCTGGCCTGAAGAGTTTCTATTTTCAGCGCACGCGAACCGCGCTCAAGAAACCCCACGCCGTATGGAAGGATCAGGCCTACACGCGGGCTACCGCCTCACACGTCCACGCAGACGTCGGGTGGGATCTGGAGGATTACCCCGAAAAGAAGCGAAAGTGGACGATGGCTGGGGGCTGGCACGACGCGGGCAACTTCGACATGTATGTGCCATCGACGGCACCAACCGCGCAGGCCTTGTTGATGGCCTACGAATGGGCGCCCTCGTCCTTTGGCGACGCCAAGCTCAACATCCCCGAGTCGGGCAACGGGATCCCTGACATTCTCGATGAAGCCAAGTGGGGTCTCATCTGGATCCTCTCGATGCAAGAGTCCGGCGGCGCCTTTCGTCACCGAGAAGCGGTGATGAAATGGTCACCCGAAGGACCGGCCGACAAGGACAAGACGGTCCGCTGGGTGGCTGGCGTCAGCACCGCGGCAACGGCAAAGGCAGTGTCCGTCCTCGCTCTCGCGGCGCGCATTTATCGCCCGCACGATGCCCCATTCGCCAAACGCTGCGAGGACGCCGCCCGAAAAGGCTGGGCCTTCTTGGTGAAGACTCCCGAGCGGATCAAGGTCGATGGCAAAGGTAGCGAACAGCCCAAGTGGGACGACGAGCCCGGCAACAGCGAGGTCGGTGCCCAGTTCATCGCCGCCAGTGAGATGTGGCGCAGCTTTCGCCTGAGCGGCGCGCTCGACAAGGCCAAGAGCTACTTCGGCAGCAAAGAGCTCAAGCCCGAGAAACACATCCGAGGCGCCTGGGCCAATCTCAGTCGCTGGGGCCTGATCACCTTGGCGCAAGACAGCGAAGCTCCCGCCGATGTGCGGGCCTACGCGAAAGAACGGGTCCTCGCTGGAGCCGAGATCTTGCTACGGCAATCGGCCAAGCAGGACGGCTACCGATGCGCCTCCACCACGGACGACTACTACTGGGCGCACAACTCCAACCTCATGGAGAAAACGCACGTGCTCGCGGTCGCGGCGAAACTCGCCTCCGACGGCACCGCCTACCAGCAAGCCGCGCGCGATCAATGGCACTGGGTCTTGGGTCGCAATCCAAACGGCTACTCGATGGTGACGCGCATCGGCAAGGGTCCTACGCGGCTTTACCACATGGAGTGGGGCAACCACGAGCCTCCGCCTCCTGGCTTTCTGATCGGAGGCCCCAACTACGCCGACATGTCTTTCTTGTCGCCAGGCGCGCCCGCCAAAGCCTTGCTCTGGCAAAATCCAAAGACCCTGCGCTCGGGCGTCGCCGCCGGCAGCTTGTGGCACTGGAAGCAAAGCGATCTGTGGGATGGCGGCTTCGTCAAGGAAGGCGAGTACACCAAGGGCTGGTGGGCCGTCACCGAGCCGGACATCCTGTACAGCGCCAATCTGGTCTTGGCAGGAGTGGTGGTGCGATGATCACGACGAAGCTCCTCGACCGCGTATGCCTCAACGAGGCATGGGCGCTGCGCTCGGCCGCTGAAGATACGCGCAGCGGCGAAACGCTCTCCACCCTCGATGCGTCGACCGAGGGATGGCTTCCCGTCGACTTGCCCACCACCGTGCTGGGCGCCCTGGTGGAAGACGGTCGCTTCGGTGATCCCTTCTTCGGCGATCAATTCAAGCAGATCCCCGGTCAAGGACCACACGCACAGAACTTCTCGAACCACGAAATGCCGGAGGGAAGTCCTTTTGCCACGCCGTGGTGGTTTCGAAAGGAATTTCTGGTGGACGCGGACGCGCCCGCCTACCTCGGCCTTCAACTCGACGGCATCAACTACCGTGCGAATGTATGGCTCAACGGTCAACTCGTGGCCTCGAGCGACCAGCTCGTCGGCTCCTACTGCGACCACGAGATCGATCTTTCCCAGCAGCTTCGGCGGGGCGAACGCAACGCGCTCGCAATCGAAGTCATCCCGCCACTCCCCTGCGACCTCGCAATCAGTTGGGTAGATTGGAATCCTTCTCCCCCCGACAAGAACACCGGACTTTGGCGCGATGTGTGGCTTCGTCGGCACGGGCCGGCTGGCCTTCGCGATCCCTACGTCATCACCCAGCTCGATGAACAAGGACGGGCGGCAGTCACGATCGCGGTCGACGTGTTGAACGCGACGGATGACCCGCAGTCGGTAGACGTGAGAGCCTGCCTCGGCAACCGCCAAACCGAAAAGCGCGTTTGCCTTGCGCCAAAAGAGCGACGGCGAGTCACCATCGATCCGAGCGACGATGCACAACTGCTCATCGCCCAACCCGAGCTTTGGTGGCCACGAGGACTCGGCGAGGCGAAGCTGCACGAGCTGACCGTCGAAGCCGTGGTCGAGGGACAAGTCTCCGATCGAACCGTGCAGCACGTCGGCCTGCGTGAGATCACGAGCGAGCTCACGGAGCTGGAGCACGCCCTGTTCCGCGTCAATGGCAAGCCCCTGCTCATCAAGGGCGCCGGCTGGGCCACGGATTTGTTCTTGCGGCGCCAACCAGAGCGGGACTGGGCGCAGCTGCAATATGTGAAAGCCATGAACCTCAACACCATCCGCTTCGAGGGGATGCTCGAACGGGGCGATTTTCTCGAACAATGCGATCGGGATGGGCTGCTCGTGATCGCCGGCTGGTGCTGCTGCGACTGTTGGGAAAAATGGGACGAGTGGAGCGGCGAGAGCCACGTGGTCGCCCTCGGATCCTTCCGCAGTCAACTCCGCCGCGTGCGACGCCACCCCAGCATGATGACGTGGTGGTACGGCAGCGATTTTCCGCCACCTGAACACGTTGAGCGTGCTTACCTCGAGGTTCTAGAACAAGAGGGTTGGCCCAACGTGACGCAATCGAGCGCCGCGAACAAGCCAACGTCTCTGACGGGTCCTAGCGGCGTGAAGATGGAAGGCCCCTACGATTACGTGCCCCCAAGCTATTGGCTCGAAGACGAAAACCGGGGCGGAGGTTTTGGCTTCGCGACGGAGATCTGTCCCGGCCCGGCCATCCCGCCAATCGAGAGTCTGCGCAAGATGCTCCCCCAAGAGAACCTCTGGCCGATCGATGCCATGTGGAACGACCATGCCGGCGGTCAGGAATTTCACCAGGTCGAGCACTTCGCACGCGCGGTCGAGGGTCGCTACGGCGACGTCGAGGACGTGGACACCTTCGCCCAGCTCTCCCAGCTGCTGAGTTACGACACCCAGCGGGCCATGTTCGAGGCCTATGTCAGCAACCGCCACGACGGCCAACGTGGAGCGGCAACCGGCGTGATCCAATGGATGCTCAACAACGCCTGGCCTTCGCTCATCTGGCACTTGTACGACTACTATCTCCGACCAGCCGGCAGCTTCTTTGGCACCCAGAAAGCGTGCGCGCCGCTACACGTCCTTTACGCATACGACGATCGCTCGGTACGGGTGAGCAATGACGGTCTGCAGTCCCGCATCGGATTGACGCTGCGAGCTCGCGTCCTGTCACTCGACGGGCAGGTGCTCTACGACGAAACCCGCAAAGTCGATGTTCCGCCCCACGCAACGGCAACAGGGACCGTCCTTGCCAACTACGCGCATCGCGACGAGCCGGTGTTCATCGTTCTCGAACTGTACGACGAGCAAGCCGAGCTCGTGCAAGACAACGTGTACGCCCTGCCGGCGAAGCTCGACGTGCTCGACCACGCGAAGCAATCGTGGATTCACACACCGGTCGTCGAGCACGCGGATTTGCGCGCCCTGCGGAAGATGTCAAACGCGCCGATCGATCTGTGCCTGAACCGTGAGCCGAGCAGCCGGATCGACGAGACCCGGATTCGCGTTGAGCTTCGCAACCCGAGCGACCAACTCGCGTTTTTCATTCAGCTTAGAGCTTGTGACCAGCACGGTGAGGACGTACTTCCCGCCATCTGGAGCGACAATTACGTCTCGATCCCCCCGAAAGCGAGTCGAACCATCACGCTTCGCCTGCCGATACCCCAGCAACAACAAGACGTGATCCGAGTGGAGGCACGAGGCCTGAACATCGCCCGCCTCATCGCAACGGTGAACGACGAAGATGCCGAGGGTCCTCGGGATGTGCCAAGTCCAGCACTAAGACATGCCATCTGAGCTGTCGACACAGAATGCCCCCTCAGCTCTTGGCCTCGGACAGCGGCTCTGTCATGGTTGGCCGCGGGGATGACGAAACCATCAGCGGACCGTAGCGGCGAACTCGCTGCCCTGTGGTTGCCCGGCGATCCGGACGACAGCGGCGCGTTTGAAGCCGAGCGCAGCTTGGCCGCAGCGATCGCGCAAGTTGAGGGCTTGCGGCCCTTCGCCCCCGCCGCGGCAAAACTCATGTCGATCCTTCAAGGCAACCCCGGCGATCCGGACGCCGTTCGGATGGTGCTCGAAAGTGATCCGACCCTCGCCACGCGCGTCATCGCTTTCGTCAACTCTGACACCTTCGATGCGCCCGTCCGCTGCCGAAGCATCAACCACGCCATCCGCTTGCTCGATGACCACCAGCTCGACAGCTTCGCGATCACGATGGCGAATCACGAACGTTTTCACGAAGCGGAGGGGCCGGCGGCCGAGATCGTCGCTCACTCGGCACGCTGCGGAACCATCGCCCGTCTCCTCGCCGACCAAGGAGAATCACCTGACAAGGAAAACGCCTTTATTTGCGCCCTGCTGCACGACATCGGCAAGCTGTTGATGCTGCAAGTCAGCGACGATCTCACCGGCGAAGCGGGCTCCGATCCCTACCTCGCGCTGCTTGAGCGAAGCGGAGGCGAACCCGATCGGCTGCATCCTCTTGAGCAAGAGTTGTACGGATACGACCACGGAGTGCTCGCTGCCCACGCGCTGCGAAGCTGGTCGGTTCCGCCCCCCATCCCTGACGTCATCGCTTTTCATCACCAGCCAGCGATGGCGGCAAAAACGAACAACAAGGTGCGCACCTTGGTCGCCTTCGTGCGCCTCGCCGACCAGCTCAGTTACCTCGACGTGCAAGACGAGACGCTCCAGGCGAGCGCGCAGGTGGACGACTCAGACGCCTCCCTGCTGGGTTTCGACGGATCCGCCATCGACGCGTTCTGGCGGAACAACCGCCATCTCGTGGCGACGAGCGCCGCGCATGATTGAATGCCGCCACCTCCTCACGATCGGAATCGGAGTGAGCGTTTTTCATGCGGCGGCGCCAGCTCGCGCGCAGAGCTACTGTGACGACAGCAAGGGGAACCTCGCGCTCACCGCGGGCGTCGCGGCGGGTGCTGGCGCCACCGCGAGCGTAGGATCGTCCGCCCTAGCGGCCACGCTTGCCACGTCTCGCAACTACAACTTCGCGCGAGGCACGTTGCTCAGCGTGGGGATCACGGCCGGACTGGCAGGCCTTTACGCCATCGTGGACGGATCAAGCGGTTGCCGCATGGCAGAAGGGGGGATCGCCTGGAGCGTGCCGATCACGACGTTCGTGGTGGGTGCAGCGATTCCCTGGGCGCTCTGGGGAGCGAGCGACAAATTGGACCCAACCGCCACCACGCAGGAACAACTCGTGACACTTCGGTGGCGCTTCTAGCAGGCCGTCATCGGGGGCTCCGTCGCGCCGGTCAGCATGCAGACGGGGGGCCGAACCATGAGGTGGCTTCGGAGTGTTGGTCATGTCCAAGCGATGTTAGGATTGCGGACCACGAACCATGGCCTTTCTCGCTTTTCCCCTGCATGCTGATGGCAAACTCGCAGAGTACGCGAACGACGCCTTCCCGACGCGGGTCTCGGCGTGGACCGAAGCGGTCATTTTGGGATCAGAAGGGCACCATTTCGGCTACGTGCAATCCGGAAGACCCTCCCTCGTCACCCCACACGGCAACTTCACCCTGAGCGCAGGCATGTATTTCTCCCAGCCCGGTCAATGTGAGATCCGCGGAGGCAGCGGACTTGTCGTGACCCGACTCGATTGGCTAGGCCTACGATCCGTCGGTGGCCCCATCGAAGACACGGGTCGGCTTCGGTACATCGACGGATGCACCGATACGCTTCTCGTCGCGCCGGCCCGGAAGGGAGATCCTTGCCTCAATCTCTTGCACATCCCGGCCCACACGCGCCAGACCTCGCACACCCATCCTTCCATGCGGGCGGGGATCATCGCGTCGGGCAGCGGGCGTTGTGTCACGCCCGACCGCTCCTATCCGTTGACCGAGGGCCTCGCCTTCGTCATCACCACCGGCACGCGCCATGCCTTTCACACCGACGACGAGGACCTGCGAGTCATCGCCTACCATCCCGAGAGCGACTACGGTCCCACCGACGAGGTTCACCCGATGATCAATCGAACGGTGGTGAACTAATGGCCATCGAAATAGAGACAATCATCGCCCGAGCGACGGGTAACGGAACCTACCAGGTCACCCGCAATCAATTGCTCACCGCCTACCTGCAACTGAGCGGTCAAAGCAATAGCCAGGGCTGCTTTCGACTGCTCGTCGCGCTGGGCTTTGTTTTCGTCGGCGCGCCCATAGCCGTCATCATGGACAGCCTGCTCGGGGCCGGTTTCGCCGTCTTCGCGAGCGGCGTACTTCTTTCGTGGCACATGTGGCCGGGAGCCACGCCGGAGGCTTTCGAAAAACTGCTCGATCGGTATCTCGCGGGCGGTGGGAACATCCCGGCACTGCTCGGCCCCCAAGCCGTGGCAACCGCACCGCCTGGCGCACCCGAACCCGACATTTACTCCTACGGGGTCCAGCGCATTCTCATCGTGGACGACGACGCCGCCGTCGATCTTCTCGTCCGGAACAACTTCCACGCCCAACACCAGATCGCCATCACGTCGCTCAACGGATACCCCAGCTACTTGTCGGCCGTCATCAGTCGCTTGCTCACAAATCCACAGGTCAAAATCTACCTGCTCCACCGTGCTGGAGACAGCAACGCGTCCACCTTTTACCACCGCGTCGCGAGCGATCCTCGGATCGGACACCGTGGCGAGAACCTTCTCAGCTGCGGCTTCACCGACGACAACGTCGCCTCGCTCCCGGCCCTCGCGCCCCTACCCAAAAGCCTAAAGAAAACCCTTCCGGTCGACATGGTCCCCTACGCCACCCTGTCCGGTCTCCTCGCGCAAGCCATCGGCCAACACCGAAGTATCACCGCCATTGTAGCAGAGCAGGCCGCGCTCGACGCGGCCGCCAAGCGCCTACAAAGCCGGTCCTCGACCTCGACCTTCTTCGCAGGAGGGGGCCATGACTTCGGTTAGCAAATACGTCATCAAGATGGTCTTCTTGTGGGGAGCACTCGGCGCGTACTTCGTGTTCATCATGAACGCCTGCGAACCGGAGGCCCCCTACATCAACCAGGGGCGCTTGTACCTTTACAAAGGAAAGTACGACAAGGCCGAGAGAAAGTTCACACGCTACTTGAAACGATACCCGACCGGCACGGACCTCGTCCGGGCCCGATTCCTCCTCGCCAAGTCGTACCTCGGCCGCGGCGAGTACGCGGAGGCGACGAAGTTGTTTGGCGAGGTCATCAAGAAGCACGGCAAGACCAATGAGGCAAAAAAGAGCCTCTACAAGCTCGCCCTCATTCAACTGTTCCAAGGGCAGCCGCGAAGCGCCGCGCGCTACGCTTCGCGGGTCGAGTCGGCGACGTCGAACAGCATGAAAGGCGAAGCCTCGGCGCTGACCTACTGGCTCGCGGGCGGCCTCTCCAAGGTGGACGCGACCGCCCGCGCCCGGCGCCGGAACATCCTCGAACCGAAACGGGGAGGCAAGCTCGTCAAGAGTGGCGCGTTCCGATCCGCCCTCCCCTATCTGCTCAACCGCTCCGGGGACAAGACTCACCTCTTCTTGGGGAAAGCGTGGCTCGGCTTGCACGACTTCGACCAAGCGCATCACGTGTTCAGCCGCTGCGCGCGGCGCTTCACGAAGCGAGAGGTTGGCGCCAAGTGTCAATTCAAGGCGGTCATGGCCCTCCTGTTCGCGAACAACAAGCCCGACGGCCAACGTCGAGCGGGCTTGCTACGGAACGCCACGCTCAAGCACCTAAAGGGCACGGCGGCGAAGGCGAAGATGAGGAACACGCAAGTACGGATGCTGCAGACTCGGAAGCAGCTCGATGCGATTCGCTCAGGCGTGATGCTGCCGGAAGCCGACGCTCTCAGACGCTGGCTCGCCCGCTGAAGCATGGACGCCATTTACGGATTTTCAGGACGGCCCGACCCGACGCGGCTCGACCAGATGGACGCGATGCTCAGCCATCGAGGCAGTGAGCGGGTGAAGGACGTCGCTCCGCAAGGGACGATTGGGATCCGTCACCGAACGGACGTCAGCCGGACGATCTATCGGGACGGAGACCTTAGCCTTAGCCTCATCGGCCAGCTAAGCAACGACGGTCGAGCGGTCGACGAGCCTGATCTGAAAACGCTCGCGGCCCGTTTTCGACGGGAAGGCATCGGGGCGCTCGACGCCTTGCGCGGTGCCTTCATCGTGGTGATCCGCGATGGTGAAACCTGGCATATGGTGCGGGACGGGGCCGGCGTACGAACGGTGTACTGGACGGTTCACGAAGGACGCTTTCGTTTCGCCATCGAGCCAAAGAGCCTCCTCAGTGATCGCGCACTGCCCCGCAAGATCCGGCCCGGAGCCCTCGCCCAGTACCTGACCTTCAGCTTCGTGCCGGGACGAGACACGATGCTCGACGGTCTGCAAGAGCTGAAGCCGGCGCACCGACTGCGGTGGTCCCCGGGACACGCCCCCGTCGAACAACGCTGGTTCTCTTACGATAATCCGCCCGAGTCGTCCCGCTCCGATGCCGAATGGTGCACGACCTTTCGCGAAGCGATGGGAAAAGCTGTCCGCGAGCGCATGCCCGGCGGAGACGGTCCGATTGGCGTCTTCCTCTCCGGCGGCATTGACTCGAGCATCGTCGCTGCAGAACTGGTCGGGCAAACATCGCGGCCGATCCACAGCTACACGGTCCACTTTGGCGCCGATTACCCCAGCGAAATCGAGTTCGCTCGCTCCGTGGCCCAGCGGCTCGGAACGAAACATCAGGAACTCGAGGTACGACCCGAGTCCTTCGTACCGAGATTACGCAAGATCGCGTGGCACCTCGACGAGCCCATCGGTGATCCCATCGCTGTTCCGAACTTCGAGCTGGCGGGGATGGCCGCGTCCGACGTCGGTCACGTCTTCAATGGAGAAGGCGGCGATCCCTGCTTCGGCGGGCCAAAGAACGTGTCGATGATGCTGCACCACTGGTACGGCGGCGAGCCGCTCGCGCCCGGGTTTCGCGAGCGTTGGTACCTCGCCTCCTACCGGAGAGCGTACGGCGAATTGGGCCGGCTCATCAGCCCCGAATGGAGCGAACAGATCGACGAGAAGCGGGACCTCGAACAGATCCTCACGCCCTACTTCGAAACCTCACACCCCACCCGTTTTCTCGACAAGCTGATGAGCATCAACATTCAACTCAAGGGAGCGCACCTCATCTTGCCAAAGGTCGATCGAATGCTCGGCGCCTGGGGCTTGGGCGTAGCCGCACCGCTCTTCGATGAACGGATGCTCGCGTTCAGTTACGCCCTGCCCGGGCACCTCAAGCTTGCCGCAGGTGTCGAGAAGATCATCCTTAAAGAGGCCTACCGAAACGACCTACCGGCGGAGGTGATCGCTCGACCGAAGAGCGGCATGCGGGTTCCGGTGCATTGGTGGTTCCAAGATGAACTGCGGCGCCTCGCTCTCGAACTTCTCTCTCCCCGGTCCATTCGAGAAGCGGGGATTTTTAACCCCACGCGGGTTCGGCAACTGCTCGACTACAACACCGTGGAAGGTCCGGGCCGATACGGCCTTCGCCTGTGGATGTTGATCACCTTCGAGTTGTGGCGGCGCCTGGTGGTAGAGGGAGAATCGCCCTGATTCTCGGGTGGGGCGGCGTGCCCGCAGCTCGGGCTCATGATCAATCCGCCGCAAGCACGAGCGCGACCTCGCGAATCTTGCCGTCCCGCAAGAGTCCGAGCTTCACCGTGTCTCCGACGGCGTGGCGGTCGAGAATACGAAACAGATCGTTGGGCTCGGCAATGGGTTTCCCGTCCAGCCTCACGATCACGTCGCCCACGATCAAATCGCCGCTAAGGCCATCACGCCGGGGCCCTTGCAATCCAGCTTTGGCCGCCGGCGTTCCGGAGATCACGCCCAAGATGAGCACCCCTTTGACGCCGATCCGCCGGGCGATATGTGACTCGGCGATTTGAATACCGATCTGCGGTCGAATGACCCGACCATGCTCGATCAACTGAGGCACGATGCGCAGCACCATATCGACGGGTACCGCAAAACCAATTCCAGCAGAGGCCCCGGACGGACTGTAGATCGCCGTATTGATCCCGATCAGTCGGCCACCGCTATCGAGCAAAGGTCCACCCGAGTTTCCCGGGTTGATCGCCGCATCGGTTTGAATCACGCCCTGAATCGGTCGCCCCGCCATCGATTTTATCTCGCGACCCAAACCGCTGATGACGCCGGTGGACAGCGTGTGATCCAAACCGAAGGGGTTACCGATGGCGAGCACGCGCTGCCCAACCTGAAGCGAGCTCGACCGACCACGCGGAAGGGGCACGAGGGGATCTTTCGCGGTGATCTTCAAGACGGCGAGGTCCTGGTCGGGCGCTTCACCCACGAGCCGAGCGGCATACTCACGTTGGTTCGAAAGCGTCACGCGGGCCGCGTCGCCCTCTCGAATGACGTGATAATTGGTCACGACATGGCCCTGGTCATCCCAGATGAATCCTGAGCCCGTGCCTCGGGGGATTTCCATGGCGTCCCGCGGACCAAACAAGGAACCACGGGCCGTGACCTGAAGCGTCGTGATGAACACAACGCTCGGCGACGCTCGATGAAAAACGCCGATCGTGCGTTTCTCCTGCGGCCCAAGCCCGGCGGAATAGGGCGCAGGCGGAATTGCCGTTGGCCAGGCCTTGGCCGGAACGGCCGTGGCTTGGCCCAGCCGGGGGAGCGCAACGTCCATCCACGTTCGTGCGTGGGCTACCCTCGTTTTACCGTGGTCCACGATACGCCAACAGAGCGCAGCCGCGAGGGACACGTTCAGCAGGATCAACAACAGCAACACCCGTCCCCTGGACCGCTGCATGATTTCGGTCGGAGCCGTCGACGGGGTAACCGTTTGCGACTCGGGCGAGCTACAATAAGGATCGGGGATCTCGTTCGACACGGCTTTTTTTAGCTCGGCTGAGGGCCGGTGTCCCCACGAAAAGGCGACAACGCTCCCGACGACGACCATGCTTGCCCGCAGCAGCTGTGCTAAGTTCGATCGATGCACCCTATCGGCATTGGTCTCAGCGACGTCGGCCGGATGCGGGAACAAAACGAGGACAACCTCCTCGTGGATGACGACCTGGGACTTTACGTCGTCAGTGATGGCATGGGCGGTCATGTTGGAGGCGAGATCGCCTCGGACATCGCAGTGGCAAGCGTGGCGCGCGAGATCGGACGGAAACGCTCCGTGCTTTTCGACATGGCTCAGGGTGAAGTCGATCGAGACCTACTGGAGTCCATCGCGACTGGCGCCGTTCGCCAGGCGTCTCGAGCCATCTTCGATGCCGCCGATGGTACCGAGCACGAAGGGATGGGATGCACGCTGACGCTGCTGTTGGTCGTCGGACAAAAAGCCGTGATGGCCCACGTCGGCGATACCCGTTTGTACCTCAACCGCGACCATAAAGTCAGCCAACTGAGTACCGATCATACGATGGCCAACGAACTTGCCATCGCTGGCGTGATTTCGCACGAGGCGATCCAGACACATCAGTACGCGCACGTCTTGACACGGGCGCTCGGCTCCCGCGCCGAGGTGAATGTCGACGCCTTGGTATTGGACATCTTGCCCGGCGATCGTTTTCTCATCTGCTCCGACGGCCTGGGAGACTACATCGATAGTGACAGCTGGCTTGGCCGGCAGATCGACGCCGCCGAATTCGACGCCTTGCCCGAAGAACTCGTGAGCTTCGCCAACGCCTCGGGCGGTCAGGACAACATCACCGTCCTCGTAACCCGAATCGAAGCAGACGCACCAGAGCTGTCAATCGCTGACGAATTGAGCAGCCATGTTCAACACAAGTTCGACGCGCTGGAGTCAGTGTTTCTCTTTGAGGGGCTCTCCATGGCGCTCCTCACTCGCGTGCTCGATTGTTGCGAGGTCAACGACTACGCAAGTGGCGATGTCGCGATCGCGGAAGACTCGCCGATCTCCCAGCTCGCGGTGGTCGTCGAAGGGCACTTCGAGGTATCCGACGACGACAGCGTGCACGGCAAGCTCGGCCCTGGCGATCACGTCGGCGCCACCACACTTCTAAGCCCTCGGCGGGCCCGCGCCTCCCTCCGCGCAAGAGGAGAGGGCCGTCTGCTGATCCTTCAACGCGATCCCTTCTGGCAGCTCGTACGTCAGAGACCGTGGCTCGGAGTCGGCCTGCTCGAACGGCTCGGGCGACAGTTGAGTCAAGATCTCGATCGTTCGCTGGAGGAACGCGAAGACGACAACGAAGGCGGGGGGGGGCTCACGCCTGGTCAACGCTTCTGAATGCCCGGCAGAGCCTCGGACAAGCCCACCCAAGAATGGCGCAAAACCCAACGTTCAACGCAAGTCAAAGCCTAACGCAGCGCGTTGAGACCCCGGGCGAATCGATCGAGTCCGGCTTCGAGTTCGTCTCGTGGCACGCCAAACCCCAGCCGCAGGTGCGACGGAGCGCCAAAGAAGTGGCCCGGCACGAGGAGCGTCTGGTGCTCGCGAGCGAGGATGTCACAAAAGTCGCGGGTGTCGGCCAGGCCGTCAATTTTCGGAAAGCCTACGACGCCGACATCGGGCAAACACCAACTCAAATCATCGCGGTTCTTCATCCACGACTCGACCAACGGCAAATTCTCCGCACGGACCTCCTGCGCTCGGCGTGACAAATTTTCGATCTGCCCCAAAGCGGCCAACCCGAAATACGCCGACGGGTTGGGGTACACAACGGAAACGAAGTCGTTGTACTGGATGGCACGCTCGATGATTTTTTCGTTCGCAAGGATCCATCCGAAGCGAAGGGTCCCCAAGCCATAAGCCTTCGTCAAACTCGACACGACCGCTACGTTGCCCTCGAGCCGACTTGCGGAACGGCCTACGACATCCGCCGCAAACTCGAGATACACCTCATCGATGATGAGCAGGCCTCCAACCTCCGTGGTGGCTCGCGCGATCGGCTCGAGTGCATCGAGACCGAGATGCATGCCGCTCGGGTTGTGGGGATTGGTGAGCAACACGACCGCTGGGCCTTCGGCTGCGATTCGCGCGGGGAGATCCTCGGCGATAGCGTACGCTGATTCGAAGGGACGGGGCACCGTCCTCAGTTCGCCCCCGAGCAAGCGGACCAAACCGGGCAGCGCTTCATAAGCCGGCGATTCGACGAAACACCGCGAGCCGGGTTCGATGTGCGTCGCGCACAACAAGTGCAAGGCCTGGCTGCTTCCAAGCGTCAGCATCACGCGCTCCGGTCCGATACCAAAACGTTCAGCAAGAGCTGCCCTCGCCTCCGGGGGCATGTCACCGGCTCGTTGAGACAAGTCGAGGGGGCCCCCATCGACGGTCATCATTCCGGGATCAGGAGCGAGACCAGACTGCCCCAGATTGTAGACAATTCCCTCGCCTTGCGCTTTTGCCCATCGCATGTACGCGAACAGTGGTTGACCGGAGGAGCCGCTCATTTCTTCTTCGTCTTCTTTGGTCTCTCCGTCGATACGCCGAAAGTGAGGGTCACGAGGTGACTGAACTGCGTTTCATCGAGAAGCTGGGGCTGGCGCGCAATCTTCAGTTGGTAGTCCAAGGAGGCAAACTGCGCGAGCTTGACGTTCAAAGAGCCAAGCAGATCGACGTTCGTCAAATCGAGGGCGGTTTGGCCGAGCTTCGTATCCGGGTGTCGAAGAACAGGAA
>JAPYTK010000108.1 GCA_029941785.1 Polyangiaceae bacterium | reverse complement strand
ACCCGCATCCAGTCAACCCGGCGCGATGGGACCCGCATCCAGTCAACCCGGCGCGGTGGGACCCGCGTCCAGTCAACCCGGCGCGATGGGACCCGCGTCCAGTCAACCCGGCGCGCCCGACGCTGCGATCCCCGGAAAGTCACCGACCCTCAGCGGGACCTTTGCGTCCATCAACGCTGAACGCATCCCTGCCTGGCGGCAGCCCAAATGGCTCGCTGCCGCTGCTGCTGTGCTCGCCGTCGCAGGACTCGGCACCATGCTCCTCGCAACGAGCAACCAACCCAGTCCTTCCAGTCCCGCAGCCACGATCAGCGACTCGGCCAGCTCCGAAAATCCTGCGCAAGCCACCGCCGAGGCGTCCTCGCATGTCGCGACGCGTATAGGCGCGGCGCCGACAGCGGAACCAGCGAGCCCAAGCACCTCGTCCCGCGCTGCGTCAACGCCCCCGAGTTCGTCTGCCACCGTTGCCTCGGAGCCCGATGCAGCGAAGGCCACCGAGAAAGAGGGGAAGGGGAAGGCCACCGAGAAAGAGGGTAAGGGGAAGGCCACCGAGAAAGAGGGTAAGGTCGCAGCCACCGCAAAACCGGCCAAGGCCAAAAAGGCAGCTACGAAAAAACGGAGCCAGCCCGCTGCTCCTCGACGCGCGCGCCCTAAGACGAAGCTACGACACGACCATGGATTCTGACCCCCGCTACCACGCTCAACCCCGTCGACCCAGGTCGGCACGCGCAACGTTTCTGGTCGCAGCGCTCGCCGCCTCATCCTGGAGCCACGTCGCGGCCGCTCAGGACGAGGCCACGACCACCGAAGCGCCTCCCCCCAGCGCCACGACCACCGAAGCGCCTCCCCCCAGCGCCAGCGCCAGCTCCATCGAATCGGCGCGCAACCTCATGGACATCGGGCACCATAAGTTTGCTCGCGGCGACTTCGCAGCCGCGCTCGACGCCTATCGCGCGGCGAACGACATCATGCACGTCTCCACCACGGCGCTCGGTGTTGGACGCGCCCTGATCAAACTGAATCGCCTCCTCGAAGCGCGCACCGTTCTGTTGGCCGCTTCGCGACAACCTCCGCGGCCCAATGAGTCCAAGCCCCTACTGCGAGGGCGGCGAAACGCGGCCAAACTGCAAAATGACCTTGCGGACATGATCCCCAGCCTACGAGTTGAGATCTCCGTTCCCAAGGACGTGAAGAATCCCAAACTCGTGATCAATGGCGAGCTCGTGCCCGCCGCGCTAATGGGCCAGCCTCAAAAGATGGATCCGGGAGAGCACCAGGTCGAGCTCAGCGCCCCCACCTACAAGTCCGACAAGCAGACCATTCGGCTCGTCGTCTCCCAACAAAGTACGGTTCGCCTGACGCTGTCCCAAAAGAGTGACACATCCTTCAGCAATGTGTTTGGCTCCTTCATCGCCTCGACTCCGACCATGAGCCTGATCGGATTTGGCGTGGCTGGCGCCGGGATCATCACCGGTGGCGTCACTGGTGGATTGGCCCTCGGCGCGGCTGGTGATGCCAAGGCTGGTTGCCAAGGACTCGTGTGCCCGGCCGCGAACCAGAGCGCGGCGGATCGGGCCTCGTTGTTGGCGAACGTCTCGACCGCCAGTTTTGCCATCGCTGGGGCCGGAGCGATCGTCGGGGTCCTGGGAATGATCCTCCCTGGCGACGACGCGGCGAGCAATGAGGAAGGACAGGCCTCGATCCAACCGCTGTTGGGCCTTCGGTCCGTCGGCCTCCACGGGCGCTTCTGAGTGGCTGGCCGCGACGGGGCCATGCAGCGGCCGCAGGGCCGGCACGACGGCACACAGCGTTGGCGGGACCTGCTTTTCTTGCACTGGCCGGTTCCCGAAGCCTCGTTGGCGTCGCTGCTACCAGCCTCCCTGAACGTGGACACCTTTGACGGACAAGCGTGGCTCGGGATCGTGCCGTTCGCCATGGTCGACGTGAAACCACGGTGGCTGCCAGGAGCTGGCCTGTCCTTTCTCGAAACGAACGTCCGCACCTATGTGCATCGGGAAGGACGAGACCCTGGGGTGTGGTTTTTCTCGCTCGACGCGGCCTCGTGGCTCGCCGTCCAGGCCGCTCGTCTCGGCTGGAGTCTGCCGTACTACCACGCCAAGATGAGCACGACCGAAGCGGACGGCATCACCCGTTATGAAACACGACGCGCAGATGGCGTGGGCATCGATTGTCGGTATCGACGCCTCGACCCCATCGGCCCCTCGGAGGTGGGGGGATTGCAGCATTTCTTCTTGGAGCGGTACGTCTTGTACGCGAGCCGCCGCGGTCAACTGGTCCGCGGACAAGTCCACCACGATCCCTACCCGGCGTACGGTGCCGAGTTGATCTCGCACTGCGAGAACCTCTCGGCAGCGAGCCACGTCCCGGTTCAGGGGGCGCCAACCCACGTGCACGCCTCGCCCGGCGTCGACGTGGAAGTCTTCGGAATCCGGCCGTGTTGACCTACGCTCATGGCCCCGCTGAAGCTGTCCCTCCCGCAACGACGAGTAGCCAATAGTCGACGCAGCTGCCGTTGAGCACGGTCAGCGACTCGTGATCGATCGCCTTGAGTTCGACCTGATTGCCCGCGGCCAGCGCGACGGACGCCTCTCCCAAGCCGCTGCGCTCGAAGGACAAATACGCCTGCCACCAGCGCGGTCTCTCGCCCAGCTGATGAAACAAGCGGTAGTGGGCCCCGCCGGGAAAGAACAGCAGGTCGCCGTCCCAATCTGCACTCATGTAGACGTCGTTCTCGGTCCCGCCCTCGCGGTAATCAGTCGGGTCAGGGGTGGACGGCCGAGCGCAGGTGATCGGCAGGGCATCGCCACACGCGCCAAGGCCGAAAACACAGGTTATCACGAGGAGGCCGCGGCTCTGCCAAGTGGAGGCGGGGGCTGCACGATGCATCGCTGGCGCAGCATAGCAGGCCCTCTGCGCCGAGGCGGTGTAATATCCCTGGAGACATGACCTCCCCTCATCGAGCGCGCCCTGGCTGGGCCTACCTCGTCGGCGCTGGGCCGGGCGATCCGGATCTGCTCACGCTGCGCGGCGCACAACTACTCGCGACCGCCGATGTGGTCCTTCATGACGAGCTGCTCGATCGATCGGTGCTGACTCACACGCGGGACGACGCGGAGGTCATCGCCGTCGGAAAACGGGGCCGCGACGCAAACGAGAAGCAACGCAAGCAGCAGGCGATCATCGACCAGATGGTGGCGCATGTCCACGCGGGTCGCAGTGTGGTTCGACTCAAGGGCGGGGACCCCATGTTGTTCGGTCGTGGTGCCGAGGAAACCTCCGCGCTACGAGAAGCGGGCATCCCCTTCGAGGTCGTCCCCGGCGTCAGCGCTCCGCTCGGAGCCACCGCGTACGCGGGGATCCCCCTCACCCACCGAGCGCTGGCGCGGAGCTTCACCTGCGTCACTGCCGTACAGCGCGCCGGCACTCTCTTCGATTGGAAAAAGCTGGCGGGCCTCGACGGAACGCTGTGTGTGTTCATGGGAACCCGTCACCTCGCGACGATTTGCGATGCTCTCGTGAGCGAGGCGAAACGGAAAAACGACACGCCGGCAGCCATTGTCGGATCCATCAGTTTTCCCCACCAGCTAACGGTCGTGGGCAACTTGGGCAACCTTGCCGAGCGGGCCAACAAGGCAAAGATCGAAAGCCCCGCACTGCTCATCGTAGGCGAGGTGGTTTCCTTGCGACCCGAGGCGAGCTGGTTCGAACAACAACCACTGTTCGGAAAACGTGTCTTGCTCCTGCGCCCCGCTCACCAGGTAGAGCCGACGGCCCACCTGCTCCGTCGACGCGGCGCACAGCCGTTGAGCTTCCCCGCGATCGAGATTGGGCCCCCACCGGACGCGGAGCCCGTCCGCCGTGCGCTCGATGCCTTGAACGACTACGCACTCATCGCCTTCACGAGCGATAATGGCGTTCGGTCCTTCTGGCGATTCCTCGCAGAGACGGGTCGCGACGCACGCGCGATCGGTCGGGCAAGCGTCGCGGCCATCGGACCCGCCACAGCAGCACGCCTCGCCAGCCTGGGGGTCAATGCCGACATCGTTGCACCGCGTTTCATTGCGGAAGAATTAGCCGAATCCATCATCGGCCATCTCGGATCCGGCGCGACCAGCGCGCGCGGCTTGTTGCCTCGCGCGCTGGTCGCGCGAGACACGCTTCCGCAGATGCTCCGCGCCGCAGGGATCGAGGTCGACATCGCGCCCGTCTACGAAACCCGTTTTGCTCCTCAACGAGAAGCGGAGAATCTCCGATCCCACATCGCGGCGAGCGACATCATTCTGTTCACGTCGAGCAGCACGGCCACGAGCTGCTGCAAACTTCTGGGCGCCGAGGCGGCGGCGATACTCGGCGACGTCTTGGTCGCCAGCATCGGACCCGTCACCAGTCAAACGCTCGAGGACCTAGGCATCGACATCGACGTGACGGCCACCGTCAGCACGACCGAGGGACTGATCGACGCGCTCGCCGACCGATTGGCCGCGGCGACGCCAGAACAGCGCGAACAGGAATAGACCCCCTCCTAAAGTCCAAGGTGGGGCTGATCGTGGCCGAACGGCCCTGCATGCACAAGAAGACGGATCGCTTGGTACGTCTCCACTCGAACTGCTGCTACTGCTCGCGCTCGACGCCGGATCCGATTCAACCATGTAAGCACCGCAAGCGGGGTCGCTCGCCGATTCGCTCGCATGCAAGGCCAGGATGAAAGCGCCGGCTCCGAAACCCATCATCGGCGCGTTGAACTTGTACGTCCCCTTGCCCTCATCGAAGACCTCCGCCACCTCGAGGTGGTTCGCCAAGGCTTGGTCCCGTACCCAATTGCGCAAGCGCTCCGCCCGCATCGTATCGCCTGCTCGGGACGCGGCAACCGCACCGCGCAGATCGGTGATCACCCACTCTCCACTGTCATACTCGCTGCCCCACGGACTGAGGTCTTCGGAGCCCGAATGGTCGAATCGATCATCGTTGCGGGCCCATCCCGCTCCGGCGGGGACACGGAGGGCCAGGTCGAGGCCCGCCCATGTCGCTGCAGCCACGCGACCCCGAGGGTCGAAAAGGCCCATCGCGATCCCGTCCACTACGGCGGCGTCCCAATACCCCTCTCCGGCCACGAGCTCCTCGAGATTGGAAGCCAAACCGCCCTTCGCATCAGTGAGTTGGTTCGCGATCGCCGCGCGCAGTTTCTCCGCCGCCTCCGCATAGGATTCGGCTCGACTCGTATCGCCATGCCGCGCGGCAAGCACCGACGCATCGCACAAACCGCGCACCGCCGTGATGTTGGTGTAGCCCCAGTGTCGCTGCCGACCGTTCCAATGGCTTTCCCAAATCGACGAGTCGGGGGCCATCAGCCCCGTATCCTCTTGAATCAGCGCCACGATGACATCCGCCACGCGCTCCGAGACCGCCGGCCAATGCTCCTCTCGAAGGGAGGTATCGCCACTATGTTCTTCGTAGCGGCGGAGCGCCCAAAGAAATAAGCCAAAGCCGTCGAACTCGAGGTTCGGGCCGAAAGCATTGAAGTCCGTCTCCTCAACCCCAAAACCATAATAACGAACCAGAGAGATCTGGTAGGGCGGCATGCCGTAATCAGAAAGTTCCTGCCAATCACGAAAGCGACCCGCTTCGGCCTCGAGATAAAAGCTCAGCGCGGCGCGAGCCTCCTTGTGCATCCCGCTCGCGGCCATGGCTGCGACCGCATACGCGCCATCCCGGATCCACGGTACCGTCCACTCCCCCGGAGGCAGACTGGCAATCACCGCACCATACCCACGGTGAGCCACCTCCGCCGGCAAGGTCGCGGCCGGATCGCCGAGCGTCTTGCCAAACCGCGTCCGTCGCGGTTCGCCATCTTGACTGAACCAGGGCCGCAGGTAGCTGCGGCGCTCACGCACTTGGGCCATCCGCAACATGATCGCCGACTGCCGGTAAAGCGTTTCGTCTTCAACACTCAGATTCAGGGGCATGGCGAGCGTGGCCTGAAAGCTCGCATCACGCGCGATTTCGGCCGCGAGGAGTTGCTCGGCGTTGCGCCCTCGGCGGTAGCTGGTCAACTGCGACTGCACGGCAGCGTCCGCGAGAGGATTGCCATGGTGGGCAAACATCACGCCCACCGATCGCGTCTCCGCGGGTCCGATCGCACCGACATCGAACTGGTAGGCCGTCACCCAACCGTCAGCGGTTGCGCTCATTCCATCATGGTTGGGAAGATCTCCGCCGTTTGGGTTGTTCACGATAGGAAACACCGAAACAGCCGCCGACGAACCCGCATGCGAAGCGGAATGTCGACTCGGCGTCGCCAACGGCCGAGAAACAATCGTTCCAGCAAATCCACGCTCGATGAAGTCCGCTTTCGCTTGTCCATCATCGAACACGACCGTTTCGGCCTGCTCACCGATTTCGAGGTTCACACCAGGCCGACCGAAACCCAGATGAAAGTTATGAAGCGAAAATACGGTAAGCGGCGACGATGGCGAAGCCCCGGCGTTGTGGATCTCGAGGACCATCACCCACGCCGCCCGCTCCAAGGCGGCGGGGGCGAACACATGCGTCGTCAATTGCAGATCCCCGCGGGTTTGCCGCATCGACGCCACACTCGTGCCTCCGCGGAAGCCAACTTCGTAAGCGGCATAACCGCTGTCGTCCGCCAGCACGGGGTCGTTCGTCAGCCAGCCCTGCACGCCACCGACCCGGAGACCAAAGTAGGCGTCGTAGAGCAGATCGCGCGTCGGTACGTCTTGCGGTTTGCCGTCTTGCCACAACTCTTTCCCCTGCTCGTCGAGACGAGGCTCTTCCGTCGCGAACAAATGCTCGCGAAAATGCGTCACGCGCCGCGAATCGAGGTCGAGCATCACGGCGCCAAAGCCATTGGATACCGGCAGAAAGCTCACGGTACGCGTAATCGGTACCTCGGCATGTGCAGCCCCCGTGCCGACCAGACCCCCGAGCACGAGGACGATCACGAGGATGCCTCGGCGAAATTGAGCCATTTCAAGAACTTGGTGCGTCATGGAAGAAAGTAGGCGTCGCCAACCACCCGAAACAGATGCCAGACGTGCGGCTCCGTGCTAACCGAAGAACGCGCGGCCGACTACCAGATCCAACCAAACTCACAATGTACGTTATGACCCGTTCTCTCCACCCTCGTTTCCGATTCTTCCACCTCGCGATTGTTGGCGCCGCTGCGATAGCTGCCGTCGGCTGTTCCGCGGAACCCTCGCCTCCGCCCGCGACGCCCCTCGCCCGCGCTGCTCGGCCCAACCTGACTGCAGCGCCGGGAAAAGCAGCGTCTTCCGACGATGGCGCGCCGGTGGGGATAGACGATCGCATCGTCAAGATGTGCAATCTCCCCGTCGCCCACTTCGGGTTTGATTCCTCGGCCATCGGCACATCGGCGAGCCGTGCGCTGAAAGCGATCGCCGACTGTTTTGTCTCCGGCCCGGGCAAGGGCAAGGGGATCCGCATCGTCGGGCATGCCGACCCGCGCGGTGAAACAGAGTACAACTTCGCGCTCGGCCAGCGGCGCGCCGGTTCGGTCGCGCAGTACCTGACCCGAGTTGGTATGCCGGAGAGCCGGATCGCGACCTCGTCGCGCGGAGAACTCGAAGCATCAGGGACTGACGCCTCGAGTTGGTCAGCAGACCGCAAGGTTCAGATTTTCCTCGGGAACTGATTGACGCGGATGCGGCGGGCGAGAGTCACAGCAGCGGCAGGGATGCTGGTGCTGGTTGCGACAACGGGGACATCCCCAGTTTGGGGCCAAGCAGCGGCTTCGGCTAGCGATACGGCGACTGCGATCGCGCTCGATCCGCTCTCGCTGATCGTCAACGCTTCGGGCCCCGTGTTCTTCGTCGTGTGGCTACTCATCGGCGCCTCCGTCGCGGTCTGGTTTATCGCGGCTCTCAAGCTCATGCAGCTTCGGCGCTGGACCAAAGCCGAAAAAGCATTCGAGCAGGAGGCCAACCGCGCTCTCAGCGCCGAGGAGGTCTTTGAACTCGCGAAGCTTCATGCCGAGTCACCGGGCGCCCGCATCGCCTCGGCCCTCCAAGAGCGCGCGACCAGCGCCGACCCTCAAGCCCTTGCGGCCTTGTTGCCCAGCGTGGCTCGCCGCGCCCTCGTCACCGAGGAGAAACGCGCTTCAACCATGATGCCAAGCCTGGCATCGATCGGCGCGGCCTCACCGTTCGTCGGCCTCTTTGGCACCGTCTACGGAATCATGGATGCCTTTTTGCGAATCGGACGCGAGAAGAGCGCGTCGCTCCCAGTGGTCGCCCCGGCCATCGGCGAGGCTCTCATTGCGACAGCCATCGGCCTGTTTGCGGCGATCCCAGCGGTGGTCGCATACAACGCCATCGCCAATCGCCTCGACGAACTGATGGCCGGCGTCGAGGCGTCCACAGAAGGATGGGTCGCCCTCGCCACCCTCGCCTCCGACACGCGACCTGCTCAACCGGGACCGACCCTCCCCAAGAGCCAACCTCTCCCTCTGGCAACGACGAACAAGCGAAAGACCACCGACGCCCACGCAACAAACGCCGCAACCAAGCCATTCTCGGTGCCCACGCCGACACCACCGCCCGTCTCCCCCTCGGTCTGACGATGGGCATCGGAACGGGCGGTAGTAGGCGCCGGGGACGGCGCGGCTTCTCCGACATCAACGTCACGCCCCTCGTGGATGTGATGTTGGTTCTGCTCGTGGTCTTCATGGTCACCGCGCCGCTTCTGACGTCGGGCCTTCGCGTCGAGCTGCCCCGAGTGCAGGCACACAACACCCCGGTGCGCGACACCAAGCTCGTGGTGAGCGTGACCCGCGAAGAACGCATCGTGTTCGGTGAGCGTGACGTCACCGAAAATGTCGAGCAGGCGTTAAAGACAAGCCCGCGCATCCAACGCGAGCGCGAGCTTTACATCCGAGCCGACAAGGACGCGCGTTACGGCGTGGTCGCACGGGTCGTCGCCGCCGCTCGCGCTGCCGGAGTCACTGGGCTGAACCTCTTGGTCGAACCCAAGGTGGTCGAAGAAGTGCCAGAAAAAGTGCCAGAAAAAGTGCCAGAAGAAACCCCACCAAGTATCCCAGAACGGCCGTGATGACGGGTGTGGCCACAGCGGCATATCAGGATTTTCAGCGCCACGAGTACGTGCTCGCCTTGCTGCTCGCCGTATCTGTTCCAATCTGGGCAACACTGGCATTGCGCGACACCGGACTGCAGCGACTCGCGGTAGCTCCTGCCATCGTCGCCGGAAACGCCGTCCCCATCCGAGTCACACCCGTCATCGACTACAGCTCACCACTGCTCAAGCTCGGCGGTAAGCGGAAGGTCAAGCTCCAGCTACCCGACATGTGGGCGCCACCGCCAAAACCCGTCGCGAAGAAACGCGTCGTGCGGAAGGCGTACGTGTCTTCGAAAGCCGCCGATGTCGCCTCATCGGCTCCACCCGAAGACCTACCCCTTGCGGCCGCAAGCGAGGCTCCTCCCGACGCCAGCGCGGAGGTCATCCGCGAGCAGGACGAAGATCTGCCGGAAACCGACACGACGGACGAGCCTCAGGCGGAAGGTCCGGGCTCCGCGGATGGCGCCGCAGAAGGCACCGAAGTCGACCCGCTCAAGGCACGCGCAGCATCGATGTATGCGGGGCGCATTCGCCAGTTCTTGCGCCAACGTTTTCATGTCGCCACGTGCACAGAAGAAATGGCCGACCTCAGTGTCGGTTGGTCAGCCGTGCTCGCCAGCGGTGGCCAGGTGACGAGCTGTCAAATTTCGCCCAGCGGCAACGGTGCGCTCGACGGCGCCGCCCAAGCCGCATGCGCAAGCTCAAAAGGACAGCAGATCCCCCCGCCTGAAAACTATCCCGAGTTCGGCTCCCGCTCCGTCGGTGGTCGTTTTCGATGCCAAGTGTCCAAGTAGCGCTAAGCTTGGGCATGCCGCAACGATCGTAGTAAGGCGAACACGACACCCGATGACGATTTCGACGTACCGCAGCGTGGCCCTCCTGCCGCTCCTTGCGCTCTTGCTCGCCCCCCATGCCCTCGCCCAGAAAAGCGGGCAGACCGACAGCGGACAACGCGACCGGGCGAAAGACGATCGCGCGAGCAAATCAGAGGAAATACTCAATAATATTATCGTTGTAGCAAAGAAGGGCCAACTGAAGCCACTGCCCAGGATCGGCGTTCAGCCATCACTCGCTGCGAACATCGAAGACGTGACGATTCGCAGCGTGGTGCGCCGCGATTTGGACTTGTCTGGAGAATTTCGTGTCCTTCCCGAGAGCGTGGCTGAAGACCTTTACTTTTCAAAGGGCAAGGTCGACGTGAAGGCGTGGAAGAAAAAGGGCGCCGAGTCCGTGGTACGGGTGCGGGGGCGCTCACTGCCAAACGGCGAGATCGAGCTGCTCGGAGAAGCGTACTTCACCGATGTCGGGAACAAGCCCGTGTTCCAGAAGCGCCTAAAGACCCACAGCGGCGGCGTCCGAGCCACCTCGCACCGGATCGCCGATGCCTTGATCGGTGCGCTGACCGGTACACCGGGTGCTTTTTCCAGCGAGCTGACCTTCATCTTGCAAACGGGCAAAACCCGCCGCGCGTACGTCATCGATGGCGACGGGCACAATCCTCGACCGTCCTCAACGGACGAACAGCTCGCCCTGAGCCCAGCCTTCGGCCCCGACCACCGCTTGTACTACTCGGCGAGTGTTGACCACGATGCTTTCAAAATATTTGCCGCCGGAGAAGCCAAACCGCTGCAGCTTTCCCCGCGCGGCTCGGTGTACGGACTCGCCTTCTCTCGAAAACGAGACGAAGTCGCCGTTTCGATAGCACGGGGAGCGACGATCAAGCTGTTCCGCGGGCCCAACCTCCACGATCTCAAACCGGCCAGCTCGGTAGGGATGGCGATGCACCCCGCCTTCTCCCCCACCGGGAAACTGGCCTTCGCCGGAGCGGGAAAGTGGGGCCAGCGCATTTACGTCGGTCGCAAAGCCGTCTCGCCCGCGGGGTTGAATGCCTCGGCGCCGGTGTTTTGCCGACACCCCAACGGCGTGCGCCTCGTGTATGCGGTCGGCCTCGGAAAAAACACCGACTTGGTCGCGAGCAACGAACTGGGGGGCAGACTCGTCCGACTGACCCAATCACGGGGCCGCAACAATTACCCGGCGTGCAGCCCGGATGGGCGACTGATCGCGTTCTTCTCCACGCGCAAGTCCGACGAAGGGCCGGGCTTGTATATCATGCGCATCGATGGTCGCCGACCCAAACGGATTTCCACGCTCGTCGGCGATTCATTACGCTGGGCGCGACTGCCGCCTCGCTCGCGCCCAGCCAAAGCCGCGCCCGGCTCAAAGACCAAGCTCACCGCAGCCAAGGCCGGAAATCGGCCGATGAAGCTCAAGGTGAAACCAAAGGCCAAGTCAGCTCCGAAGCCCGACGCCAAGTCAGCTCCAAAGCCCGACGCCAAGTCAGCTCCGAAGCCCGACGCCACACCCTAAACGAGGCTGCCAGCACGGACCTGCCCCGCCGGCCGCAAACCGCTCGGCACCGACGAGGTTGGTTCCAAGAAAACTCGCCCGATTGCCCCGCGCTCAGCCTATCCGCAGCTTCTGCTTGAGCCGAGCGATCTCGTCGTCGATCTCGCCCCCAGGCTGCTCAGCCGACCGTCCCTCGAGTTCAGCGAACTTCGCCTCGAGCGCCGCCTCCGACAAGCCGTCGTTGAGCACCGAGTCGATCTCGGCATAGGCCTCACCCTCGGCGCGCTGATCGTCGATCTTCTGTTCCATCCGCCGAAATTCAGCAAACGCCCCGCCACCGACTCCACCGGAGGCGCCAAGTGCTTCGGCTCCACCGCCGTGTTTCGCGCGCTCCATCTCGCCAGCGATGGTGTTCTTGCGCGCCCTGAGCTCTTCGAGTTTGACTTCCATGCGCTCCATTTCGCGCTTCATGTTCAACACGACGCCTCGTTGCTCCGAGCGTGCCGCCTCGGCGCGGTCACGCTCAGCAACGATACGCCGCTTGTGTTTCAAGGCCTCACGCGCCAAGTCCTCATCCTCTGAGGTGAGCGCGAGCTCCGCGCGCTTCTCCCATTTCGTGGTTTCGGCATCGAGTTCGTCGAGCTTTCGGCCCAACACCTTTTGCGTACCCAACGCCTCGACGATCTCCTTTTTTGCCGCACGGATCGACTCGCCCATTTCTTGAATCGTTAGATCCAAAGACATTTTCGAATCGTCCGCCTTGTCGAGCAACGTGTTGAGGTTGCTCGATATCACCCGTCCCATGCGATCGAAGATTCCCATGGGTCATAGAGTGCATCGCTACGCCCCACCTGTAAAGTGCGTGAGTTGCCCACAGCGAAATCAACCGACGACAAGAGCTTGACAGGCCGGCGAACGGCGACCAGAGTGCGCGCCGCGGTTGGGAGCATCACTTCCAACACGACGGGGTGTAGCGCAGCCTGGTTAGCGCGCCTGCTTCGGGAGCAGGAAGTCGGTGGTTCGAATCCACTCACCCCGACTAGGATCGAGCGAGCGAGCAGCGCTAGCTCGACACCACTTGGTGTGTGATCCATCCGGTTGGAGCCGAGCGGCACGGCGTCCAGCCAGCTGGCCCGCCTTTCCGAGCACGATTCGGGCACGAAAACCTAGCAACAAAACGGGGGCTCGACACGAAGTCCATATGCAGAGCGAGAGTGCTCTCCATACCCAAAGGACCTACTCATGAACCACGGATTCGAGATCGTCGTCAGCCCCGTTTCGCTCCACGCCAGCCCCAGCCCCAGGCCGGACCACCGGCAACTCGCAAGAGGCGTTCTGCAGCTCGCTCGCGGCCACGCCTTGCTCGCGTTTCGGCTCATGGGAAGCCAACTCCACGTGCTCGTCGCGTGTTCTCGTTCTCGGGCCGAGCGGCTGCTCCACCGCCTACGGAATCGTTTCGCGTGTTCCAACGCGATGCAGGAGGCGACCAAAAACGCCTACCTGACCCCCATCACGAGTCACGGGGCCCTCCGCGATACCTTTCATCGACTGATGAAAGGCATCCCGGTGTCGATTGACGAGGCAGATCGCCATCACGACGCAAGCAATCTTCCCGATCTGGTGGGACTGCGGGTCACCGGCGACTACACGCGGCTCAACGTCCGCGCGCTGTTGCCACAAATTCACGGTCCAGAGCTCATGGCCTATCTCGACATGCCCGGCATCCAGCCCCCCGCCACTGCCGCGCTCTGGAACAGTCTGCCCGATGCCGCGGCAGCCGCTTTCGCCCTGCCGGCGATCGACACGCGAAACGGCAGCGGTGCACGGGCGCGAACCGCCGCCATTCACACCGCGCGTCGCCACCTCAGCGTCACCCGCATGTCGCAACTGATGCACATACGCCGTCGCACCGTACGACGACTAGATCGTGCGAAGCTTCGACCGGCCGATGTGCGCGCCGTGCGCATGCAGCTCACGTTGCGCAACATTCGGAAGGCTCAAGGCGCCTCTCCTTGGTGTGGGCTCGGGGTAACCATCTAGGTTCACCCCGGGGAATCGAGCACAGCACGAACGAGCATGCCCCGCCGGCACACGAGCTTCTAGGCGACCCAAAGGAGCCGCTAGGTCGAATCCCAAAGCCGGGTCGACATGTACCGCTCGCCGATATCGCAGACGATCGTCACGATCACACCCTTCTTGATTTCGGCCGCCAATTGACGAACGCCGTCCATGTAGACCCCGCTCGACTGACCCCCGAAGAGGCCCGCACGCGCCATGGATTGGGAGAGTTCCCACCCCCGATCCACGTCGGCGTCCCACATGCGATCGATCACGTCGCGATCCAGAATGGCCGGTACAATGTCGTTGGGATCCTTGAGAGGTTTTAGTCCTTCGACACCGGGAAAAGCGTCGGGCACGACGCACTCGATGCGAATGGTCGGGTCGTGCTCTTTGAGTCGCCGGCCGATCCCGGTGATGGTGCCTCCCGTCCCGACGCCCGCAACAAAATGCGTGATCCTGCCCTCGGTCTGCTCGAGAATCTCTTCCGCGGTCGACTCGTAATGCGCCCGCCAGTTGAGTTCATTTGCATACTGATCGCAGAAGAAATAGCGATCCGGATCGCTGTGGGCCAATCGCCGCACCTCACGCAGGGCCTCGTCGTACCCATCATGAGCGTTGGTAAAGTGGATCTCCGCACCATGGGACAAGATGCGCTTCTTGCGCTCTGCGCTGGCGTTGTTGGGAATGACGAGCTTGACCGAAACCCCGAGCACGCCACCGATCCACGCGTAGGCAATGCCGGCGTTGCCGCTCGAACTGTCGATCAGCGTGCGCGTGCCCGACAACTCGCCCCGCTCGAACGCGTCGAGCATCATGTACAGGACCGGACGATCCTTCAGCGACCCGCCTGGATTGAAGGGCTCCATCTTGGCATAAACCTCGACCTCGGGAAATTCGTCCCGAAACAGATCGACCCGCACCAAGGGCGTCTGTCCAACGAGCCCAACGGCAGGAAACTGCTCCGCGTACGCCTGTTGCAGTTCACGAAAACCCATCGCCGATAGGGGCTACGGCATTGTCCGATGCGCGTCCAGTGACATGGTGCCAACCATGCGGGCCCACCATAACGGCCCTTTCATTGCGCGCGCGAGCCGACTCCGCGTTGGGTGCCTACGTGAGCCTTGACGGCGCTCACCCAGGTGTCGATGTACGAGGCGAGAGCCGGGCAGACGATTCCCGTGTCGGCAAGGATGCGGCGAGATGTGCGGTCGTCGTAGCAGGCACCTGCGCTGAGTTGCTGCAAGAAAGCGCGAGGTTCCTGCAGGACGCGCTTGATCCCCGGTGTTCGCACCAGCGCATTGGCCAGATGAGACGGCAAGTAACTCTGTAATACTCGTCGTCCACTACACTGCGCGATCAACTCGAAGACGTCGCGGGCGGTCAACCGTTCCGGCGAGCGAATATGAAGCGTTCTTCGGAGCGCCGTCGCGTGCCGTCCCACATGGTGGGCCACCTTCACGACATAGTCGACGGGGACGAAGTCGACAGGGACAGCCGGCGGAATGGGCATGGGCACGGCGAGGTCGCCCGGGACGCCGAGCAACAACATGACGAGCAGATACGGTCCGCCAAATCGGTCGACTTCACCGGTCACCGAATCCCCGACGAGCATCGTGGGTCGAAGCACAGTGATCGGGAGCTCCCGCATGGACCGACGCATGACGCGCTCGGCTTGCATTTGAGTGCGCTGAACCTCGCTGAAGTAGCCCTGCCCTTCGTCGAGATCGTCCTCGTATACCGTGCCGCTCCGATCGCCGGACACGAACGCGGACGAATGGTGCACCAGGCACTGAAGGCTCGAAGCCTCGGCTGCGAGTTCGACCATCTCGATCGCCCCTTGGACGTTGGTGTAGTGCGCCCTCGCCTTACTCACGCCAACATACGTTGAACGAGCAAGATGGTGAGCACGAGTGACCAGACGCACGACGCGGCGGTACTCCGGACCCGAGAGCCCAAGGTCGATCGCCGCGGCATCCCCGGCAAGAACCTCGATTCGATCCCGATGATCCATCGACTCCAGCGCGAGCTGCGCCCGGTCCATCAGGTCGTGCCATACGACGAGCAGAATTTTCGTTTCGGGCTCCTCCGCCAAGATACGCTCGACCAGCATCCGCGACTCGATGCCGGGAAATCCGGTGACGAGGACGACCTCATTCGGCATCCGCTTCGCCCTTCAGTGCACGGGCCAGCACAGCCGTGCCGGCGGGAGTGCCCGCGCCCTCCACCAGACGGGGCAACACGAGCGGCGCATCAGACATCGCCGCGCGGAGACGGTCTACATTAAAGGCCTGACGTCGCTCGCGTTCGGCCCGCGTAGCCGCCGCCACCAAGGTGCCTTGCGCTTCGCCCTGGCCGGACGAACGGTCAGGGTCCAATCGAGATTCATCCGCCAAGAGTGACACGCGTTGCGAAGCCGTGAACAGCTGCTCATCGACGCCATTGATAACCGTGCAGGCGATCGGGAGCTGAAGTTCCGTGCGCAAAGCGTCGACGAGTTGCAGCGTCTCGGTGGTAGGCATGTCACCCGCCAAGGACACCACGACGACCCCGCTCCGCGTCGGATCGGAAAGCAGTTGCCACGCCTGCTCCGCATCCCGCCTCAAGATCCCGGGCGGCACGATATCGAGAATGACGCGCGGCACGCGCAACATGTCGAGACCGTGCCCGGTCGACGGCGCATCGAAGAGAACGACATCGAAACGATTCGTTCCATCGCTCCGCGTCTCGGTCGTGTGGTACCAGGCCTTACCGAGCATTGCCCATTCGTACAATCCCGGCACGGCGCGAAAAAAAGTGTGCGTGTACTTGTTGTCGAAGACGGCGCGGGCCAATGCCCGTACCTTCAAGACGAGCACGCCGTACTCCTCCATCGCGTGTTCCGGTTCAATGCGTACCGCCCACACCTTGTCGGCGACTTGCCGAATGGTGTGGTCCAAGGGCGCCACGCCAAACATGGCCGACAAGCGCTCGTGGACCCCGCAGGTCGCCGCCAACACCCGCTGCCCACGTGACGCCAAGGCCAGCGCCATCGCCGCGGTCACGCTCGTCTTGCCCACGCCTCCCTTGCCGGTCACGAAGAGTAAACGTCGCGAAGACCACGGCTGAGTAGATTCGGGCGACATCCCGCACCTCGACTAGCGCGAATCGGCCAGCGCGTCACCCGCCACACCCTACGAAAAAACGACTCGTCTTAGCCAAGAAGAAACATCAAACCGATAGCGCTCAGGGCCAGCAGCCCGAAAGCGAGAATCACCACCGCGATGTCGACGCCGCCGATACCTTCGTCTAGTTCCGCGCCGAGGATCCTCCGATCTTCTTCAACCGGAGCCTCGACTTCGTGGTGCGCCGCCGCCGGTGCAGCTACCACGGCCGGAGCGGGGGTCGTGGGAGGCCCCAACTCGTATTCCGAGTTGCCCATCTTGACATCAGAGGCCACCATCATCTCGGCGAGAGCTCCCGCCAATGGGTCGCGCAAAGTGAGCACGGTCGATCCGAGGGCAAGGCTCTGACCGTCCTCCCAGGGCACCCCATCCCGGGGCAACTGCACGCCTTGTAGCCATGTCCCTTCCTTCGAGCCAAGGTCCCGGACCACGATCGCCGCTCCGGCACGGCCGACGCTGATGTGTCGGCGCGATATGCCCTCATCAGCCAACACGAAATCGGCACCTTCGGAGCGACCCACGGTGTAGTCGTGCTCGGCCTCCGCGAGGGTGAATTGGCCACCTTCATCGGGCCCCTCGGTCACGAGCAACTGCGGACACGTCGCGTCGCCGTCCTCCTCGAGTGCGCGCTCGACCAGCGCCATCGCCGCTGCCTCGACTTGCTCGGGTCCGCTCGCGACGCCGGCAGCCAAATGAATCTGCAGCCAAACTCGACCCACTCTCACCAACTCGCCATCCCGCAACGTGTGCGGAGTCTGGGCTGGTAGGCGACTCCCCGCCGCGACGATGCCGTTCAAACTGCCCTCGTCGATGATGACCGTCTTGCCCTTGCTGCGTCGAATGCAGGCGTGACGCATGCTCACCGAAGGGTCAGGCAACCAAATTTCGCAATTGGCGCTACGACCGATCACGATTCTCGGGGCGTCGAGCATGAGGATCGGATCCCGCTCATCCGGTCGCTGCCCCAATCTGAGGATGACTGTGAGTGCCATGTTTGCGGCGCCCATTTGACGAGCGCCTTCCGATTATTGGTCGAGGAGGCCCGTTGGGGCGACAACCTTGCACATTTCGAACCCATTTCGACTAGTGTCGGCACCGAAAGGAGGCCACCTGTGGCGAATCTTGAGGGAAAAACACTGTTCATCAGCGGCGCGAGTCGGGGGATCGGCAAAGCCATCGCCCTGAGGGCAGCCAAGGACGGCGCCAACATCGTCATCGCCGCGAAGACCGCCGAACCCCACCCGAGACTCCCCGGAACCGTCTTTTCCGCCGCCGAAGAGGTCGAAGCAGCCGGAGGCAAAGCGCTTCCCTGCGTGGTAGACATTCGCTTCGAAGAGCAGGTCGAGGAAGCGATGAGTAAAGCCGCCGAGACCTTCGGAGGCATCGACATCCTGGTGAAC
>JAPYTK010000107.1:5358-18405 GCA_029941785.1 Polyangiaceae bacterium | reverse complement strand
CTCTGCGCCCCATGCCCACGGTCGAAAACCACGCCGTGGCGGGGGGCTACTCCGGACAATCCGTTCGCCCCATCGCCCTGCGCCACGTCATGGAGATCGCGCGGGCGTATCCGGGGGTTGAGATCTCGGGAATTGGCGGCATCGAAACGGGCGAAGATTGCGTGCAGTTCATGTTGCTCGGCTCCTCGACGGTGCAGGTGTGCACGGGTGCGATGCTCCAAGGCTACAAGATGGTGAGCAAGCTCGAGCAAGGCGTGAAGGCCTTCATGCAAGAGCATGGTTTTGCTCGATTGCGCGACTTCATCGGCCGCTCGCTCGACGCCTTCACCACCCACGCTGACCTGGTTCGACGCCAAGCGGAGGCGAAGGCCGGCATGCGGGGCGAGTCCAACCGTGACGCGGCCACCTGGCAGGGCGACATCGCGGCGGAGACGGACAAACTCACCGCGACGGATTGATCGCCGGGCGCCTGATGGCGCCGCTCGGTGGGAGCGATCGCCTTTTCGCAAAGGATGGGCCGTGAGAGCGGGCCGAGCCGATGGCTTTCAGCGCGAGCCGATGGCTTTCAGCGCGAGCCGATGGCTTTCAGCGGCAGTGGACGAGAAGCTTTAGGCCTTCGCCAAACAGCACGCGAATCTTGCCGTCTTGAAGCACGTCGGTGACGAGACCGTCGCCAAACTTCTTGTGACGTACCAGCTGCTCTGGCTCGAAGGCTTCGGTGATTCGGTACGCTGTGAAGTCTTTCGCAGCCGTGCCGGCGACGGCTGCCTCCCAGCGAAGCTGCTGCGCTTCGAGAGCTGCCTTTTCGGCCGCGCGCTTCTGGGCGACGGTCGGCGCGCGCCGCGTCCGCGATCGGACGAGTGGTTCGGCCGATTTTGGTCGGCGATAGTTGTGGTGACCCTTGCAAGTGAGACACTCGACCCGTTTGATCACGTCGCCCTCCATCGCGATAATACGATGGCCGAGGTCGAGTTTGCACTTGGTGCACCATGAATCGACTTCGCTGCCGGCGGTTGTTTTCTTGCTCATTCGTTGCTGTCCTTACCGCTGAGTGCGTCTCGGGCCTTCATTACGACCTTGGACACGACCTGGGGGCGAGGCATTTTGCGGTCGGATGAGTCCTTACCGCTTTCCTCGCCGTCATTCTTCTTTGCCGCATTCGGCACGAATCGGATGGTGGTGTTGACCTCGAAAGAGAGCTTCGTGAGTACATCGGCCACCTCATCCGAGACATTGGTGTGCTCGAGCACGTCTCGGATTTCCTTGGCAACCACACGATACACGCCCTTCTTCGTCTCGTCGATTTGTCCGTACAGGTACTGAACGACTTCTTTGGGGAGCTTCATGTCTCCGATCAGGTTCCGCAAATTCTCCGGGCCCTCGGTGAGCTTTTCTACGCCGGTTTCTACGGCGCGCTCCACCACGCGCTTGACCAATTCGGGGATCGTCCGCTCGAACAGCCGCTTTCGCTCGCTGTCTTCCTCGTCGCCAGGCAGTTCGTCTGCCTCCGGCTCCTGCTCCTCGTCGATCATCACCGGCTTAGAGGTAGTCTTTCACTGCGATGGCGGCAACCGCCAGATCTCGATGGCCCAGCGCGGCGTGTCCTCGAGTGCTTCGTCGTCGACTTCAATATGCACTTCAAAAGGCTCGTTGGCAAACGTGCAAAGTGCCTTGTTGGCGTGCAGGACGGCCCAGCTGTCCGTCATTTCGTCCTTGGCCAAGCGACTTCCGCGGCTCGATAGCAGCGCGAGATCGAGGTCGAGGGTGTCCCCAGGCTTGCGGGTTGCGGCCCCAAAAACGCGATAACAGGCGCCGCGCTCGGCGTTGAAACGAACGCGCCCTTGGGGGTGCTCTTCGCTGAGTTGGCCGACGTGCGTGTTTCCTAGCTTGCGCATGCCCGTGACCGGCCCGCAGATGAGCCCGAGACGGACCGCGTCAGCGTGCGCATTGGCGCTACCGTGAAAGCCTTGGTGACAGCTGCTCCACAGGTCGATTTCGCCTACCGACGGGCGAGCCGATGAGCCGATCGCCCCGACCTTCGCGCTGGCGGTTTTCGGGAGAAAAGGCTTTCCGCCGGACCGTTGAACACCGGCTTGTGGCTTTCCGTCCCAGGGTCGTGGCTGATCCTGGCAGGCGCCTACCAGGAGCGCTACGCCGAAAATGATGAGTTGAAGTCTTGCCACGCCCCCGAATGTATCGCCCCAAGCGGAACAATTCGAGCTAAGGTCGCTGGCGCCATGGAAGTTTTTCGCGAGCGCCGCCGCCGCGTCCTCGCCGCTCTGGATGGCGTGGCGTTGCTCATTTCGGCCCCCGAGACGATTCGGAACCATGATGTCCATCACGCGTACCGGCAGGATTCGGACCTTTTCTATCTGACCGGATTCGAGGAGCCAGAGAGCATCCTGGTGATGAGCAGCGTCCATCCGGAGCACCAGTCCGTGCTTTTCGTGCGGGAGCGCGATCCCGAGCGGGAGGTGTGGGACGGGGCGCGCGCGGGCGTAGAGGGCGCGAAGGCCTCGTGTGGAGTCGACGCGACTTTTCCCATCTCGGAGTTCGAGGCCAAAATCGGAGACTATCTTGAGGGGGCCGATACGCTTCATTATGTTCTCGGGCAGCAGCCAAGCTTCGACACCATCGTGCTCGAGGGCATCGAAAAAGCGCGTGCTCGTGGGCGATCGAAAAAGGCTTGGCCACAGACCATTCGACATCCGCAAGCCCTGTGGCACGAGATGCGTCTCATCAAGAGCGATGCGGAGCTCGAAGCAATGCGCCGCGCCGCCACGATCTCGGCCGAGGCGCATTGTCGTGCGATGGCGGCGTGCCAGCCGGGGATGTACGAGTACGAGATCGAGGCGGTTCTAAAGCAGACGTTCTTGACTGCCGGGGCTGCGCGGGTGGCCTACAACCCGATCGTGGGCTCAGGCCCCAACGCGACCGTGCTTCACTATGTCGAAAACCGCCGGCAGATGCAGGATGGCGAACTCCTCTTGATCGACGCTGGCTGCGAGTACGCGTTTTACGCCGCGGATATCACGCGTACCTTTCCCGTCAACGGGAGGTTTAGTGAGGCCCAGCGTCAAGTGTACGACGTCGTGCTTGCGGCGCAAGACGCTGCGATCGCGGAAACCAAGCCGGGGTCCAACATCGACGCGGTGCACGAGGTGGCGCGCGAGCACTTGGTTCGGGGCATGGTCGAGATGGGCTTGCTCGAGGGGGATGTCGCGACTCTCATCGAAGACGATAGCTACAAGCGTTACTACATGCACCGCACAAGCCACTGGCTTGGCATGGACGTGCATGATGTCGGTGCCTATTACGTTGGCGGGGAATGCCGGCCGTTTGAGCCCGGCATGGTGATCACCGTCGAGCCGGGGATCTACATCGCCGCAGACGACGAAAAGGCGCCCGAGGCGTTTCGAGGGATTGGGATCCGTATCGAGGATGACATCCTCGTGACGGAGGACGGCAACGTGAACCTGACTGCCAATGTGCCGAGAAAGCCCGATGAGATCGAACGCGTCTGCCTAGCATGATGCCGGCTGGTGGATCACATTCGGGCCTGCGAACCCGACTGACCCGTTGGTTCGACCGCAACCAGCGGGCCATGCCTTGGCGCGAGACACGCGACCCGTACGCGATCTGGGTGAGTGAGATCATGCTCCAGCAGACGCGTGTCGACACGGTCGTGCCCTATTTTCAGAGGTTCTTGACCCGTTTTCCCACGGTGCGCGTGCTCGCCGATGCCGATCTGCAGGACGTTTTGCAGAGCTGGAGCGGTCTGGGCTATTACCGCCGGGCGCGGCAACTTCACCAAGCGGCCATGGCAGTGGTGACCGAGCATGATGGCTGTATGCCGGCGTCGGCGAGCGGGCTTCGCGAGTTGAGCGGGATTGGGCCGTACACCGCCGGGGCCATCGCGAGCATCGCCTACGATGAATCGGTTCCGATCGTGGACGGCAATGTCATTCGGGTACTTTCACGCATTTTTGGCGTCGAAGGCGACATGCGTCGGGCCCCGTCGAAGACACGCATTTGGCAGCTCGCACAAGAGCTGGTGCCGCGGAGACGACCGGGTCGTTTCAATCAAGCGATGATGGAACTTGGGGCCTTGGTGTGCACACCGCGCAGCCCCTGCTGCAGCGGTTGCCCGGTAAAGAGAGACTGCGTCGCGCACGCCGAAGATCGCGTAGCGGAGCTTCCACAGCTCGGAGCCAGGCGGCCGCCGAAGTCGGTCCATTATGTTGCTGCCGTCGTCAGGCGCCAGGGGGAGGGCGACTTGTTATTGGCCAAGCGTCATGACGAAGGGCTTTTCGGCGGGTTGTGGGAGCCCCCGATGGTGCCCCGGGGAGGCAACGTCAAGCTCGAGCTCAAGCGACTAGGCGTACGCAGTCGGGGGCTGCGGGATGGCGGGCATATCGCCCATGTGTTGTCGCACCGCAAATTCGAGATCGACGTCCTTCAGAGTCGGCCGAAGACCACATGGCCCTTGCCCGCGCCGCCCACGGGCCCCTACGAGCGACTCGGGTGGCACCGGGCGGCGGATGTGCCCCTCTCGACGCTCGCGAAGAAGTTGCTCGGCAGCGTGGCCGTTATGGCGCTCATGACGTTTTCTGTCGGTTTCTCGGCGCCCGCTCACGCGCAAAGCGACGAGCGCACAGCGACAGAAGCGCCGGAGGGGGATAGCGATCGACTGACGGAGAAGGACATCGACCTGTACCGCCGGTTGTCGATGCCTCGCGGACGTTACGGCCGCGTCCTCGGCACGCTCGCCTTTGGTCGGGGTTTTCGCTTCAACAACCCTTTTCGACTGGCGACCCAGGTCGAGTCCAGCGGCGAATCGGTGTCGTTCGCCGCGCCGTACGTCGATGGCGGACTGGGTCTGAGCTTTGGCGACCCGTACGGGATCCAGCATGGGGGCTCGCTTCGCATCTCCGCCTCGCTCGACGGGGTGAGGCAACAGGCGATTGGCATCGGTTATCTCGGTGTGTATCGAGGCGATGCGCCCTTGATGGGACTGGCGCGGCTTGGTGTCTCCGTGTTGACGGCGCCGGACCCGAACGTAGGAGGGGAGCTGGCCGTCGGGCTCGCGTGGTTTTTCACCGGTGCGCTGGGCGTGCACGCCGAACTCGTCGGCGCCCTCTACTATGGAGCGGGGACCTACGAAACCGTCTACAGCGTCATCCCGCTCATGTCCGGTCAGGCCGGACTCATCGTCGACTATGAGGTGCTGCCGTGACGGTGCTTCGACGCTGGGAGCGTGGTTTGCGTCCCTTGTGGCTGGCGCTTCTCGTCATGGCGCCGGTCGCGGGCGACATCGGCAGCTGCGGTCAAGAGGCGGCGGAGCTCGATCCCGTCAAGTTCTTTTGGGAGAAGCAGGGGGTCGATTGTCAGCAGTGCCAGCGTTGTGGTTTTCAGACCGAGAACTGCACCGAAGCGTGTGAGACGCCGTTCGATCCGGAGGCGAGTTTCGATCCCGATTGCTTCCCCTTGGTGCACGACGGAGAGGTGTGTCTCAACGCCTTGGTGTTCGCCGACTGCGAGCAATACGCCGAGTACGTGCGCGATCAGGCGCCGACCACGCCGACCGAGTGCAACTTCTGTCCTTTGGATCTCAAACCGGAGACGACACCATGAGTCGTCGTGTCGCGGTGCGAGCGGTGAGGCTCTTGCTGTTGCTGGTGATGGCGGCGGCCGCCTCGGGGTGCAATGCCGCGAGGGTCTTCGTGGCATCTCCGAGCGATTATGGCGATTACCGCCGGATCCGGCTGGCTCACCGTCTCGACGAGCGACTGGCTGCCGCGGCGGCTTACCTCGAGCGACACCCCGATGGTCGTTACATCAAGCGAGTCGAGCGGTATCTTCGGCGGGCCGAGCCCGTCTATTTCAAGGTGCGGCGACGTAGCGCCAAGGGCTTGTCTGCTTACCTTCGCTCCTTGCCGCGGGGCACGAACCAGAAGCTGGCGGTGGCTGAGCTTGTGCGTCGTCGTCGCCAGGCAGGCGAGTCGCTGGCCGAGCAGTTGGCGCGAAAAACGCAGCTTCGCCTGGACGCTGAAGCCGCCGGACGAGCCGTTGCGGCCGGACTCTCCACGCGGTGGGTCAGTACCTTGCTGGATCCTCGCAATTGGGGTGTTCCATTGTCGCGTGCGCAGCGACAATTCTTGGTCCCCTATCGCGTTGCGCTTCCGCAGCCTCGGTGCCGGGCTGCCGGCGAGGGTTGGGCGTGCGTCAAGGCGTTGCGCGGGCAGTTTGTCGTGGTCGGGCGCCACGGGAACGAGACGCATGATCTCGAGATGGAGCTTCACTTGTCGCTCGATTCCCGCTGGCGGCTTCAGCGTGCGGAGCTGCGCGGCCGTGCCATCTTCTCACGCTGGTTCGAAGCGAAGACCAATAAGGTCTACCCCTCGCACGGGGACGAGGGAGCGAGCATTGCAGACGTGCAGGAACAGTGGCTGGGCGAGATCAGCGCGGAACGAAAAAAAGCAGGGGGCAGCTGCATTCCCCATCCACGGTTTTCTCTCGGGCTCAGCTGCGGCGAGCTGGATTTATTGTTGCGGAGGGGCCCCGAAGGACAACAGGTCATCGTCATCTCCAGGCGCAAATGATATGGGCCTGGGTATGAGTGAGCAACAACGAGCCACCCGTCAGCCGCTTGGGGACGACAGTCTTGTCATCGGCGAGCAGCGATTCTCCTCGCGCCTCTTCGTGGGCACGGGGAAATACAAGGATGTCGCCGAGACGGAAGCCGCACTTGCCGCCTCCGGAGCCGAGGTCGTGACCGTGGCCCTTCGGCGCGTCGATCTCAAAGACCATTCTCAGGGCTCGATGATGGGCTTGCTGACGGCTGAGCGCGAAGGTCGGCCTCGTTACCAGATCCTTCCGAACACGGCGGGCTGCTACACCGTCGACGACGCGGTGCGGACCTGTCGCCTCGCCCGAGAGCTAGGTCTTTCGAGCATGGTGAAGCTCGAAGTCATCGGCGACGAGAAAACGCTGTTCCCGGACAACGCGCAGACCTTGGAGGCGGCGCACATCCTCATCGAGGAGGGGTTCACCGTGTTGCCCTACTGCACGGACGATCCCATCGTGTGCAAGAAGCTCGAGGAAGCGGGCTGCGCAGCGGTCATGCCCCTCGCGGCGCCAATCGGTTCGGGCCTCGGGATCCGCAATCCCTACAATCTTCGTATTATCCTCGAGCAGGCGACGGTGCCGGTCATCGTGGACGCGGGCGTTGGCACGGCGAGCGATGCGGCCATTGCGATGGAACTCGGTTGTGAGGGCGTGCTCATGAACACGGCCATCGCCGCGGCGAAACGTCCCGTCGAGATGGCCCGCGCGATGCGCTTGGCGGTCGAGGCGGGGCGAGCGGCTTACCTTGCGGGCCGGATGCCGCAAAAGCTCTACGCGAACGCTTCCTCGCCGCTAAGCGGCTTGATCGCGTAGCGAACGAGGGTCAGCCGGCAAGGGATGGCTACGGCCTCTGGTGAAAATCGGTCTATAGTCTTGTGCCATGCAGGCCCCCGCATCTTGTTTGCTCCTTCTCGCGGCGCTCAGCAGCGCCCCCTTTCAGTGTTCCAGCGAGGTGCCGCCAAGCGAAGCCACCGAGGAGACTCCGGGCCAGGCGCTGTACGAACTCGCCCAGCGTTTTCGACGTCAGGGCAATGAGAAGGCCTGGCGCGAGACCTTGAACTATCTGATGGAGCGCCATCCATCGAGCCGGTTTTCCGAGACAGCACGGCAGGATTTGGGGCTCTGACGTCGCTGGAGCGAGGCATGCGCTTGCCCCGAGTACTTCAGATTACGGCCGGCTCGGTGCTGCCTCCCGAAGAGGTGCTGGCCCGACTCGATCGCGTGAGCACGTTCGATGTCGAGCGTCGCGCGCGATTTGCCGTTCAGCTCCGCGATCCCGAGCTGTCGGCACGAGAGCTTTTGTCCTTCGGAAGCGTGCTGCGCGAACGAACCGCGTCGATGGGGGCCCAGCTCGTCGTCAATGATCGTCTCGACCTTGCCGAGTTGCTCGGAGCGGACGGCGTCCATCTCGGACGCCACTCGGTTAGCCCTGATGTTGTGCGTGAGCACATGGGATCCAAGGTGTGGATTTCACAGTCCTGCCATAGCATGTCGGATCTTGAGGCGAGCCTTGACGCCGGCGTTGAACTTGCCGTGCTGTGCCCAATTTTTCCGAGTCCGGGCAAGGCAGAAGCTCTGGGATTGGACGGTCTGCGCGCGGCTGTTGCCCAAGTGGCGGGGGCGGCGAGCCCCATCATGGCGCTCGGGGGTCTTGACCTTCCTGCCGCGCAGGCCTGTCTGGCTGCAGGGGCGGCGGGGGTGGCCTCGATCCGCAGCGATCTGACGGCCTTGTTGTGAGGGCGGTTTCGCTGCTCCGCGAGCCCGTGGTAGAGGGGCCAAGAAGCGATGAGCAATGAAAAGACAGCATTTTCACCGGTTGCCGGTGAGCTCAATTTTCCCGCGGAAGAGGACGCCATCTCGGCGTTCTGGAAAGCCAGCCGGATCTTCGAGAAGACCTTATCGGCGGACACCCGCCACACCGGACCGAGCAAAGGCAACTTCGTGTTCTACGAGGGACCGCCGACCGCGAACGGCATGCCTCACAATGGTCATGCGCTCACGCGGAGCATCAAGGACGTGCTGCCACGATTCAAGACCATGTGTGGCTACGACGTGCCGCGCAAGGCTGGCTGGGACACGCATGGATTACCGGTCGAGGTCGAGGTCGAAAAGGAACTGGGGATCCACGGCAAGGCTGACATCGTCGAATATGGCGTGGAGCCGTTCATCGCCCGCTGCATCGAGTCGGTGTTTCGTTACACCGAGGCATGGGAGCACAACACCAACAAACTAGGTTATTGGATCGACACCGACGCGGCCTACGTGACCTACCATCGCAGTTACGTCGAGAGCGTGTGGTGGGCACTGAGTGAGCTTCACAAAAAGAAGCTCCTGTATCGCGGACACCGAGTGTGTTGGTGGTGGCCGCAGGGTGGTACCGCGCTGAGCGCGGCGGAGGTCGGTTGGAACTACAAGACGGTCGATGATCCGAGCTGTTTTGTGGGGCTGGAGTTGGTGGACGAGCCGGGGACGTATCTCTGCGTCTGGACGACGACCCCTTGGACCTTGCCGTCGAACGGCTATGCCGCGGTTGGCGCGAAGGTCGATTACGTGGTCGTCGATTGGCAGGATGGCAAAAAGCTCGTCCTCGCCGAGGCCCTTCGCGAGGGGCTCGCGGCCAGGGTCGAATCAGAGCTGAACGTCGTGCGCAAGCTGAAGGGGAGCGAGCTTGCAGGCAAGCGTTACCGACCCTGCTTCGACACCTTTGCCGAGCTGTACGATGAGACCGCCGCGCTGAAAGAGGGTGGCGAGGAGCCGCTGTACTGGCGCATCATCGAGGCCGATTTTGTCACGCTCGATGCGGGCACGGGGATTGTGCACGTTGCGCCAGCCTTCGGTGAGGACGACAATGTGGCTCACAAGGCTCAGCTCCGTCGTTACGCTGCACCGGACGAGGTCCCGCTGATTTGCGCGGTTCACCCGGACGGCACCCTCACCGAGCAGACGGGGGCTTTCGCCGGCATGTGGGTCAAAGCGGCCGATCCACCGATCCTCGAGGATCTGGCGCAGCGGGGCCTTCTGGTCCTCTCCGAGACCTACCGGCACGACTACCCGTATTGCTGGCGCGCCGACAAGGATCCACTGATCCAGCTCGCGCGCCCGGCCTGGTACATCCGCACCACCGAACGGATTGACGATGCCATCGCGAGCAACCAGAAGATCAACTGGCTACCGGAGCACATCAAGGATGGGCGCTTTGGGGACTTTCTCGACAACAATGTCGATTGGGCTCTGTCGCGGGAGCGCTTTTGGGGAACGCCCCTCAACGTATGGGTCTGCGAGGGCTGCGGGCACGAGCACGCGCCGGCGAGCGTGGCAGAAATCGAGGCCCTCAACCCGAAGGCCTTCGATCACTTTCATGCGGCCAAGGCGGCTGATCCCGAGCTGAACGAACATCTCCTCGTGCACAAGCCGTGGATCGACAAGGTCGAGTTGCCTTGCGGCGAGTGCGGCGGGGTCATGGCGCGCGTGACAGAGGTTATCGACGCCTGGTTCGATTCCGGTTGCATGCCTTTCGCGCAAGTTGGCTTTCCTCATCAGGAAGGCTCAGTCGAGGCCTTCGACAAAGCATGGCCAGCGGACTTCATCAGCGAGGCGATCGATCAGACGCGAGGTTGGTTTTATTCTTTGCTCATGGTCTCGACGCTCTTGTTCGACGAGGAGAGTTGTCGACGACTGGGCCTTGGGGTTCGCTCCTACCCGCACCCTTACAAGGCCTGTGTGGTCCTGGGCCATGTCTGCGATCGCGAAGGCAAGAAGGAGAGCAAGAGCAAGGGCAACTATACGCCGCCCGACATCATCGTCGAGAGCGTGCGAATGGAATTTACCCCGGTCGTTTCTGGCGACGCGGTCCTCGAAGGGATCAAGGTAAAGGATGTTGTCGCGCCCGGGGTGATCTACGTGGCGCGAGCGGATTATGACGGTCTCGACTTGCAGGGGGAGTCGAGCCAAGTCGTGATGTACCGCGGGAATCGCGAGCAGCAACCGCCGCGAACCATGGAGCTACGGCCCCATAAGCGATTGCCGCGCCGGGTGGTGTTGATGAACGCGAGCGACATGGGCGCGCTTGGCATCGAGCAATCCGAGCAGGCCTTGACGGTCAAACCCTTCGATGTCCCGCGGCTGCCCGAGACGGAGCGGGTGTTCATCGAAGATCAGTCTCGTCCTGCACCGGGCGCCGATGCTTTCCGATGGTTCTTCTATGCCTCGTCCCCTCCGTGGACGAATACTCGTCACAGCTTGAGCAATGTGCGTCTGCTGCAGAAGGATTTCACGATCAAGCTGCGCAACGTCTATTCGTTTTTCGTCATCTACGCGAACATCGACGGCTTCTCCCCGGCGGAGGGGATCCCCGAGGCGACGGAGACGACCCCGGCGGCGCTCGGCGCGAGTAGCTGGTACCGGCCTGTCGCCCAACGCAGCGAGCTCGACCGTTGGATCCTCAGCGAAGTGGCGATCACCGTCCGCCTCGTTCGTGAGAAGCTCGGCGCCTATCACATCTACGATGCCGCTCTGGCGATCGTCGAACTCGTCGACGCCGTGAGCAATTGGTACGTGCGGCGTAGCCGCCGTCGCTTTTGGGCTCCTGTCGATGACGCCGAGCAACAGCGGGACAAACAGGACGCGACCTTCACCCTGTACGAGACCCTCGTCGCGATCGCCAAGACCATCGCACCCTTTGTGCCCTTCTTCTCCGAGAAGCTCTACCAAAACCTCGTTCGCGGCCCATGGCCTGCGTCGCAGCCGGAGAGCGTGCACTTGTGCGCCTTTCCCGAAGTGGACGAAGCGGTCATCGACGAGGCCTTGGCGGTGGAGATGAAGATGATTCGTCAGCTCGTCAGCTTGGGACTTCAGGTGCGAACCGACAACAAGCTCAAGGTGAGGCAACCCTTGGGCCGAGCGGATATCGTCGTGCAGTCAGCCGAATTGAGCGCGCGATTGAAGCCCTACGAGCCACTGCTGCGAGAGGAACTCAATGTGCACGAGATCCGGTGGCTCCTGCCGGGTCAGGAAGGGGAGGCGGTCGCGTATCAGCTCAAGCCCAACTTCCGTGCCTTGGGTCCGCGTCTGGGCAAGCGCGTGCAGGCGGTGAAGAAAATCCTCGGCGAGGCGGACGCCGGAGCGCTTCGCAGCGAGCTTGCGGCGACAGGACGTCTGACGCTGGATCTCGATGGGGAGGCCCTCGACCTGACGACGGAGGAGATCCAGGTCGCCGTCGTGGCGAGCGACGGATTTGCTGCTGCTGGAGGAAGCGCCGGGGTTGTCGTTCTGCACACCGCGCTCGATGAAGCTTTGCTCGACGAAGGTCTGGCGCGCGAGGTTCTTGCCAAGGTGCAGTCCGAACGCAAGCGACTGGATCTCGGTTACGCAGAGCGTATTGACTTGATCGTGCGGGGCACCGAGCGGCTCTGTCGTGTCGTCGAGGGGGCCCGCGACCACATCACGGCCGAGGCGCTGTGCACTTCGATCACTGTCGAAGCTCTCGGAGATCAGGAGCCGAACATCACCTTCGGCGAGGACGGAATGCTGCTGGATGTGAAGGGAGCTTGAGCACGTGAGCCGCGCAGCGGGCCCCGATGACGCGGTCGAAGTCATCGAACCGTCGGCCTCTGTTCCCTTTGTCATCACGTGCGAACACGGGGGTGCGCGTTTGCCACTTCCTTGGGCCTGGCCGAGTGAAGACGCATGGATCACAACCACCCATTGGGCTTACGACCTCGGTGCGGCTGATCTCGCGCGCGAACTTGCGGCGCACACCGGCGCTGGTGCGGTCATCGCTGGCTTTAGCCGCTTGCTCGTCGATCCCAATCGCCCTCTCGATTCGGACGGCTTGTGTCGTCGGCGCGCGGAAGGTCGTGAGGTCGCGCTCAACCGGGACATCGACGCGGTCGATCGCGAGGCGCGCGTGGCCTACTGGCGCACTTATCACGACGCGGTCGAGGCTATGCTCGATCGGAACGACGCGCCATACGTGCTCGCGATTCACAGTTTCACACCGCTGTACGAAGGCGAGCCACGACAATTGGAACTCGGCGTGTTGTTCGACCGCGCGGCCGACGAGGGGAGGCGGCTCGCGGAGGACCTCGCAGGCTTAAGCCTCGAGACGCGCCTCAACGAACCCTATTCGGGAAAGCTCGGCTTGATCTACTCGGCCGAGCGTCACGCGCAGGCGCACGACCGTGTCGCGCTAGAAATCGAACTGCGGCAGGACCACGCCGTGGATCCGTCGATGCGCGCACGCCTCGTCGAGGCTCTCGCAGCAGCCCGCTGGTAGTCCGGGTTGCGGGCCGCGAGATTCGATCGTCGCTATCGATTGTAGGACGCGGATCAGCTCAATGGCCGGGTCGCTTCTTTGTGGCGGCCTTCTTCTTTGTGGCGGCCTTCTTCTTTGTGGCGGCCTTCTTCTTTGTGGCGGCCTTC
>JAPYTK010000107.1:0-5258 GCA_029941785.1 Polyangiaceae bacterium | reverse complement strand
TTCTTTGTGGCGAGGTGCGGTCTCGGAACAGGCGTTCCGTAGAGTTTTTCGGCGAGATACAGCCCGGTCACGGAAGCCTTCGTCTTGGCGACCTTCTCTGGCGTGCCTTGAGCGACGATCGACCCGCCGTGCTCGCCGCCACCCGGCCCCAGGTCGATCACCCAATCGGCGCAGGCGATCACGTCGATGTTGTGCTCGATCACCAGCACACTGTTGCCAGCATCGCGCAGGGACGTCAGGGCCACCATCAGCATGTCGACGTCGGAAAAGTGTAGTCCGGTGGTGGGCTCGTCGAGCACGTAGAGCGTCTTTCCCGTGGCGCGTTTTGCCAACTCGCGCGCGAGCTTGACACGTTGCGCCTCGCCTCCGGAGAGGGTGGTCGCGGGTTGACCGAGCTTGAGGTAACCGAGGCCGACGCGGTGCAGAGACTCGAGACGATCTCGAAGCTTGGGTATGGCGTCGAACATCGCGCGGGCTTCTGCCACCGTGAGATCGAGCGCGTCGGCGACCGACATCCCGCGATAGCGGATCTCGAGGGTTTCACGGTTGTAACGTCGGCCTTGGCAAGCTTCGCAGGTGACGAAAATGTCTGGCAGGAAGTGCATCTCGATGCGGCGAACACCTTCCCCTTGGCAGGCTTCGCAGCGACCGCCCTTCACGTTGAATGAGAACCGGCCGGCCTTGTATCCTCGCGCTCGCGCTTCGGGCAAGCCCGCGTACAGATCACGCAGGACGGTGAACATTCCGGTGTAGGTGGCAGCGTTGGAGCGAGGCGTCCGACCGATCGGGGCCTGATCGATGCTGATGACTTTGTCGATGCATTCGATGCCGTCGACGCCGTCGCATTCGCCTACGGGCATCGTTGCGCGGTACAGAACTGCCCGCGCAGCCGGTAAGAGCGTGTCGACGATGAGGCTGCTCTTGCCGGAGCCCGAGACCCCGGTGATGGCAACCAGCAAGCCGGTGGGGATCGTCACGTTCACGTTGCGGAGATTGTGTTCGCGGGCTCCCGTGACCGAAATGCCCGCGCCGCTCGGTTTGCGGCGTCGTTTGGGTACCTGCAGGCCTTTCTCACCGGTTAGGTAGGGGCCCGTGATCGACCGCGGGTTATTCATGATTCGACGCGGTGAGCCTTGGGCGATGAGTTCGCCGCCGTGTATGCCTGCGGCCGGACCCATGTCCATCACGTGATCGGCGGCCAAGATGGCGTCGCGGTCGTGCTCGACCATCAACACGGTGTTGCCGAGGTTGACCAGGCGTCGAAGCGCTTCGATGAGGCGAGCGTTGTCGCGGGCGTGAAGTCCGACCGACGGCTCGTCGAGCACATACAGGACGCCGCTGAGCGCGGAGCCGATTTGTGTGGCTAGCCGGATCCGTTGACCCTCGCCACCTGACAAAGTCTGGGCCGAACGATCGAGGCTGAGGTAGTCGAGGCCGACGTCGATGAGAAAACCGAGACGATCGACTACGGCGCGGACCAGAGGCTCCATGATTGCTCGTTGGCTGCTGCTGCTTGCTGCGTCGGCGTCCAAGAGGTCCTGCAGCCGGTCGCGCACATGGCGCAAGGGCAATCGGCCGAGATCGGCGATGTTCATGTCACCGAGTCGTACGGCGAGCGCTTCGCGTCGGAGGCGTCGGCCGTTACAATCCTCGCAGGTGCGTGTGACGACGAAGCGTCCGATTTCGGTTTCGGCCAGCAGCTCGTCTGGTTCTTCTCCCTCGGCGGGGAGGGGGAAGTCTCCCTTCTCGAGCATGCGCTCGAGGCGGACGACGATCCCTTCATAGGTCTTGTTCTTGCGGCTCCGTCGGCTCTTCTTCTTCGGCGAGGAGGCGGGCAACTTCTTCTTCTTCTTCTTGGTCGGACCATGCAAGATCGCTTCTTGCATGGCCGGATCGAGCTCGCCGAAAGCGGTATCTGGATCGACTCCCAACAACTCGACCGCGCGTTGTGTCTCGTTGGCCAACGCCACCGAACCGCGGCGGCCCCAGGCGAGCACCGCTCCCTGACGGAGCGTACGATTGGGATCGGGCACCACGCGCCCGGGATCGACCCGCATGCGCAGCCCTAGTCCGCCACATGTGGGGCAGGCACCGTGTGGACCGTTGAAGGAGAACATGCGCGGTTCGATGGGAGGCAAGGACACACCACAGCTGAGGCAAGCGAAGCGTTCACTCATCCAAATCGGTTCGGTCGATTTGTCGGCTGCGACAACATCGACCAAGAGGAGGCCGTCGCCGAGCTTGAGTGCGAGCTCTACGGAATCGGTGATGCGGGTTTTTGCGTTATCGCGGACGACGATGCGATCGACCACCACGTCGAGGTCGTGCGCGCGAGTGCGCTTGAGAACGATGTCATCGCCCAGGTCGACCGTTTTGCCGTCCACGCGAGCGCGCACGAAGCCCTCCCGCCGCAGACGGTCCAGCTCGATCTTGAGCTCGCCTCGACGAGAACGACAGATGGGGGCGAGGATCGCCGCGCGGGTGTCTTCGCCGAGATCGAAGATCCGATCGACGATTTGTTGTACTGTCTGCGCTTCGATGGTCGCGTCACATTGCGGGCAGTGGGGGATCCCGGCTCGTGCGTACAGAAGGCGAAGGTAATCGGCGATTTCGGTGACCGTGCCGACCGTCGAGCGTGGATTTTTGGCGAGGGCGCGTTGTTCGATCGCGATGGCCGGTGATAGGCCCTCGATGCTCTGTACTTTGGGTTTGGCGAGCTGCTCCAGGAATTGCCGCGCATAGGCAGACAAGGACTCGACGTAACGCCGCTGTCCTTCGGCATAGATAGTGTCGAATGCCAGCGACGATTTGCCAGAGCCGCTGGGCCCGGTAATCACAACGAGCTTGTCACGGGGAATTGTGACGCTGATGTTCTTGAGATTGTGTTGCCGGGCGCCGACGATGGTCAGACGGTCCATAAAACAGCGCCGGTATACCATGTGCACCGCTTCACGGGGAAGCCTGTCGACTTCCGCGGAGACAATTGGGCCGATGCGGCGACTTGGGCGCATGATGGGGCCGTGACGCCTCGGAATGGCTACGTGATCGCCGTTTTAGCGGCTGTTTTGGGTGCGACGCTATTGCTGATGCGGCCTGAGAAACCCGCGGAGCAGGCCCCCGCTGCCGCCTCCTCGGCGACGTCAGCTGCACAGGCAGCCAAGGCCGCTCGCGACGCTCCGAGGGGGATCGGCACGTTGGCGACCGCGGTGGCGAGCACGACTGCGCACGCAGGGGGAGGTGGCTCCAAGCCGGCAGAGCCGGCTGATTCGGGCTCGCAACCATCGACGGCCTGTCCGCAAGGCATGGTCCTCGTGGATGGGCCGTACTGCCCTTTCGTCGCCCACCGGTGCGAAATGCGCCTCGGCGTGTTCGAGGGCGGCGCGCCCCAGGCTGGGGCCTCTCGATGCGGTCGTTTTGCCAACACCGTGATCTGTGAAGGCAGGCCGAGTCAGCTCCACTTTTGTATCGACCGCTACGAGTATCCCAACATCGATGGCGTCCGCCCGGCCGTGTTGGTCGACTTTCGGCAGGCTGAGCGCGCGTGTGAAGTGGAGGGCAAGACCCTGTGTCATGCCGATGAGTGGGCGTTTGCCTGCGAAGGGAAGAACACCTGGCCTTATCCGCACGGGCTGCACCGAAAGGCGGGGTCGTGCAATGTGGATAGGCTCGAGCGGTCTGATCGGGGCCCCGCGGTCGTCAAACCCGGCTCGGTCGCCGCCCGTTTGACGGCGATCGATGGTCGCAGCCTCAGCGGCGCGCGCCCGCGCTGCAACAGCCCGTTTGGTGTCGGCGACACCACGGGCAACGTCGCCGAGTGGGTTCACGACCCAGACGGGGCCAAGTCCGGAGCCCCGATCGCGGTCATCGGCGGTCATTTTGGTCGGGGTGCGGCGACGTGCCGATCGCGGATCTGGCCTACCACGCGGTCTCACCGCGATCACCGGGTCGGTTTTCGCTGCTGCACCCGCGCTCGGGACGGGCAGCCGAGGCGACGGCTGTTGCCCTCAGGTGTGCGGCTGAGACACCGTCGCAAGCTCCTGTGAGTTTGAGGGCTTGGCAAAGGCAGGGCAGTGGGCTAGCTTGCGCCCAGTGGTCAAGCCACCGTCCCTACAGCGTTGTCCGTTCTTTGTACTTGGTGCCCGCGGGAGCATCGCGGGAGATAGGCGTGGACACGGGGCGCTGCGGGGCCACCGCCGGAGTAACGTGGTGTCTGCGTGGCGAGTCGCGCCCGCCGCGTGCTCTCGTGCCATGTCGGCCGTGCGCCTGCGTGGGAGGCAGGGTGCGCTGGGATTCCGGGCCTATAGCTCAAGTGGTCAGAGCCCCCGGCTCATAACCGGGATGTTCCAGGTTCGAACCCTGGTGGGCCCACATTTTCTTCTTAGGAGATTAAACTTGTGAGTATCGTGCAGCACATTGTCACCCTTGAGGCGCTCGTCGATTGCGACGCTTCGATCAAGTCGGCGGCGGCACGCCTCAAGGAGGCCCGAGCCCAGATCGATGGCCTTCGCGCAGAGCGTGAGGGCCTGCAGGAGCGCGTCGACGCGGACACCGCAAGCGTCAACGAGATGGAAAAGACGCGATCCGAGCTCATCCAAGAGCTCCGTCAGATGGAAAACCAGATATCCCGCTCCCGCGAGAGGCTCGGGCGTTCTCGGAACGAGCGCGAGGTGAACGCCGCGGAGCGCGAGCTGGACGAGTTGCGCAAGTTGCAGCGCGACCGCGATGGCGAAGTGAAGAAGCTCGTCGCTCTGTGTGATGAGGCTCGGGAGACGATCGAGGCGAACGAAACGCGCTGTACGGAGCTTGGTGCCCAGCTTGAGGGATCGCTAGAGGGCGTGACTCAGACGATCAATCAGTCGGAGGCCGAGCTTGGCGAACACAATGCACGGCGCACAGGGATTACCGAAAAACTGCCGAGCCTCACCTATCGCCGATACCAGTCGATGCACGAGCGTGGCAAGACGCCGGTCGCCAAGACGAACGATGGAACCTGCCAGGGTTGTTATGTCGCCATTCCGCCCATGGTTTACCACCAGATGCTGTCGCAGCGGCGGTTCGAGGAATGCTCGACCTGCCACCGCATCTTGTATTACATGGCCCACGAGCCAGAGAAGGCCGAAGAGGCGAACGAATCCGACGCTGTCGACGACGAAGTGGCCGTCGCGAAGAGCACGGCGAACACCGAAGAGAATGGCGCGGTCGAGGCTCCAGCCGATCAGGGCTGAGCGTTCATCCGCGGGTTGAGGTCGAGCTTGAAG
>JAPYTK010000106.1 GCA_029941785.1 Polyangiaceae bacterium | reverse complement strand
GCGCAAGCCTGTTCGAGGTGGCTCTGCTCCCAGATATTGTAACGCCGACCCGGGCGGGTCCATTTCTCGTCGACGATGCCGTAGTTGCGGTCCCACCCCAGGCGCTGCTGGTTGAAAATACCAAAGGCGTTCATCCGCGAACCATCCCAATCGATGGCCTCGTAGTCGGTATGGCCCTCCTCGCCCGCGGCGAACTTTCGGCGGTAGGAGTACCGAACCGTCACTTCACTGTTTTCGCAATTGCCCCAAGGATAGGTCGCCCCGACAACGAAGCTGCCGCGGTAGAAACACGCTGGCACATCGCCGTATCCGAGGTTGATGGTGTTCGGCTTCAGAAAGAGCTTGTTGGTGACGTCGAAGTACCCGTCCTTGACGTCGAACACCGGTACGTCCGGATGACTTGGATCGTTGACGTAATAGGCCAAAGGCTCCACGTCGTAGTCGTCGCCCGACAGCGGATCCCAGCGCCTCGAGGTTGTGATGTGGTTGTTGGACCAGTCGACGCGGAAGTACGCGCGCTCGTACCAGGGGCGGTCCTTCGTGTTCTCCTCGATCACGTTGTAGTCTTCACCCGTGCTCGGGTTGTAGTCCCGACGAATGTCGAAGTGCTTGGTGATCGAATACGAAGCGACCACTTCACCGTTGTTCGCGGTCGCGCTCCCGTGGCCGTCGATCCCTTCGATGCTCTCGTAGGTCATTCTGGCGTGGAGAAAGTTCTCGGAGATCTCCCATTTGACGATTTGCATGCCGCCGACCAAACCCGGGAAAACAAATCCTTGGTCGGCTCCGTAAGGCACATCGATGACCGTCGCCGCAGAATAAAACTCCGGATCATCTTCGGTGGTCGAAAGGTCGCCCACGAAAAAATCCTTGGCCAAGGCATCCGCTTGGATCTGGTTGATCGGATCGCGCTCCTCGGCGCAGCTGAACGCTCCGAGGGCCAATGGAAGAAGGATTGTGACTAGGATTTTTCTCGTCATCGTTTTCATCTCGTGGTTCTCCGATCCGTGCGCGGCGGGAAGCGACAAGGTGCGTAGAGCACAAGGCAAGTGTCGCTCTGGCCAGCAGAGCCCGAGAGCGCGCCGTGACAACGCCCCCAGCCCCCTTTTCTTCACAGCACTCTGGGCACGTGTGAAAAACCAAATCCCGCGCTTGGACACTGCTGGTGCCACGGCTGGGCGAGGGCTTCAAGCGCACATCAGGGACATCACGTCGTCACCGCAGCATTCCGTTCACGCTGCATCCCTGGCCGCTCGCTCCTCGAGCTCGACACGAAGTTCTTCGATGGCGCTACGGGTCACGCGTTTCAATTCCTCGAGGTCATCGAGCGTCATCCCCCCCGTTGGAATGGCTTGGCCGACGGTGACGAAGGCCCGGGCGCGTCCCCAGCGCCAGGAGTGTTTGGGCATGGCATCACGAGTACCGGTAACCGCTACCGGTAGAACATCGGCTTGGGCGGCGATCGCAAGGCGGAAGGCTCCGTCCTTGAACGGCAACAACTCTGCCGTACGGGACCGGGTCCCCTCGGGAAAGATCATCACCGGCATACCCGATTCGACGATGGCCTGACATCGCAACATGGCCGTCTTCACCGAGCCGCGGGCGCCTCGTGTGACCGGGATGTCTCCAGCCAAGCCCATCGACCATCCCATGAACGGCACCTTGAAGAGCGAAGCCTTGCCGAGCCATTTCATTTCCCATGGGAGATGCGAAATCAGGAACGAGTCACTGTTGGAAACATGGTTGCTCACGACGACCGCTCGCCCCGGGCGCTCGCTCGGCACCGGGCCATGAACCCGAAAGCGCCAGGTCGGTGCCAAGCGCGCCACGGCGACCGCCATCAAACGATAAAAACGCCCCGCCACCCGTCGTTGGCGATCGAATGGAAAGCAGATGATAAACAGCATCAGCTGAACGAAGAACCCCCCAATGCACACCACGGCGAGGAGGATCCAGCTGTAGATCGAAACGATCGCGCTCATGCCGCCACCGTGAGCGAGGGTACTACAGCTTCTTCTGCTGCGGCGGAAAGAGCGGCTTGTCGCCGTCGATACGCTGCTTTCCCTTCTTGTTCGTCGAGCCCTTCTGGTAGCCTTTCTGTGGCGGCTCCCACTTGTTCTTCTGAACCGGCCTCGGCTTGGTCTTTCGCTGTTGGCGTGGCCGCGGCGCCTTGACCGGCGGAGCGAGCGGCGCCTTGACCGGCGGAGCAACCGGCGCATTCGTCGCCGTGGGCGGCGGCGAGCTTTGCTGCTCGTCGAGCGCCTTGCGTGCACGAGCTCGCGCGGCAGCGATCGTCTCGAGGCTGTCCCCCTTCGGATCGAGCTGGGCGGCGCGGTCGAGACCGTCCAAACAAGGCTGCCATTTGCTGTCCTCGCATGCCTTCAGGGCCTCGGCGCGCAGTTCACGTCCGCGACGCGTCCGACCATCAGGCTGAAGCGGTGCAAGATCGGGATCGGGTCGTGGAGCGATCGGCCTCTCCGGGGAACGCATGAGTCGCCACGCCACGAGCGCGAGCGCGGCGAGCGCAGCCACCGCAGCCAAGTCGCGAAGCCACCGTTGTTTCAGGAGCCGCCGCAGCCTCGATACGCGCTGACGAACCTGGGCGGCTGGCAAGTCTTCATCCTCGGCGATGTGAGCCAGTTTCTCCCCACGCCCTTCGCGGGCCATCCAGTCGAGAGTGCGCTGAGCCTCCGCATCTCCTTCCGTCTGCTTGCCCGCCCAGCGCACGAGATCGCGGGCGTCGGCCTCCGGCTCGTCAGCGTGGGTTGACGAAGACAATTGCTCGGGCAGCTCAACCTCGTGGGCTCGACCTGCTTTCCGATGTAAATCCGCCACTTTGTGTCGCGCCACCCCAATCACCCAGCGGCGCTGCTCCTCGTGCTCCGTCGGACGTGAATCGGAGGCGATAGCCGCGAACAAGATCGTCTGAACGACGTCCTCGACATCAGCCGCCGAGACGCGCGAGCGCACGAATCGGGTGAGCAGTTCACGAATCTCATCAGAAGCGATGAAATCGTCAGCTTCCGGCGAGAGCAGCGGCTCGTTGTCAGCGGTCACAGCCGACATGGTGCCATCCATTGGGTCAGTGGGACGAGAAGGTAAATCGTGGGGCGTCGCATCATCATGATCCACATCGGCTCGTGCCCACAAAGTGTGACGTACGAACTCCAAGAATGATCTACATCACCGCGATCCGCCATGAGCCTTGCTCGAGCCGGTCGGCTGCTATAGTAGACCACGCTATGCAACGGCTGCTCCCCTTAATTCTCATGACTTACGCGACTCTCGGCGGGGCGTGTCTAGACACCGACGAGAGCAGCAGCAGCGCCAGTGGTGTCAACCAATGCGCCCAATCGGACGTCGCCTACGAAAGTTACGCGAGCGGGCTCACGGCCAGCGGCGAGCAGGGTCACTTCAAAATCGAGCTTCTCGACGGGGTGCCCGCACCGCCGGGTCGCGGCAGCAACAGCTGGACGGTCAAGCTCACCGACGAGGCCGGCCAGGCCCTGCCCACCGCCACCATCGACAAGGTCTTCCCCTTCATGCCCGCTCACGGGCACTCCACGGGCGTCACGCCGGTCATCGGAGACGTTGACGCCGAGGGCAAAGCGACCGTTGACGACATCGACTTCATGATGGCCGGCGTGTGGACGGTCACCTTCACGGTCAGCGACGGAACGACCTCCGACGAGGTCGTGTTCGCCTTCTGCATCGACGGCTGAAACGCCAACTGGCGCTCTGGAGAGTGTGCCATCGCCCTGCCGGCCGAGAAGCGGCGCTGGGCTGACCGAAGCACGCCGACACCCGGCAACGACAGGGCAAAATTGCGACGCTTTTTTTGTCGCGCGCCGTCGACGTCCTGCGGTGATTCATGCTAGACCAACGGCAACTTAGGAGGCTCCTTATGCGCGATCGTGTCGTTCTTTCCAGTTTATTCGCCATCACCCTGACCATCGGTTGGGGCGCCTGTGTCGTCGAAAAGCAAGTCGACGACGACGGTGACACCGGCGTGGGAGGCGCGACGGCAACGACCGCCCCGGCCGTCGTCACAGGAGCAGGTCCATCGAGCTCGAGTACGACCACCGGCCCGGTAACGAGTTCGACGACTGGACCCGCGAGCAGCTCCTCAGGCGGCGGCGTCTGTGCTCGCTACTGCTGCACCGACGCCGACTGCGGCAATGGCTCCTGCACCGGCAAGGGCACCTGGATGCAGACCCCTGACCTCGGAGTATGCACCGGCACCAACGGCGGCGGAGCAGGCGGAGCAGGCGGAGCAGGCGGAGCAGGCGGAGCAGGCGGAGCAGGCGGCGGCAGCCCACCCAACCCCAACGTCCTGTGCAACCCCGTGACCAACGCACCCTGCAACACCGCGAACGGCGAAGCTTGCGACGCCAACAGCGACGGCGGCTTTAGTTGCTTCCCCGACGGGAACGTCGGCAGCGTGTGCGATAGCTGCGACAATGCCAATGGCCCTTGGTGTAAGCCCGGGCACACATGCGGCGCTAACATCGATGCCCCAACGTGCACTCCCTCTAAATTGGGCGAGGAACCGTCCAAGGGTAGCTGCGTCACGGTGATGTGATCGGCAGCTGAACACGGTTAGCCGAGTGCGACGACCAAAACATGCACGAGCCGGGCGCTCGTGCATGCTCACGGCTCTCATTTTAGCAGGACTGGGCGCAGGCTCGTGCGGCACCGATCCGACCTGTATCGTCGTATCCGCGGACTGCGCGCCGCTATACGAGCCAAGCTTCGACAACGTCTATTCCCGCACGCTCAGCCAAGGTTGCGCGGCTTCCGGCTCGAGCTGTCACTCCAGCGAGGGGGCCAAGGCGGGACTGAGCTTCTCTTCCGCTGATCAAAGCTACGCCCTGCTTCTGGGCGAGGATGACGGCATCGCCCGAGTCAGCGCCGGCGAGCCGGGATGCAGCATTCTGGTTCAACGACTCGAATCGAACAGCGATCCGATGCCGCCAGGACAACCCTTGAGCGAAGCGGAGCGATGCGCGATCATCCAGTGGATCGATCAAGGCGCCAAACGATGAACCAAGAGATATCGACGCTCCTAGGGCTATTGATGGCCTCAACCCTGCTCGCCTGCGGCGCTGACCGGGTGGAGCCCAAGACGCTCGATCGCGACGCCCTGATGGATCCTGAATCGTGCAAGGACTGTCACCAGACTCACTACGACGAATGGTCAGGCAGCATGCACGCCTACGCGGCCGACGATCCCGTCTTCTTGGCCATGAACGCCCGCGGACAGCGCGAATCCAATGGCGAGCTCGGCGATTTCTGTGTGCAGTGCCACGCACCGATGGCCGTGCGAACCGGCGCGACAACCGACGGATCGAATCTGGCGGACCTGCCACAGCACCTCAAAGGCGTGACCTGTTACTTCTGTCATACCGCCCAGGCGGTCGAAGGCAGTCACAACAATCCGATCGCCCTCGCCAATGACGATGTCTTGCGCGCCGCCATTTCCGATCCGCTCGATAACCCCGCTCACCACTCCGGGTACGGAAAGCTGCTCGACCGCGACGATCGACAATCCAGCGACATGTGCGGAAGCTGCCACGACATCGTGTCCCCGACGAACGTGCATCTCGAGCGGACCTACGAGGAATGGAAACAGACCTTGTTTGGCAACGACGCGCTGCCTGTTCCGCTCGGCTGCGGCAACTGTCACATGCCAAGCAAGACAGGCCCCGCCGCCGATTTTGAGGGAGTGGGCGTGCGCGAACTTCACGACCACCGGATGGCCGGTGTGGACGTCGCCATCACGCCCTTTCCCTTTGCCGACGAACAGCGCGAGCTCGTAAAGGACGAGCTCGACTCGACGCTCATCGCCCAGCTTTGCGTCAGTGCACCGCTGGCAGACACCCCCGTCGACGTCCGCATCGAGAACGCCTTCGCAGGCCACAACTTTCCCAGCGGGGCCGCCGCAGATCGACGCGCCTGGGTTGAGATCATCGGCTACAAGGACGACGTCGAGATCTTCAGCAGCGGCGTCGTCGCCGCCGACGAAGCGGTCGCGAGCAAGGACGACGCATGGATCTTCCGGGACGAGGTCTTCGATGCCGACGGCAAAGAGGCGCTGATGTTTTGGCAAGCTCACTCTGTCGAGAGCAACCTCTTGCCCCAAGCTAAGACCAACGACCCCTTCGAGGATCACAGCAAACGGCGGAGCTACACCATCGCGCTCGACGCGGGCGTTCCCAACCGGGTGAGCTTGCGGCTGCTTCTGCGCCCAATGGGCCGTGAGATTGTGCAGAGCCTCGTGGACTCGGGCGATCTGGACGCGAGTCACCTCGACTCGATCGAGACCTTCACGGTCATCGACACGCTCAGCTGGGAACACGACAAGGGTGGATATGGCTGCGTGCCCAAAGATCCCTTTGCGGCCCGACGCTGAAACCTGCTCTCGAATCAAGGATCGACGCAGTCGGCTCCGTAGCCTTCGCTCGCGCTCGTCCCGCACACCCAATCTCCGTCGACGCAATTGAAACGCTCGAGCGTTCCCCCGTCGCACCACTGCAAGACGTTGCCGCTGCAATTGCTTGCGTAGGACGCGACATCACAGGTTCCGCTCGCGGCCGTCACGAAACGGTCACTCGGCAGGATCGAGTTTTTCCACGGAGCCTCTTGTGTCTTTCGACCACAGCTGTCGCCGTCCACTTCGTGGCACTTCGTGATGGGGCCATCGAGATACGTCATGTAAAGATCGTGATAGCCGGCGAGTTCTTCGACGTTGTCCGGAGCCAAGTCCTCGCCCCAAGAGTTCTTGATGCGAAAGAATTCGACCTTGGCTTCGGGCGCAAGCGCAGCCTCGAGCGTCGCCGAATCGAGCACCGTCTCTCCGGCCTTCAAGGTCCCGTGACCGGGCACATCGTTGATCTGGTAATCCTCGAGCACGACGAGGTGCCCACCTTGTCGCCCGGGCGAGCTCGGCGGTGCCTCGAACTTGTTCACCTTCATCGCGTTAAAGTCCACCGTCCAGCTCAAGAGCACGGGCTGCGAGGCGTGAAGGGCGCGCTGTACGTCGATCTGAAAATCGCGACGACGCGACGCGGAGCTCGGGTACCTCGTACGCTGCCAAGCGTAGTCACCACGACGAACGTTCCAGCTGCCAGAGCTGTTCGCCCGTCCGATCGCATCGGCCAGGGTGATTCGACGCTGGACGCCGCCCTCATCGAGGTGTCCGACCCCATAGTCAGCAGGACGGGTGATGAGTACGCCATCGGGCGCGACGCGATCGTAGAGCGTCGTGGCCACATCGGGGCCAAAGGTCTGGTCGAGCGCAGCGACGATATCCTCGGAGAGCTTCCAGGCCTTGTCGAGCTCGGCGCGCACCGCAGCCGGATCACTCCGTTTCTCCGGATCACTCAGCTCGCCGTTGCGCAAGGAAGCGTTGATGGCGCTGCGGGCCTGCCGCTGCCGACTCGATCGGATCGACTCGGCGTCCGCGGCGATGAAGTCGCCCTCTTGCATGATCCCGTAGCGGAGCATGACCTCACCGGCGACGCCCCAGAATGCGCCCGTCTTCAGCTCCGGCTCGTCTTCGTCCTTGAGCGTAGAGACCCGACGCTCACCGTGGGCGGGAGTCGTGATTTGTTCGAACCAGTGCCAGTAGGTGATGTACGACTCGCTGATGTCGAGCTCGTCGCCGGTGTAGCGCAAGACGAGCGACTCCGCCCAGCCTGTGGACGCATAAACCCAACAATTTCCGATGGTCTGGTCTTTGACGTCCGAGTGTTGGACGTCGGTCACGTCACCGGTTCCCTGCCCGTGATCACCGCATGCCGCGGCCCCGAGCAGCCCCAAGGTGCACGCCGCGGTCTTCAACCATGTCGTCAGCTTTACCATGTAGGCAGAATACATACATCCACATACCAGGCGAGGTCAAGATCTTCTTCGATAAGCGCGTAGCGACTAACTCTTCGTTAGCTCGGCCCGATAGGACTTCATCTTCGCGAGATCCTCCTCGCTCGGCTGTGGATAGGCGAGTGGCAGCTGGGCGAGCGTGCGGGCGACGATGTCCGCCACGCATGCGCGCATGTAGGGCTTGTCGTCTGCAGGAATCGCATACCAGGGGGCATGAGCGCGCGACGTCTCACGCAGCGCGTCCTCGTAGGCCCCCATATACTGCTCCCAATGTCGGCTCTCCTTCACGTCCCCACCGGAGAACTTCCAGTTCTTCTCGGGCTCGTCGATGCGATCGAGAAAGCGGCGGTGTTGTTCTTCCTGAGACACATTGAGCCAGAACTTCAACACCACCGTTCCGCTTTCCGCCACGTGTCGCTCGTGGCTGCGAATCGATTCGTAACGCTGCTGCCAGAGCGTCTCGAGAGGAACCTCATAGGGCAACTTCTGACCGCCCAAGTACTCGGGGTGCACGCGAACGACGAGTAACTCTTCGTAGTAACTTCGATTGAACACGCCAATGCGCCCACGCTCGGGCAGAGAGCGTGTGGTCCGCCAGAGAAAGTCGTGGTCGAGTTCCTCCGCCGATGGTTGCTTAAAAGAGTACACCTGAAAACCGGCCGGATTCACTCCTGAGGTCACGGCCCGAATGGTGCCGTCTTTTCCAGCAGCATCCATCGCCTGAAACACGAGCAGCACGGAAAATCGATCGTCGGCGTACAGCGCCTCCTGCAGCCCTGCAATTCGCTTGCGATGTTTCTTCAGGGACTTCTCCTGTTTCTTCTTGTTGGTCTTTCCGTCTGGCGGTGAGGTGTCGGCATCCGCCACGCGAAAGCGACCATCAAACGGCACGAGATAGGGACTATCGACGGGCTCTAGCATCGCCCCGCAGGATACCTGCTCTGCGCGATAAAAGCTTCGCGCTTTTGTTCTCGCGGCTAGCGGCCGTACCAGCGATAGGGATGATCGCGACGAACGTCGACGTGCACGAAGGTCGGATAACGACCGACCCCACCGATCTTCAAACGCACGGCTGCGGCGCGCAAATCGCTCACCGACACGCCCCGAATGACGATGTCCGTCGCCATCCCCCGCACGTGATAACTGGTCTTGCTGGTGCCCCGTCCCGGAACACGATGCGCAGAGACGATCGCCACCGGTCGCTTGTCGAAGGCCCACGAGAGCATCATCAGCGACTCGATCAATTTCGGATCGATATCCACTTGGTGACCATTACGCGCTCGAAACGCGTAGCTGATCTTCTCGAAGGCCTCTTGTCGGGGTTCACCCTGTGCGTCGAACGGCGCGACATCGAACAACCGTTGTCCGTTGAGGCGTTCGACGACGAGTCGGGGCAAAGGACTCATCGTCGCCACGGGCGGCGCAGGGCGAAGTGGAGCCAAGCTCGGCACGAAGTCTCGTTCGATAGACCGAATCGCGTTCGCAACGCAAGGTTCAGCCTCCGTCGCTGGCCCCGTATACAAGGCGCCGACCGCCAGCAAGGTCGCCAAGGCTCCCACACCGATGTTCGCCACGGTGATCATGCGCTCTCCTCCAACCCGGCCGCGGGCTGTTCAGCCAACCCAGCAAGCGCTCGCTTGGCGCGAAAAACACGCAAGTACGCCGCCGCCGCCACCCCAACGAGCAAGGAGACCGCCGCCAGTCCGAGCTGTGTGCTGCCACCCTGAACGCGAAAGAGCCAGGCACAACGAAGCGCAAAAACCCCACACAGCGCGATCATGCTGACAATGAGAATTTGATGCAACGTCGCGAGCTTCATGGCGAGATACCGCGGGGAACGCCGACATTGGCGCCTCAACCAGCGGCCACTGCTTCGCACGGCTTGGGGTGAGAATGCAAGCCCTAGCCGGGCCGACGCTGAACACCCGCGCACCGTAGAGCCCAAAAGCCAAGGATCATTCAGCGCTTTGCGGGCAATTGCCGAGCGCCGCCGCGACGACCGAGTTCGCCCTTGGCAAAGCTGCGGATCAGCTGCGTAATCGGATTGCTTCGGCGAAACATCCAGTAATTGTTCGGGTAGCTCCAGTGGTCCCGAGCAGGACGGCCCATGATCTCGTCGAACTCCTCCCGGGTAAAATCGAGCTTCTTGCAGACAAACTCGATGTCCATCTCGAGCTCGTGTGGATCGTAAAGTGGCTTCTCGAGCAACTCGAGTGCCGCGCTCCGCGTCATCTGACCGGAGACGATCAAGCTCGAAAAATGTGCTTTGCGCTTGTCGAAGTTGAACTTGGTCGGGAGGTAGTACTCTTGAAAGAATCGGGTGAATCGGGACTCGCCGTGCTTCCGTTGATACGGCCGGTAATCGACCTCCCGCTGAAGAAGCTTGATCGCCTCGTCCTTGTTGTAGTCCCCGTAATTGAGAACGGACACGTACTTGATCCGCTTCACCAAGATGCAATAGAGCATTCGGGCCGCGGAGATCCCCGGATAGGTCCGCAACTTCCGCTCACCAAAGCGACGATGAATCGCGCGAACGTGACGGCCATCGCGCTGATCGTAACCCCAATGCAGGGGCATCAGCGATTCACCCGATACGTTGTTCCCAGCGATGATGTAAGGAACCGATCGCTTCGCCGCTTCCCGATACAGAGTCGCGCAGATCGCATGATCGCTCACGACCTCCACGTCGGGTAAGGATGCTCGCAGGAAGGACCGCTGCAGATCGCGAATGTCCTCCCATTCGACGACCACGGTAACCAGGTCGATATCGAGCGTGCGAATGGTCATCTCGATGTTGTTCACAGCCAGTTCAGAATTCCAGCCGTTGTCGAGATGCACCGCCAGAGGACGCAGACCGAGTTGTATTGCCCGATAGGCGCAATATGTACTGTCCACGCCGCCGCTTACGCCCAACACACAGTCGTACTCCCGACCCCGACCCTCTTCCTTGATCTGATCGACCACCGACTCTAAAACGCGCTCTCCCTCTTCGCCCGGAAAGAGATCGGTCGTGAGCTTCAGCTCTGCATCACGACATAAGTTACAACGCCCCTCATCGTCGAAGGTGATCGCAGATTCGATGTCGTCCATCACACAAAACGTGCAACGCCTTGGCTCTTCGCTCATGCTGATTCTCTCCGTGCTTGGGCCATCGCCTCGTCGAGCCGTTTTTGCTCCGGCATCGTGATCAATACCGCATCGTGCTTGCCGTGAAAAACGACCATGCTGCCAACCCCGGCAGCGGCGGCTCCGCCGTGATGGAAAACAGCCGCGAGATCGGCCACCCCACCCGCGCCGCCGACCGCGATGACCGGTACATCCACCGCATCGACGACGGCTCGAACGAGGTCCAGATCGTAGCCCTTCTTCGTTCCGTCGCGAGTCACCGACTGCACGACGAGTTCGCCTGCACCGGAATCTGCGAGGCGACGGGCCCACACAGCGGGGTCCATCTTCGTGTTCTGTCGGCCCCGCGCGCGGACGACCCGGTGGCCCCCGAGCAGCTTTGAGCTCACATCGAAAGCCCCCACGACACTCTGCCCTCCAAAACGAGCCGCCGCGCGCTCGATGAGCTGAATATCGCCGTGGGCAGCCGTGTTGATCGCCACCTTCTCGACGCCGCACTGAAACAAGCGCGCGACCTGATCCACTTTTGTGACTCCGCCGCCGTAGGCCACTGGCATGAAGCACTCGCTCACGATGTCCTCGATCACATCGTAGCGAGGATCACGCCCATCGCCGCTCGCCTCGATGTCGAGAATGATGATCTCGCCCGCCTCTTTCTCATTGAAAATGCGGACCGCATTCATCGCATCGCCCACGTATTTCGGATCCTTGAACCGAACCGTCTTGACGAAGCCACTCCCGCGAAGAAGCAAGCAGGGGATCACTCGCTGGCGTAACATCAGCCCCCCTCCGCAAATCGCTCGAGCAGTCTCATGCCAAAACGCAGACTCTTCTCAGGGTGAAATTGAACCCCGGTCAGATTGCCGACCTGGAACGAGGACGTAAAAGAATAGCCATGGGTGGTCGTCATGAGAACGTGCGCGGGGTCGTCACATTCGACATGATAGGAATGACAAAAGTAGTAACGGGACTCGTCATCGAGCCCATCGACGAGAGCCGACGGCTTTTCAACCGCCACGTCATTCCAGCCCATGTGGGGGATCAACAATTTGTCGTCGACACGTTCGGCGCGAAAACGAACCGTGTCGGCCGGTACCCAACCGAGCCCCGCGCCCTCGCCTTCCTCGCTACCGCGGGTCATCAATTGCATACCCAAGCAGATCCCTAAAATCGGTTTTTGGTCAACCAGCGCGGCGTGATCCAAGGCATCGCGATAGGGCAAGGCCCTGAGCCGCTCGGCACTATTCGAGAAGTGGCCCACCCCAGGCATGATGATCTTGCTCGCCTTCTCGATGTCCTGAGCGCCCTCCGCCACCATCGCCGGTACGCGGATCCTGCGGAGCATATTGAGGACCGAACCGATATTGGCGGTTCCGAGATTCAGCACGGTGATCACGCCGCCTCGCCTCCCGTCGACACCACCTCCCGCAAGAGATCCTCCAGATCCCCGGCGAGTTGGTCCCGATCGTAGTTGCCGAGAGCCACCGCGCGAGCGCGCTCACCCATCTCGCGGAGACCTGCCCGATCGTCTGCCCATGCGCGCAAGAGCGTCACGGCCGCCTTGGGATCGCAGGCATCGACGCCGGAGCCACAACGCTCCGTTTCAACGAGGTCTTGCAAGCAGCCACCACCGTGGGTCGGCGCCGTGGTGAGCACCGCCAATCCCGCGAAGAGATAATCGAAAGCCTTGTTCGGAAAAGCGACCCGATTCTGATCGCCATCCATCACGCAGTTGATGCCGATGTCCGCCGAGGGAAGGAGGCGCGCGAGATCCGTCTTTGGAATGGGGTCGCGAACGATCACGTTGTCGAGCCCATCTCGTTCGATGCGCTCCACGAGGTGCGCTTTCTCTTTGCCTTGGCCAACCAAGAGAAACTTGATGTCGCTCCGATCGCGAAGAGCGTCCGCCGCATCGAGGAGATAGTCGAGGTGATTGGCCCGGCCGAAAGCGCCGGCATAGACCGCCACCATGTCATCGGGACCGATCGGGCCTTCACGGAAAGTCGGTCCGGAAGGGTCGCCCGGCTCGAGCATCGGGAACAGTTCGCTATCGGCCCCGATGGGGATGACATCGATGTGGTCCTCGGGGACGCCGTACACTTCGTGAAGCGGGCCGACGAATCCGGGGGTGATGGTCGTTATCCGCTCGGCAAAACGAAACGTCAATCGATTGAACACTCGCATCGCGCGAACCGCCACCGAGCCGTCGCGCAAGCCCACCCAAATCAGGGACTCGGGCCAGAGATCGCGAAGCTCGTAAACGAAGGGCACGCGGCGAAACAGGCGGCCAACCAAGGCCGGAAGCGCCACCGTTGGAGGCGTGCTCGATGCATACACGACGTCCGGCTTCCGCAAGCGGAGCATCAACATGCTCGCGAGCGTCGCGTACATCAACCAACATGCCACCCGCTTGACCGGCCGCCCACCGCTGCCGTAGTCGATGTTCAGCACGTAGACGTCAATGCCGTCGACCTCGTGCTTTTGCCATAAGCTTCGGTCGCAGCGAAGTTCGCTGTGGTCGAGCATCCCCGTGATCAGCGACACCTTATGGCCCCTCCGAACGAGCTGCCTCGCCATGTCGTAACTACGCGTGCCCGAACTGCCCGCGTTCGTCACAAAGTACTGGTGCAAGTAGACGATATGCATCAATCGACCGAATCGAGCGCGATACGCAGCCGGCGCACCACCTCGTCGACTCCCTCGATGCCCAGAGCCGGATGAACGGGCAAGGACAGTACACTGTGGGCGGCTCGCTCGGCCTCAGGCAAGGAGCCTGCGACGTTGCCGAGGTGAGCGAAACAGGGCTGCAGATGAAGAGGGGTTGGGTAATAGATGTTACTCCCCACACCGAGGTCCGCGAGCTTGGCCCGCAACGCGTCTCGCCGTTGTGGACCGCCGTCGTCCCCATCGATCCGAACCGTGTATTGCTGAAAGACGCTCTCGTTGTCCTCCCGTATCCGAGGCGTCACGATCGGCCACCCCGCCAGCAACTCGTCGTAGCGCGCAGCGTGTTGCCGGCGGGCAGCGTTCCAGCCGTCGAGGGCGGGAAGCTTGGCCCGAAGGATCGCCGCCTGAATGGCGTCGAGGCGGAAGTTTCCGCCGACGAGCTGATGATGGTACTTCTGCTCCGCGCCGTGTTTCCTCAACAGGCGGACCCGTTCGGCGAGGGCCCCGTCCTGGCTCGTGACCAGGCCGGCATCGCCCCCGGCACCGAGATTCTTGGTCGGGTGAAAACTGAAACAACCGAGATCACCGAGGCGGCCGGCGCGCACCCCGTGATGCCGAGCGCCGATCGCTTGAGCAGCATCTTCGATGACTCTCAGCTCGTGCTTCTTCGCGATCTTCTCGAGGCCCCTCATGTCTGCGCATTGGCCGAAGATGTGCACGGGCATGATCGCTCGTGTTCGTGGCGTGATCGCAGCCTCCACCTGCTCGATGTCGATGTTGAAGGTGTCGGGCCGAATATCGACAAAGACGGCTGTAGCCCCCGCCCGGTGGATGCTCCCCGCGGTGGCGAAGAAGGTAAACGGTGAGGTGATCACCTCATCGCCAGGTTCGAGCTGAAGCGCCATCAAGGCCACGAGAAGCGCGTCGGTGCCACTGCTCACGCCGATCACGTGCTCGACCTCCAGGTAGGCGGCGAGCTCCGTCTCGAGTTGCTCGACTTCCGGCCCCATGATGAACTGCTGCGTATCGAGCACCCGATCGACCGCCGCGCGAATGGAGTCGCGCAACGGCTCGTGTTGCGCCGCCAGGTCCATCAAGGGGATCGACGAGAGTTCGGACATGGGAACCGCTCAGGCGCTCTTGTTCGAGGGTGAACGTAGCGACTCACTCGGCGCACTCAGGTCGGTCGTTCGGATGCGATGAATGAGCTGGATCGCCCCTCGGGCATCCTGAATGCGAAACCCACGACCGGCGAGGATCTCTTCGTAGGAACGCGTGTGCAGATCGGTGAAGCCTGGCGAGAATTCCAGAGCCTCTCCGTCGATCGTCAGGGACCGGTAGGCGTAGCCCCCTTCCTGCTTCACCTTCTCCGGCAGATCGTCGCTGTCCACGGACAAGAACCACCGGACCCGCGCCCACTCAAGTTCGAGCACGCCGGCCATGCGGTGCGATTCGTTCAGGTTCACCTCGACCTTGTCGCAGGAACCAAACATCCAGAGCAGCAAGTCGAAAAAGTGTACGCCGATATTCATCGCCAGGCCGCCAGAGTGCGCTTCGGATCCCTTCCACGAGACGTGATACCAAGGCCCCCGACGCGTGACGTAGTCGAGCCTAACCTCGGCCTTCTCCCGATTGGAGGAGTTGTTCAGCTTGTCCCGCAGCGCGATGAGCTGAGGCAAGAGCCGGAGCTGCAAGATGGTGTAGACCTCACTCTCGTATTCCGCCTCCAGTTCGACCAGCTGCTCGAGATTCCATGGGCTGATCACGAGAGGTTTTTCACAGATGGCCTTGGCTCCGACCCGCAATGCCAAACGCACGTGCGCGTCGTGCAAATAGTTTGGGGAGCACACGCTCAGGTAGTGAACCCGCTCCTCGTCACTCTTGCGACGTAGCTTCTCCAAGTGACGATCGAAACGCTCGACCTCGGTGAAGAACCGCGATTGTGGGAAGAAACTGTCCATCACACCAACCGAAGCGTGGGGATCCACCGCCGCGACGAGTTGGTTGCCCGTCTCCCGGATGGCCTTCATGTGTTTGGGGGCCACGTAGCCAGCTGCGCCAGTCAGCGCGAAGTTCTTCATGCGATGCTCCGTTGTTCCTATCCAGCAAGTTTGAGCACGCCCTCATCGTCGAGGCGATACTCGGTTCCGCACGCGCTACAGCTCGTCTTGTCCCCGTCGAGCTGTAGCTGCACCCCACAACGACAAGCCCATCCGCGCTGCCGAGCTGGGACGCCGACGACGAGGGCAAAGGCAGGCACGTCCTTGGTCACCACCGCGCCCGCACCGACGAAACAATGGTCACCGAGGTCGACGCCGCACACAATGGTCGCGTTCGCCCCGATGGTGGCGCCACGTCCCACCCGTGTGGTACGAAACTCGTCCTTCCGCTCGACCGCAGAGCGTGGATTGATCACGTTGGTGAACACACAGCTTGGACCCAAAAAGACCTCGTCTTCAACGACGACGCCCTTGTAAATCGACACGTTGTTCTGAATCTTGACCCCGTTGCCGATCACCACATCTCGATCGACGTTGACGTTTTGGCCGAGGGAGCATGCCGAACCGATACGGGCTCCCGTCTGCACGTGGCAAAAGTGCCAAATGCGGGTGTCCTCACCAATCTCGACGCCCTCGTCGATGTAACTGCTCTCGTGGATCGTCACAGCAGGCCCTTCTAACGTCGAGTTGCTCAAAGCGCGACGAATATTCATGTCCAGCGGCGTCCGAAGCCCGTGGTCCATACGTCGTGGCAGGTCCAACCACTGCTCGTCCGTGGGCGCAGTTTCACGGTAAGCACTGAATCTTAATTGTATTTTTATGCATCCGCAGCCAAAACTTCCGGCGGACGAAAGGCGATGACAGGGATGCACGCTGGCGCCGCCGATCACCGGCGCCAGCGCCGCACGACGAATTGCTTGACGCACCCGACCGGCGGGCTAGGGTGCGCCACTCGAAGCGAGTCATCATACGGGCCTGTAGCTCAGTTGGGAGAGCGCCGCGTTCGCAACGCGGAGGTCAGGGGTTCAAGCCCCCTTAGGTCCACCACGAAGCTCTTCGCCGCGCCCGCACCCTGTCGCCGACGCCGCGAGCTACTTCGGCGTCGCGGGGACGACGATATCGTTGATGCTCTTGATCCCTGCTCCCGCTGGATAAGCGTACGACACGGCTGCCGTGGCAGGCGATGTACCGTTTGTGCCCCATCCCCACACCGTCACGCCAAACGGCGCGGCGCTCGACATTAGATGACGTCCGTTCGAACAGGATCCGACGTTCTGAAAGTTGCCGGTGACGAGATCGATGCGGGTGTATTCGTAGTCCCCAACGGCCTGCCATCCGGTGAGCACACCGGCGCAGTCGAGCTCGACATCGACGAAGGCATTGGTGCCAGCGTCCCGTTGGCGCACGACGACGAGACTCGTCTCCGCGTAGCTTGGATCGGTAAAGAAGACGTAGCGCTTCAAGTACTGCTGAGGGGGAACGACGTTCACCCACTCCGGATCACCCTCGGCGCTCGTCGACATCACGTGCTGGCACCCGGTCATGTACTGGGCGAAGTAAAAGGGGTGATCGGAATCCTGGCTCTTCACGCTTAAGGGCCCCGAAGCCATAAATTCGACCATCTGACCTGAGGCGAGCGTCGTCGGCGCACCAGGCGGAGTGCTCGGAGACCAAGTCAACACCGTCCCATCCACCGCACCGACGAGCCTCCATGGGGGGGTCTCCTCGCCGCCCATCGCCGTCGCCCGATTGCGGTAACGCACGCCGACGTATTCGTAACCGAGCGCTCTGACCGGTGGAATTTGCTGGTGCGCCGAGTCGCAGGCGGCGGCCCCCACGGGTACGTTGAGACAGCTCGCAGCACCCCACAGTGCGATGGGCTTGTCCGATTGGATGGGGCTCCCCGTAAGCTCCTGCTGTTGGGAGATTTGCACATACTCGCCTGCGTTGAGCGTGTAGGTGGCTTGGGTGTTGGCCGCTGCCGGCGAGACGCCCAATCCGCCATCGATCGCGACCTTGGGCAAGAACGTCACGGTCGTGTTGTTTTCCCGGGCGAGAACCGCGAGCGAAGGCACGGCCTGAGGTACGATCGTGCTCTTGGCGTAGGCGTTCACCGCAACGTAATTCGTGTCCCATGCGGGGGTGGGAAGCAGCAGCGTGGCGGAGGTCGCTGCGGCTGCACCGCCACCGTAAGGAAAAATCGTGTAGGCGACGACCGGACGGTCCGTCGTGATGTTGATCGCCTGACCGCGACCGGTACCGAGAATTCCGGGGTTGCCGTTGAAGCCGGCCGGCCCAGGACATGCCGGTAGAAGCAGGGACATGTTCTTCTGATCGGCCAAGAACAAGATGGCCACCTCTCCGACCCCGAGGCCGACGGCGGGATCGTAATTTCCGTATGTCAGATTTTGGCCTTGGCCCTGCGGGATGCGAATGAAATTGTTGAACGACTGGCCGTTCCGGGACGCTTCGATCTTGACTGGCGTATCCCAGGTGTTGGCGATGAAAGCAGCAAAACACGCGCTCTCAGCCCCGACGCCGGTGATGACATCCGGCTTGAGCGCCCAGTAATCACAGCCAATCGATCCCTTCGCTGCCGCCGCAGCGTCGCAGGGCTTGTCGCTGCAGTCACCGTCGAGACAGGCTTCGTCGAGCCCGCAAGTCTGCGTGACGACGCCGTTGCAATCGATGACCTGTTTGAGATCGCCGCTGCAGGTGCTCGCGCAGCCACCGCCCGCTCCCACCGTCACGCCGACGGAAATC
>JAPYTK010000105.1 GCA_029941785.1 Polyangiaceae bacterium | reverse complement strand
GCTCCGGTCCGAGCCACGCGGGACGCTGCTCGTCGCGAGGCTTCGCCAGGAGGGCGCTCGGCGGACGGACCGCAGGTTGCGGCCGCGTTTCGACCGGATCGAGCACCACGGGCGCGTTCGGCTCCGACTGCAGTCGCAATTTGTCGAAAACGGCCTGCATGTGCCAGAAAGCGGTCCGCCGGGTCGTCTGCTCCTCTTCCTCGTAGAGCGTAGTCTCGGCGGCGGCGTTTCGCTCCATGTCCAGCAGAACGGCCCACCGAGCCATTTCTTCAATTTCTTGGCCCGAAGATGGCCGGTATGCCTCGACGAGGGCCCGTGATTCAAGCCAGCGCGGCGACGAGACCGTCCTGCCCGAGGGACTCGACCGCCCGAAGACGCGCCATAAACCTGCGATAATCCTTGTACACGACCACGCTGCCAGGCCTCAGTTCGTAATCCGTGATCCGCGTGATGGCGAAACGTACCGCAGCCGTTCGTGCGGCGTCGTAACAATCGGACAGGTCGTCCGCGTCGAGCGGAGCATGCTGCCGGTAGCCCGCAACCAGGCCGGCGACCAGCTCCAGTTCGAGGGTGGAGCCAAAGCACCACGCCAGCATCGTCACCATCAGATCGAACGCTTTGCTTCCCTCCGAGGCGCTCTCAAAATCGAGCACCGCACTGAGATCGCCCCCCTCATGCCACAGCACATTGTCGCGAAACATGTCACCGTGAATGACGCCGCGACCGCCTCGCTCCGCGCCCGCGGCAAGGTCCTCGACCCTCTCGGCCAGGCGCTGCACATCGGCCGCGATGCCGACGGGCAGGTTCCCATCCCTCAAGCCCTGCAAGCGTGCCCGCATGGCATCGAAACCAAAACGACTCCGGGGAGCACCTCGGTATGCCTCGCCGGCACGATGAATGCGCGCCAATACCGCCCCCACCGCGGTCGTGCGCTCGACATCGACCTCATTCTGCCTGCAGGAGCGGCCAGGGCAAAACGGAAACACGACCACCGGCTTGCCCCGATGAAGGGCGACAGTCCCCTGCCCGTCATCGCAAGACCGCGGCGCAGGTGTCGGCACCCCGTGCTCCACGAGGTGGGCAAGCAGTCGGTTTTGTTCGATTACCGCTTCCCGATCCGACTCTTCGCACACCCGAAAAAAATACGACTTCCCTCCGCGGGCCCCGATCCGAAAATTGGAGTTCACGCTTCCGGCCGCCAAGGCCTCGACCTCGTCCACCTCGAGTCCGAAGGCTCGGCCGACAGCCTGCGCTTCAGCGAGGGTCATCGACGTGAGCAAAGCCATGGCCGCCGCGGTCTAACACGGCTTGCGGTTGGCGCCAGCCCGTGACAGATCGCCTTCGTTCAGGCACCATCGCCCGTGCACAGCACCACATGCAGCTCGAAGGCAACACCACAGGGCTCAGCCCCCAAGCGGTCAAGACGCTTCAGCGACTATATCGCCGTAAGGTCGCGCTCAATCAGATCACGACGCCGGAGCTGAACAGGACCCTCACGGAGGCCTCCAGGCTCTCGGGGCGGCAGGTCGGTGTCCTGGTGCATCGCTCCGGTGTCGTGGATCGCGTCATCGTGGGCGATAGCAGCCAGCTGATGCTCCCTGATATCGGTCGTTTGCGCGCCGCCGAAGGCCGTTTTCGGGCGCTGCGTTTGATCCACACACATCTTCACGGCGAAGAGCTCACCAAGGACGACTTTCTCGACCTCGTGCGCCTGCGCCTCGATCTCGTGTGCGCTCTTCAGCTTTCGCCCGAAGGCGAAGTTCGCCGCATCCACTACGCCTACAACACGCCAGCCTACGAAGACGGCGATCCGGGCTACCGCGCCGTAGGTCCCCTGCTGCCCGGCAAACTGGACGTCGATTTCGGGCAGCTGATCCTCGCCCTGGAAGACGAGTTCGCCAAGCAATCCAAGACGCGAAAGGTCCAGGCCAAAGACGGTCGGGCGGTGTTGATCCACGTAGGCAAACGCAGCGATCGCTCCGCCCCGCTGCTGGCCGAGGCACGACTTCACGAGCTGAGCGAGCTGGCGCGCACGGCCGGCGTCGAGGTGAGCGACACCTTCGTGCAGATGCGCGACCGCATCGACGCGCGCTTCGTCGTGGGCAAAGGCAAGCTCAACGCGATCCTGCTTCGAGCCTTCGAGCTGGACGCGACCACGCTGATCTTCGACCACAATCTGAGCCCCTCTCAAGCGTCGGCGATTTCGCGCCAGAGCGATCTGAAAGTGATCGATCGTACCCAGCTCATCCTCGATATCTTCGCTCAACGAGCCGAGTCGGTGGACGGTAAGCTCCAGGTCGAGCTCGCGCAGCTCAAGTACGCGCTTCCCCGTCTAGGAATGAAGGACGACGCCCTGTCGCGGCTCACTGGCGGGATCGGGGGCCGGGGGCCGGGCGAAACCAAGCTCGAGGTGGGACGCCGCCGCGCCAATGAGCGCGTGTCGAGTCTCGAGGCCCGCCTGAAGAAACAAAGCAAGCAACGACGACAACGCAGACAGCGACGCAAGCGTCAGAACGTCCCCATCGTCTCGATCGTCGGGTACACCAACGCGGGCAAGAGCACCCTGCTCAACGCCCTGACCGAATCCGACGTGGTGGCGGAGGACAAACTGTTCGCGACCCTCGATACGCGCTCCCGCCGCATTCGATTTCCCGAAGATCGCGAGGTCGTGGTCACGGACACCGTGGGCTTCATTCGAGATCTGCCCAAAGATCTCTTCGCCGCCTTTCGCGCGACCTTCGAAGAGACCGCTGATGCCGACTTGCTCCTTCACGTGGTCGATGCGAGCGATCCGGACCGGGAACAACACGTCGCGACCACCGAAACGCTGCTCGGCAAGCTCGAACTGGAGTCGATCCCTCGGATCACGGTCCTCAACAAGTCGGACCGTTTGGACGCCGATTCGCAAACCCGCATCGTCAACGGCAGAGCGGATTCGGTGCTCATTTCCGCGCTCGACCGACGCAGCACCAAGAAGCTTCTCGCACTCATCGCACACAAACTGAGTGATCGCTGGCGCCGCGCTGCCCTGGTTCCGGAGTACGATCATGATTGAGCGCGCGCTGATCACCGGGACAAGTCGCGGGATCGGTCGAGCTACCGCCCTGGAGCTGGCGGGCCGGGGCTGCGAATTGCTGCTGGTGGGACGCGCGAGCGACAAACACGAAGCAACCGTCGACGCGTGCCGGGCGATCGGGGCCACCGTTCACAGCTTCGACTGCGAGCTGAGCGATGCGGCAGCCATCGACAGCAGCGCCGGTCTCATTTTGGCCGAACACGGGCCGCCGACGATCGTGATCAACAATGCTGGCGTCCTGGAGGCCGAGGCTGCCGTTCACGAGCTACCTGTCGACGACTGGGACCGGGCCATGGCGGTCAATCTGCGGGCCCCCTTCCTTCTTTGTCGCGCGCTCTTGCCCGCCATGCTCGACGCCGGCCGTGGACGTTTCATTCACGTCGCGAGCGTGTCGGCCACCATCGGCTGCCCGAAGCGCTCGGCCTACGGCGCGAGCAAGTGGGGACTGCTGGGCTTTCACAAGGCCCTGCACGAAGAACTCGCCGGTACTGGCCTGCAGTCCATCGCGGTGTTGCCGGGCTCGGTCGACACCGACATGCTCGCGCTCACCGCCTTCGAGCCCGACATGTCCGCAGAAGAGGTCGCCGCCTTGATCGCCTACTACGCGCTCGATGCCCCGGCGGCCGTCGCGGGAGCCAACGTCGAGATTTACGGATGAGCGCCTTGACCAAGGACCTGCTCGCGGCCTTCGAGGCGCTTCCTATCTTTCCCTTGCAGCAGGTCGTTCTGTTTCCGGGCATGCTGCTGCCGCTGCACGTGTTCGAGCCTCGTTATGTGGCGATGGTGCGAGACGTGCTCGATACGCACCGCTGCATCGCCATGGCGTTGGTGAGCGAACGCTCGGCGGACATGAACGGCGCCCCCAACTTTCGGCCCGTTGCCGGCGTCGGCAGCATCATGGAACACGTGGAGCTGCCCGGGGATCGTCTTCACATTCTGCTTCGCGGACGGGCCCGCGTGAGGCTCGAAGAGTTGCCGTTCACCCCACCGTATCGCCGGGCGCGCGCGACCTTGATCACCACGCAACAGGACCGCGTCGCCGATACGGCCATCGCCGCGCTCCACCACGTAGTAGGAGCCTTCGCGCAGCTCATCAAGCGCCGTGATTCCGACTTCGACCTGCAACTGCCGAAAGACGCCGATCCCGCGGCCATCGCCGACGCACTCACCCACCAGCTCGTGCTCGACTCGGCGATGCGCCAGACCATTTTGGAATCGACCGACGCCGCGGAGCGGATCGGACGGCTCACCGAGACGCTGACGATACAGCTCGCAACCCTCGGCGACTTTCAGGCCGGCGAGAGCAACTGAAGCCAGGCGACATTGGCCCAGCATGTAGGAGGCATCCTACAAGCAACTAGAAACGCTCACCTTATTTGCTTGCCACCGGTTGACATCGCATAAAACGACCCCATATTTACGCAACCGTGGCGAACCAGGCGAGGTGAACATCGTCGCGGCGCGTAGCCCTGGCTGCAGCTGCCACGTCGTCGGCCAACCGGACGGCAAAAATACCCCCACCCCGTGGGGCTTGGTAGGGCTCGGCCTTGCAGCGATGGCGGCGGCCTTCCGCCGACGTCGTGTCGCCTAGGGTTGGCTCAGCCGAGTCAGGCTGGCTCAGCCCAGCAAGAAAGACGGGCTCACCCGAGCCGAACCAGCAGCGATCGCCATCCGGTGGTCGCTGCTGTCTCTTTGTCCTCCGCTCAGGCGTCCCGAGACTCTGCCGGAGCCTGGGGTTCCGCCGGGGCCTGCGCGTCCTTGGTGTCCCGATCGAGCAAACCGTCCACGAGCCGCACGACTCGGGGCATCGAGTTGGCCAACACGGTGTTGTGGGTGACGACGACGATGCTGGTGCCGTGCCGAGCGTTGATATCGAAAAACAGCTGATGCATCACGTCGCTGGTTGCGGTGTCGAGGTTTCCCGTCGGCTCATCCGCCAAGAGTAGTTTCGGATTGAGAACCAAGGCTCGGGCCAGGGCCACGCGTTGTTGCTCGCCGCCCGAAAGCTCGCCCGGTCGGTGCGTCGCGCGCTCGGAGAGGCCGACCTCATCGAGCAGTTCTTGGGCCGGCTTCTTCATGTCCGCCCGCGAACGTCCCTGGATCAGCCCGGGCATCATCACGTTCTCCAAGGCGTTGAACTCGGGCAGCAGATGATGAAACTGAAAGACGAAACCGATCGACCGATTGCGGATCGCCGCAAGCTTGGCGCCCGCGAGGCCCGTGATTTCCTCGCCGTCCAACCAAATGCGCCCCTTCGTCGGCAGATCGAGGGTACCGATGCAATGAAGCAAGGTGCTCTTGCCCGCCCCCGAGGGGCCGACGATCGCCATGACCTCGCCTTGGGCGATCGTCAGATCGATTCCCCGCAGCACATCGAGCTTGCGACCCATGTGCATGAAGGTCTTCACGAGCGCTTCGACCACGATCAGGTTTTCGCTAGGAGATCCATGCGTTGTCATAGGTGCTCACTCGTAGCGCAAACCATCGACGGGGCGAACCCGCGATGCAGTCAGTGCCGGATAAATCGTGGCGAGAGTACAGATGATGAGCGCCGCGACGGTCACGGTGATGTAGTCGCCCGCATCGACGTTCACCGGCAAGCGATCGATGTAATACACATCCGGATCGAGCCGGATCCCCGTCCAGGAAAGTCCAAGGCACTGGGCCAAGGCCACGGCCACCCCCAAGACCGTACCGATCGTGCCGATGAGCACGCCCTCGAGCATGAAGATCTTCATCACGGCGCCGTCCGAAGCCCCGAGGGCCTTGAGCACGGCGATGTCCTTCGCTTTCTCCGTGACCATGAGAAGCAATGTACAGATGATGCAAAAGCTCGCGACGGCGATCGCGATCGACAAGATGATGAAGGTCGCGATCTTCTCGAGCTTGAGCGCGCTAAAGAGGTTCTTGTTCATCGCCTTCCAGTCGCGCACCCGAAGCGGATGGACCCCGTCATGCTTGGCGCGGGCGATGTTCAAGGTGGCGACCGCCGCCCGAACGCTCGGCGTGACGCTCGCGACGATCTCAGGTTCGGGAATGCTCAGGTCGAGCTTGCTCACTCGATTCTCGAGGCTGAAAAACGTCTGCGCGACACCGAGCAAGACGTAGGCATGAGAAGCATCGTATTCGTACATGCCGCTGTAAAACACGCCGGCCACCCGGAATTTTCGCGAACGGGGCATGAGCCCACTCGGGCCGAGCTCTCCCATCGGAGACAGCATCGTCAGCTCGTCTCCGACCATCACGTGCAGGGACTTGGCAAGCTCGCGGCCGAGGATGACGCCGGGATAGACCTTCTTTGGGGCGGGCGGCAGCCCGAGATCGGGAAACCTCAGGCCCGGCCCTCTCAAGTAGGGCTCGCCGCCCGGTCCACGGCCTACGACTTCGTCTGACGGAAGCGCCACCAGTTTGCTCGGATCGAGCAAGTAGTCAAACTTCCCCACCTCGATGTTCTTCTTCAGATTGATGACCTGGCCAATCGTCTCAGGATCGACGCCTCGCACCAGGGTCCCCGCCGTGTTCGTCGCCGAGGAGGCCATGGCATCGCCCCCCACGATCGGGGTCACGTGGCCACCGACGGGCGCCACGGCCGCCCGCACAACCTCCTGGGCGCGCTTCCAATCGGCCATCCCCCCCGGTAGCTTCACGTCGATGACGATATGCGCCGTATTGCCGAGGATCTTGGTCTTCAGGTCGTAGCCGAAACCACCCATGATCGAGGTCACCGAGCACAGCGCGCAGGAGCTGACCGACACCCCTAAAATACTGAGCACCGAGATCACGGTCAAGAACCCGCTCTTGTTCGCGCGGACCAATCTCGCACCGACGAAGTAGACGAAGTCCCGACGCTCGAGGGCGTCGAGCAATTTGGGAAGCAACGACGCCAACGCGAAAACGACGAAGATCACCGTGCTCAACAACGCCGCGACGCGCGTGAGCTCATGGCTGACGAGGTAGCGATGACGTTCGAGCTCGGGCAGCGCTGCGCTCACCGTCGCCAGACCGATGGAGGACACCGCGGTGAGCAAGGCGAACAGCCACATGATCCCCCGCCCCCTCTTGCCGTCGCGAAACTGGAACATGGCGCTCTTCGCAAACACCACGCCAAAGCCAAGGGCGAAGACGAAGAGAAGACCGAGCAGCGCTCCGGTGTTGGGGCTGATGTTGGAGACGCTCACGACGAGGTCGGCCTCAACAAGGGAAAGAGGATGACGTCGCGGATCGACGCGGAGCCCGTCAACATCATCGTCAGACGATCGACGCCCATCCCGAAGCCCGCGGCAGGGGGCATCCCGTGCTCGAGTGCCCGAACGTAGTCATGATCGTAATCCATCGTCTCCTCGGCTCCGCGACCCTTGGCGTCGACCTGAGCCTGAAAGCGCGACGCTTGGTCTTCCGGATCGTTCAGCTCGCTGAAGGCATTGCACAGCTCTTGGCCATGCACGAAGAGCTCGAATCGATCCACGAGCGTATCGTCGCTGTCCTTCTTGCGGGCGAGGGGGGAGACTTCGAAGGGGTAATCGGTGATGAAGACCGGCACGCTGCGGCCGTCGTGGATGTAATCATCGGCCAAGAAAGGCTCGGCGAGGTATTCGTAGGCGCAAAACACGCGCTCCCCGGCACCGCCGCACTTCTTCGCTCCCTGGCGATAATGGGCCCAGTCGATCACGCGCCCGCGGGCCTTTGCAGCCTTGGCCCAAGTCTTGATCGGCGCATCGTCGAGATGCACGCCCTCGACGACGTCGGGAGGCAAATCCGCGCGGGTCAGCGCCTGGGCGATCGCCTGGTGCATGGGAATGCGTTTGAAGCGCTCGAAGGTAAATTTTCGCGTGGTCATCCACTCGGCGTGCTGCTCAGGCATCTTGTCAGCGAGATAGGCATCGACGCCCCGTAGCAATTCTTCGGTGAGGTCCATCAAGGTCTCGTAGGTCGCGTACGCTTGGTAAAATTCGAGCATCGAGAATTCGGGGTTGTGCCGGGTGCTGATCCCCTCGTTGCGGTAACACCTGGCGATCTCGTAGACGCGCTCGAAGCCGCCCACGACGAGCCGTTTGAGATACAGTTCGGGCGCGATGCGCATGAACAGGTCCAGGCCAAGCGCGTTGTGATGCGTGCTGAAGGGCTTGGCCGCCGCACCACCAACGAGAGAATGCATCGTCGGCGTCTCCACCTCGAGATAGTCACGCTGGTCGAGAAACTGCCGCAGCCCGGTCACGATGTGGGTACGCGCGCGGAACACGTCAGCGACGTTCTTGTTGGCGACCAAGTCGACGTAGCGCTGGCGGTAACGCGACTCGACATCGCGAAAGCTCGTCTTCGTCGGCAGGGGCCGGTAGGCCTTGGTCAAGAGGCGGAGCGTGGCCGCACCGATCGACAATTCGCCTCGTTTCGTCGCCATCGCTTCGCCGCTCGCCTCGATGAAGTCTCCAAGGTCGAAATCCTCGAGCCGGTCGTAGGCATCGCCGAGTACCGATTGGTCGCACAACACCTGGATTTCGCCGGTGCGATCTCGGATGCGAACGAAAGTCATGGCGCCGAAGGTGCGCAAGAACAGCACCCGTCCCGCCACCCGAAAGGGTTTCGCCTCGACGGCCTCGGCCTCGTAGCGACCGTCCTCTCCACGTACCGCATCAAAACAGGAGCGCACGCTCGCCAATTCGCTCAGCGGCCATTCGCCTTCCCCTACATCGTTGGCGAAGGGGTTTTCGCCGCGCTCCCGCAGCCGTGCCGCCTTGGCCTTTCGGGTCGCGATGAGAGTCTCTTCACTCGCGCCCTGCGGCGAACGGCTCTGCTTTTTCTTGCTCATGATTCCGTTTACTCGCTGCTCTGCGTGCCGACTTCGACGGCCGGAGCCGTGCTCAAGAGGTACGCTTCGATAAACGCATTGATATCCCCGTCGAGCACCGCATCCACGTCACCCATTTCCACCCCGGTGCGCACGTCTTTCACCAAGCGGTAGGGCGCCAACACGTAATTGCGAATTTGACTGCCAAAGTCGATAGACGTCTTGGACGCTTGATACGCCGCTGCCTCGCTCTGCCGCCGCTCGAGTTCAAGCTGATACAGTTTCGCCTTCAACATCTTGAGCGCGAGCGCGCGGTTCTGGTGCTGGCTACGCTCGGCTCGGCACACGATGTGAAGACCGCTCGGCGCGTGCCGAAGGCGAACGGCTGTCTCCACCTTGTTGACGTTCTGCCCCCCCTTACCACCCGCGCGCATGGTGGTGATCTCGATGTCCTTCTCGTCGATCTCGATGTCGATCTCTTCGTCGGTATCGGGCGTGACGTCCACCGCCGCAAACGAGGTCTGTCGCGTGTTGTCGGCGTTGAAGGGGCTCATGCGGACGAGCCGATGGACGCCGCACTCCGACCGCAAATAGCCATACGCGTGCTCACCTTCGACGGAGATCGTGACCGTGTCGATGCCCGCTTCGTCAGCCTCTTGGTAATCGATAATCTTGGTCTTGAAGTTGCGACGCTCCGCCCAACGTAAATACATGCGCATCAGGATCTGCGCCCAATCCCTCGCGTCGGTGCCGCCAGCGCCCGGATTGATGCTCAAGATGGCGTCGGTGTGGTCCGCTGGCCCGGAGAGCATTCGACCGAGTTCGAGCTTGCGCAGCGTGTTGTCGAGCGTGTCGACCGTGGCTGCGGCGTCCATGATGGCGCTCTCATCGGCTTCTTCGGCCGCCAGCTCGAGGTACTCCGCCGCCTCGTCGATCTCGGCCTGCACCTTGTCGACGAGATTGACCTGCGTCTCGACGGCCGAGCGCTTGCGCAAGATCGCCTGCGCCTTGTTGTTGTCGTCCCAGAAGCTGGGCTCGAGACTGAGCGAGGTCAGTTCATCGAGCCGTTGTTTGAGTTGAGGGACGTCAAAGATGCCCCCTTAGCGCGTCAAAGCGCCGTTTGAGGTCCGCAAGTTTATCACGTGCTTCGGGGAGCATAACGACACCGGGTTTAACCTCTCTGGAGCCAAAGTTCCAGCCCGCCGATGACTGAAATGACTGCGCTTTGACTACTGCTCATGCGCGCAGTATACTGATCGTTACCCCTCACGACCCCCGGCATCATGTCCTCCAGGCCCCCTACCCAGCTCTCTCTCGCTGAGCTTTCAGCTTTATGCGCCAACAAAACAGTGCTCGGAGGAGCAACCGAACGGCAGCCACCGCTCCCCTTGGGACTAAGCTCCCTCGATGAGCAACTGCCCGGTGGTGGCTTGCCCCGCGGTGCCGTGATCGAGGTGGCGAGTCCCGCAGGTCTCAGCGGCGCCACACGGCTCGCCCTTGCAGCCTGTGCCTCGGTACAGAGAGAGAACTCTCAAGGGAGCATGGCCCAAGCCGACCAGCCACCTTGGTGCGCATGGGTCGACGCGAGCCATTCCCTTTTCGCCCCTGGCGTGCTGCAGACGGGCGTCGATTTGGAACAGCTACTCGTGGTTCGCCCAGAGCCTGCCGACATCGCACGCGTGGCGGTCCGGCTGGTCACGAGCCAGCTTTTCTCGCTGGTGGTGGTCGACCGCAGCGGCATACCTGGAGCTGAGATCCGCCCGCCGAAGATCCGCTGGGATATCGCGACCCGGCGACTCGCCCTCGCGCTCCAAGGCTCACGCTGCAGCGTGCTGTTGCTGAGCACGACACGGTTGGCCCGCAGCCAAACCCTTCCAACCGCCATGCGAATCGAGCTGTCGAAGCCCAGCAACAAGCACATCGAGTTACGCGTGGCCAAAGACCGCCGTGGTCATTGTGGACGAACAGTGAAAGTCCCCCTCCACGAACTGCAAGCTCTTCACGCAAGACGCACGCTAGCTCCGCATCTTTCCCCATTTTCCCAAACTCATCACCATGACAGCGACTGAGCCTTCACCAACGCCGCGACGAATCGCTGCCATTGTTCTGCCAGGGCTCGCTTGTGAACTCGCTCGTATCGATGGCTTGATCCCAAAGGGTGCGCGCACGCCATTCGCCGTCATCGTCCACGGGACGGGCACCGCTTCGCTCTCTCCTCGAGCCACGCTCGACGCCGTCGATCCTCTCGCCTGGCGTTACGGCGCCCGCCCTGGCCAAACAACCACCGAAGCCAACGCCTTCGTCTCCCGCTTGAAGGTGGTGCGCGTGCCCACAACGCGTATCGAACAAGCCCTCTCCGCCGTAGCCGAGCTGGCCACAGCCTTCGGTACGACCGCAGCGATTCGACTCGACGACACCGCGCTCGACTCGCAGGGAAACGCCAAGCGAATACGCAGAGGTACGTCGGCAAAAAGGACACAATCTTACCCCGCCGGTATGGCCGCCGGTCCGAGTGACACCGTATGGCTCGACGTGACAGGCTGTGCGCGTCTTCAGGGCGGCGAAGATCTTCTGTGCGCCGAACTCGGGCAGCGAGTCGCAAAGCTAGGACACGTGGCCCGCGTCGCCATCGCGAATGGACCACGTATCGCACAAGCTGTCGCTCGCTGGTGCGGCGATGAAGTGGTGGTGCCTCCTCAGGGCGGATGTCGAGCCATGTCCGCCTTGCCGATCGCCGCCTTACCGATCTCCTCCGCCGTCATGAGCTGGTTTGGCAAGCTCGGTCTACTCCGTGTCGACGATCTCGCTAGACTCGATCGCGCTCGACTCGGACATCGACTCGGCCCCCAGGCGCAAGATTTGCTCGATCTGATCGGAGGCCGTGACCACCTCCCGCTCACGGCCTACAACGCGCCGCGACAAATTCGCGAATCCGCTTGTTTCGACGAACCGATCGACGCAACCCAACCCTTGATGTTCGTTTTGAGGGGTTTGGTGTCTCGAGCTGTCGCACGCCTCAACGCTCGGGGAGAAGCATGTAGCCTGGCCAAACTCGACCTCACGCTCGATGGGGGCGTCATCGTCATACGCGACGTCAAATCTGCTGCCGCGGGCGAATACGCACAGAGGCCCGCCGCGGGCGAATACGCACAGAGGCCCGCCGCGGGCGAATACGCACAGAGGCCCGCCGCGGGCGAATACGCACAGGGGCCCAACTCGCGCCCGCGGTTTGGTGCAAACGATGCCAATCAAGGGCGCACGCAAATCGCCCAGCACTTTCCCACGCCACTCCATAACGAGGCCGAGATCATTCGCGCCCTCCATGCCAAGCTCGAGCGCGCTCGCTTCGCTGCCCCTATCACCTCGCTCACGCTCACGCTCGATGCCTTATGCGAATCACAACACACCCAGCTCAATCTCTCGAGCGATCCTCAGGAGCGTCTCGTCGATCCCCAAGCGCTGGCGGGCTTGCTGGCCGAGCTCTCCGGCTGGGTTGGCAAAGAGCGCGTGGGCGTGTTGAGCATAGGTAACAGTCACCGCCCCGAAGCCCAATCACGACTCGTGCCCGCCACGCCTCGAGCTGTAGCTCGAAACCGGCGACGTCACGGCATCCACCGCCCCACAACTCCTCAGCTCACACTGCACGGTCGGCAGCTCGTCCTCGCGGGACTCGTCCCGACACGCCTGCTCCCCTCTCCCATTCCCGTCGGCCCCTTGCGGCACGGCTCTCTGCTGCAGGCCCACCATCACCTGTACAACATCGATCAGCTGCGCATGACGAACCGTATCGATGGTGCCCACTGGTGGAGTTCACACCCCGTCAGGCGCGATTATGCCCACGCCTGGCTCCACAGGGATCTGGGCGATCAGCGCAGGGATCGGGGCGATGAACGCAGGGATCGGGGCGATGAACGCAGGGATCGGGGCGATGAACGCAGGGCCCAACGCCGTAACGATGCGTGTGGCTCCGTCGTGCCCGCTCAGTACGCCACCCCTCAACAGTACAGCGAAGCCTGGGTTTTCGTCGATCGCAGCAGCCGACGCGCTTATCTCCACGGCTGGTTCGAGTAGGTCATCATGGCCGCTTCGAGCCGGGACGGCTTAGGGCTGAAAGTACCTGGACAATTGCAGCACCACTAGAAAACACTACAATTACAAGCCTATTCGGTTGACCAGCCGGCCGATTGGGAGCACCATTCTATCGCGTCATGCCGTTCGCCAAACTCTCTCCATCCACCATCGCCATCTTGGGAATGCTGCCCATCGGTTGGCTCTCTCTCACCGCTTGCAACGCCCTGACCGGCGTGGACGACATCTATCTCACCGACGACATGGGAGACATCGCCGGAGCCACAGCCCAGACGGCGACGAGCAGCGCGACCGGCGGCGATACGACCGGACAAGGCGGAGCCAGCGCCGCGAGCGTGGGCTCCACCGGGGCGGCCACGAGCGGGGCCGGAGGGATGACCACCGCGACCACCGGCATGGCCGCAGCAACGAGCAGCGGCAGCGGGGCCGGTCCCTGCCAGTATCCCGCGGGCCCTTACGGAGTGGGTCAGGGACAAACCGTCCCACCAAGTCTCAGCTGGCAAGGCTATGCACCGGGTGCGAGCTCGCCATCAACCATTTCCATTCAAGAGTTCTTCGACTGCGATGGGGCGAAGGGGATACACGCGGTCCTCTTTGATACATCGCAATATGGGTGAGGAGCTTGTTATCAAGAAGCAGGTAGCTTCGAAAACAAGATCGCAAACTGGAAGAGCCAAGGGCTGGAGATCGCCGTCACCACGCTGCTGCTCGATGTCGAGAACGGGGGCCCGCCGACCACGCAAGGATGCAAGCTGTGGATCGACAACTTCAACTTGAAGTCGATCTACGTCGCAGCCGATCCGAATTACAGCATGGTCTCGGGAGGCGGCAGTTTTGGAACCCCGCTTCAGACGGTCATCGATCCACGCACGATGAAGGTCGTGTACGTGCAAGAAGGCTACAGTGGCAGCTTTCCGCAACTCGAGCAATTAGCCCAAAAGAACAAGTAACGGGAGCCGCTCGGAGCGCGAAACCCCTACGCAGTAGCGGCGCTCACTCGGCTCCCAGTCGCTGAGCAACCTCGGCCACCCGTTCGTCGATCGCCCGGCGAGCTTCCTGCAAACGGACCATCTTTGCGTACATGCCGTCCTGCGCCAGCAGCTCTTCATGACTGCCCTGCTCGACGACGCGCCCATTACCCAAACAGACGATACGGTCAGCGTTCCGTATGGTCGACAGGCGGTGAGCGATGATGAGCGCCGTCCGTCCGCGCGTCGCCGCTTCGGTCGCGCGCTGCAACCTCGCCTCGGTGTCGCTATCGATGTTGGCCGTGGCCTCATCCAAAACCAGCATCGGCGGATCACGGTACAAGGCCCGCGCGAAGGCGATGAGTTGGCGCTCACCAGCGGAAAAGTTTGCGCCATGCTCGCGCACCACCGAATCGATACCATCCTCCCGCGACGCGATGAGGGGCATCGCCCCGACGAGCTCGAGCAACTCTTCGATCCGCTGACGATCGACGGCCGCCCCCGCGGCGACGTTGCTCGCCACCGTGCCGGGAAACAAGAACACGTCCTGCGGCACGACCGCGAACTGCCGCCTCAACTCGGTGCGACTCTGCCCCCGCACATCGCGACCGCCGACCCGGACGACGCCTTCGCTGACCGGATACAGGCGAAGGAGCAGCGACGCGATCGTCGTCTTCCCCGAGCCGGTCGGGCCAACGAGGGCCACCGTCTCCCCTGGGTAGGCACGCAGGCTCAGCTCGCGTAACACCGGAGTGCCCTTTTTGTACGCAAAACTCACCCGTTCGAGTTCGAAGGCCGGCGACTCAGCGCCCTGCTCAACCGCCTCGTCCACCGCGGAGGCCCCCTCGATGATATCTTCCTCCCCGCTGCCGAGCAGCTGAAAAACGCGCTCTGCGCCCGCAAGCCCCGACTGCAACTGAGTGTACCGAGCGGAGATGTTGCGCACCGGCAAGAAGAACATGTCGATGTAGGCGACAAAAGCGAAGAGCGTTCCAAAGTCGAGATGGTTCGAGACGTCTTGTCCGCCGGCAAACCAAATGACCGCCGCAATGCAGATACTGCCCATCATCTCGATGCTCGCATCGAGCGTCGAGTCCAGGACGATGGCCCGGGTGTTGAGAGACCGGTACCCGTAGTTGATCTCATCGAACTGAGCTTCGCCCTGCCCTTCTCTGGCGAAAGCCTGCACGACCTCGATGCCGTTCACTTGCTCATTCAAGAAGGCGTTCATCCTCGCCGTCTTGGCCCGAAGCTGGCGGTACACCGTTCGCATACGCTTGCGCGTCCAGTTGACGAGCAGCATGACGGGGGGCAACACCGCAAAAGTGAACAAGCTCATCCGCCAGTTGATCGCGAACATCACGCCGATGATGGCGATGAGTCGTAGCAAGTCGCCGACGGCATTGAGCGCACCGGAGGAGAACATTTCACCGATGGCATCGACGTCGTTCGTCACCCGCGTGACGAGTCGGCCGATAGGTCGTCGATCGAAGAATGCGAGGCCCCGGGTGTGCAAGAACTCGAAGACACGACGACGCAATGTAGCCATGGCCCGCGCCCCGGCCGTCTGCATCCAATAGGTCTGCGGAAAGACGAGCACCTGTTCGCACACGATCAGCACGCCCAAGGCCACGCCAAAGCGCGTGATCCGCTCGGCGCCGCCAGGCTCTTGAAAGCTGCGCAAGGCCTCACGCATGAGCAAGGGGCGCACCAGGGCCACGAGCGAAATGAAGACCAGCAAGCTCAAGGAGCCGAACAACAACCGCCGCTGCCGGTACAAGAAAGGCCACAGCCGGCCCAACATCCGCAGATCGTAAACCCGGCCGAGATCCTCCTCTTCGTGGAAGCGCTCCAGGGCCCGTTCCGCAGCACTTGAGCGTACGACCCGGCCGTGGCCCCTTCGATTCGTACCGCTCATGCGCGTGCCTCCGGCGCGTCCGACGGCGGAACACTCACGGCGGCCAGTTCACGTTCGAGCTGCTGCTCCTCGGCAAAGAGGGCGTACAATCCATCGCCTTGCAAGAGTTGCTCGTGGGTGCCAGACTCGACCACTCGTCCGCGCTCGAGCACGATCACCCTGTCGCAGCGCTGCGCCGCGGCGATCCGGTGGGTAATGAGTACCACGGTACGCTCGGCCGATTGACGCTCGATGGCGTCGAGAATCGCACTCTCGGTTCGCGCGTCCACCGCTGAAAGAGGGTCATCGAGGACGAGTACGGCCGGTTCACTGATCAACGCTCGCGCGAGGGCGACTCGCTGCTTTTGCCCACCGGAAAGCTGCACGCCTCGCTCGCCGACGACCGTATCGTAACCCTCTGGCAACAGCTCGACGTCCGCGTCCACCTGCGCCTCGGCCGCCGCCTGCCTTACCCGCCCGTGGCCGTCCTCAGCGCCCCGATCATTGAGAGCGAAAGCGATGTTCTCCTCGACCGTCGTCGAGAACAAGAACGCATTTTGCTGCGTGTAGACCACCGAAGCTCGCACGCTTCGCAGCGGCAACTCGCACACATCGACCTCATCCAAGAAGACCGTCCCAGGCTCCGGAGGCAGCAAACGGGCCATGAGGGCACCGAGCGTGCTCTTTCCCGAGCCGGTGCGTCCGACTACCGCGAGCGATTGCCCCGCTGGCAAGTCGAATCCGACCCCGTCGAGAACAACCGTCTCGCCGTAAGCAAAGCTGAGATCCGAAACGCGTAGGGAGCCGGCGATCGTCTCGGGCGGCTTGCGGTCGCCGTCCGTCAGTTCCGGCTCCGCGTCGAAGATCTCTTTGAGTCGCTGGTACCCTGCTCGACCTCGCTGCACGACAGCCGTGACAAAACCAATCGCCATCATCGGCCAAATCAGACGCAGAAGCGCGAGCCAGAAAGCGACGAAATCTCCGGTCGAGATTTGCCCATCGACGAGCAAGTGTGCGCCGTACCAAAACGCGATCAACACCCCGAGGGCAACGAAGGCGCTCATGACCGCGGGCATCGATCCGCGAAACCGAGCCAGGCTCAAGCTCTTCTCGAGATAGTCCTGGTTTAGCTCTTCGAAGGCAGCATGCTCCTCTTCTTCCATCGCAAACGAACGGACCACCCGCACGCCAGCGAAGCTCGCCAAGACCCGATCGGACATCTTGCCGATCGCCTGTTGGTTTTCGCGGTTCCTCTTGAACAAGCCGAAGGAGAACCAGCGGGTGACGATCATCAACGCCGGAAAGATCGTGAGCGTCGCGAGCGTGAGCTGCAGGGAAATCGCGATCATGACGTAGAGCGCACTCAACAAGGAGAGCGCCGAGCTGAATACATTCAACACGCCGAAACCGAGCAACAGCCGCACCTGGCTCAGATCGTTCGTGGCCCGGCTCATGATCTCGCCCGTAGGCATCCGCGCAAAGAAACGTGGCCCCAATCTGTGCAGGTGCTCGATCAAACGGGCCCGCAGCTCGTACTCGACGTTGCGGCCCGCTGTGAACACCGTCATCCGCGAGAGGAGCCTCGCGCAAGCGGCGACCACGCTCACAATCAAGATCATGATCGCGCCGTTCGTCGCGTCAGCTTCCCGGAACGCGGTGACAGCATCGACCGCCCCCTTGACCAAGAAGTCTCGCTTGGCGAGCAGACCTTGCTGAATCATCAGGGTGAGCCCGCCCAGGAGATACAAGGAGCGATTGCGCCGAAATTGGGCCCATAGGTCGATCGGTGCGCGGCCACGAGTCACCAAGCGGTCAACCCCACGCAGCCAACGATCTGCCCAAGCAGTAGCCATCGGCTGTGGCTATAGCAGGGTCCGCTCCAGCCCGTTTGTTGAGAGTTGGCGGCCAACAGAAAATACTGATAATCCGTTCAGTATGCGCTTCGCCGAGCTGCTTGGTCGCTCATGTTTTTCTTTCCTTGATGGTGCCTCCCACCCCGAGGAATTGGTCGCCCGTGCCCTGGATCTCGAGCTCGAGTCGATCGCGCTGTGCGATCGCGACGGACTTTACGGATCGGTCCGCATGCACACCGCCGCAAAAGAGCAGGGCCAGAGAGTTATCGTCGGCGCCGAGCTCACCTTGGCCCGTCAAAATGCCGGCCCTTATCACCGCCACCCCTACCCCGCGGTGTGCTTGTTGGTACGCGATCAGCACGGCTACCGTCAGCTGTGTCAGCTGCTGACCGAAGCCCATGCGGATCACGACAAAGGAGAAGCGGGCATCGACGTCCTGTCGATCGCGTCTCGCGCCGAAGGGCTGCTCGCGATTTTGCCGCACGATCCGCGCTGTCCCTTATCGACGGACGAACTTCAGATGATGCGTGAATCCTTTGGTGAACACGCTGCCATCGCCACATGGCGTCACCTCGATGTCTTCGACGAGGCTCGGCTCCATACCGCGCGGCAGCTCAGCAAACGACACCAGCTCCCCATCGTCGCAAGCGCACGCCCTCGCTATCACCAGCAGCAACGCAAACCACTCGCGGACGTCATGCAGTGCATCCGACTCGGCACGACCTTGGCCGAAGCCGGTCTCGCCTTGCAGCCCAACGCCGAGGCCACCCTGCGCGCAGCGTCCGAAATGCAAAAGCTCTTCGCCCGCGAACGGAGCTGGGT
>JAPYTK010000104.1 GCA_029941785.1 Polyangiaceae bacterium | reverse complement strand
GGGGTAGGTCAACCCGATCGTAAACGGTGCTTGTTTGTCGACACGGCCCCGTTCGAGGTGCAGCCGCGTGCGCACCAATTCTTCGAAGTCGTGCCGATTCATCCGGGCACAGCCTACAACACCCCCGCGCCTTTACGCCAATTGCACTATCGAGCCGGGCCCGAAGTGATGGTCTGCCCATCACTCTGCCAGATCGTGGCACCGTGCTCGTCCGTACGCCAGATGTCGATTTGTGACAGCGTCCTGAGCGTTTGTCTGTGGGGGTGGCCGAAACGATTGCGTACTCCACAGGAGATGGCGGCGAGCTGCGGCTTGATGGCTGCCAACAGCGCCGGGTTGGTGGAGGTCCGGCTTCCGTGATGGCCGACTTTGAGGAAGTCGGAGCGCAGCTCTCTTTGGGTGGCAAGCAGGCGTTGCTCTTGCTCTGCTTCCGCGTCGCCCATGAGGAGGACCGCGTGGGAGCCAAAACGAATGCGAATGATCAAGGAGTTGTCGTTGACCTTTGCGTGTGCGGCGATGTCAGGGCAGGGGGCGAGTACATCCACCGCAGCTCCTCCGAAGACGTGACTCCGTCCGCATAATTGGCGCGGCCCCAGCCACTGCGTTCCGCCCCGTCTCAGTGAGTCGAGCCACCTTTGTAGGGCGTGGCCATGCCGGTCAGGGCGGACGAGTTGGGGGGACCAATAGGCTGCGATGGGGAACACGGTCGATACCGCTTCCATGCCGCCGTAGTGATCTGGATGAGGGTGGCTCAGCGCGAGGATGTCGATGCGGCTGCGTCGGCGCCTACGCAGGGCGGCCCGAACCACCCGGCCGCCGTTGCCCCCGAGGGCTTCGCCCGGTCCTGCGTCGAGCAGCATGAGTTTGCCGTCCGGAAGGTCGATGAGGATCGCGTCGCCTTGGCCCACGTCGAGCACGGTGATTCGAAGGCTTCCACGCAGTGACCCTTGCCTTATGGCGCACCATTCCGCGAGGACGATGACGAGTGCCGCTACGATCAAGACCGGCTTGCGGCACCGTCGCCTGCCCCCGTGGAGGAACAAGGCGGTCAAGGCGAGCACGGCGAGTTGCGAGGCTGTGGGTGGTGGAAGGGGCAGCGCGGCGCCCGTTTCGCTCGCGCCGTGTGCAATCGCGCGTACGACCCATAGGGCGCCGGAAGCGAGCAAGGCCAGACCCGACTCGACGGCGGGAAAACACCACGAAACCGTGTGGAGGAGGCACAGCGGAAGAGCGGCCAATTCACCGATCGGAGCGGCCAAGAGGTTTGCCGCGACGCTCACTAGCGGCAGTTCGGGGGCGAGGTAAAGGAGAACGGGGGCGCAGGCGAGCATGGCGGCCGTCGTGGCGATGACCGGGCGCCAGAGGCGAGATACTTGGATGCGAGCACTGAAAGCGAGCCCTGCGGTGGCGGTGAGGGACAACGCAAACGATGCATCATAGATGGCCAACGGTTCGATCAGGTTTGCGCCGAGGAGCGAAAGGGAGAAGCAACGCAGCGTGTTCGGCCGTCGACCCATGCAGCGCGTCAGCATCGCCACGCTGAGCATCGCCGCGGCCCGCCACGCCGAGCCGCTGCCACCCGCGAAGTCGGCGTAGAGCCAGCTACCGAGGAGACAAAACAACGCGCTGATCCGTCCTACGTCCATCCGTCCGGCGAGAGAAGGGAGCCGCACAAGAATAGCCTGCAGGCCTCGACCCAGCGCAATGACCGCGATCACGAGGTGCGTGCCTGAAACGGCGAGCAGGTGCGCCAGGCCGCTGCGCCGAAAGGCTGTTGTTTCTTCGTCCTGAAGGTCTGTCTCGCCGAGGACCAAGGCCCGTGCGAACGGTGCCGTTGCGCCCGGGTACGTTGCGATGATGCGCTGGCGAACGAAGTACCGTGCGCGATCGACGACAGTGCCGATCCGATGGCCCACCGAGAGTCGCTCCGCGTCGACCGCCTGGCCGCTTGCCACGATGTGGTCGAGCGCGAGTCGCGTGCGCGCATCTCCGCTACCAGGATTACGAAGGAATGAGCGAGTGGCGAGGTCGGCGACGACCGCCACCCGATCGCCGCGGTTCCAGCGTTCCGGTGCGCCATAGATGCGGATCCAACCTTCGATGCTCAAGAGTTCGCCCTCACAATCGAGCTGCGGTGCGTCGAGGTCCACCCGCGCCTGACCAAGGGCAGCGGGTGTCTTGGTGGTGTCTCTCGCGAATACGACGGGTGAGCGTACGACCGTGCCTTTTAGCACGCAGCGCTTTGGGGAGGAGAGCGCGAAGCGGCTTCGGTGGTAGAGTTGCGCTGCGCCGTGGAGTCGCTCGTTCACTCGGACGGACTGGTAGACGAGGAGCGCAACGCCAAGCAGCAGGATGCGATGACTGTTCGTGCGAGACAGCCAAAGAAGAGCGATGCTCGTAGCGATCCCCACGACCCACGGTGCGGACACCAGTGGCGCGGCCAAGCTCGCGGCGACCGCGAGGATCGTCGTCGAATCGGTTGGCAGGCGGTCGGACGCGAGCATCGGCGGCTCTAAAGCAAGAGTCGCACCAGCCGAACGTTGTGTCTCTTCGGTGGCCTTAGCTGCGCCTCAGGTGTCGGTCGCCGGCGGTCCGCCACCCCTCGCCCCCGTCGAGCAGGTCGAAATCGAAGTCACACCCGATCATTACGGTCGCACGGTACACTAACTGCAATTTCGGAGTCATAATGCCTGCGTGGGAGTCTCAGATCCTTTAAAATAGGATCGCGGACTGAGGGGGACAGTCTCGCCGTCTACCCCACCCTGGGCGCCCGCTGTGCCCTACCGTCTCGAGGAGTTCCCGTGCTGTCACATCGCTCGCTGTTCGCCGGTCTCGTTGTCGTATTTGGTTGCAGCTTGTTCGCCGGATGTGCGGGCGACTCCTTGTCGGACGAAGAAGTCGAGGTGGGGTTCGCCCGGTCGGAGATCCAAGGCGGGTACGTCGACGAGCAGGACCGCGCCGTGGTCGGGGTCGTGCACATGTCGCAGGGAAGTTTTGGCAGTTGTACAGGGTCTCTCATCGCGCCCAACGTCGTCCTCACCGCGCAACACTGCGTCGCGCCGACGAGCACCGGAGGCGGGGTAGACTGTTCCCAAACGTTGTTCGGGGCGGCTTATTCTCCAAGCTCCATGTACGTGACGTTGACCACGTCGCTGACCCAGAATCCCAGCAACTATCATGGCGTGCGTGAGGTCGTAATCCCTCCGGGAGACAAGAGTTTTTGTGGTCGTGATCAGGCTTTGCTGATCTTGAACGATCCGATTCCGGCGACCGATGTCGAGCCCTTGGTACCGCGCGTCGATGATGCCATTCTCGAAGGCGAGGAATATTACGCGGTGGGGTACGGAGCGACCTTCGATGGGCAGGGCGCGCAGTCCGGTACGCGCCATCGTCGTGACGAACTGTTCATTCAGTGCGTAGCCGGCGCTTGCCCTCAGTTTGCGATCAAGGAAACCGAGTGGCGCGGTGACACCGGCATCTGTCAGGGGGACTCAGGCGGCCCGGCCATCGACTTGATGAATCGAGTCATCGGTGTGGCTTCACGCGGCGCAGCAGGATGCGAGATGCCGATCTACGGTTATGTGCTCGGCTGGTCACAGTGGATCATCGACACCACGCTTTACGCGACCAGCACGGCGGGCATTGAGGCCCCGCCGTGGGCGCAGGGCTGGCCGACCGATCCTCACTACTCCGAGCCCGTTGGCGCCCCCTGCTCGGATTCGAGCGAGTGCCCTTCCAACGCGTGCATGGACGGCTATTGTACCCGTCTGTGTGATCGCGCACCGTGCCCCGAGGGCTACCAATGCGCGGAGAGCGGATTTTGTCAGTTGTACGAAGAGCCTACGCCGCCAAGCAAACCCAAAGAGAACGCTTCCGAAAGCGAGACCGTTTCGAGCTGCAGCTTGACGCGACAGCCCGACCCGACGAATCCCACGCCGTGGTTGTTGAGCACAGCGCTTCTCGGCTTGGCGTGGGCCCGTCGCCGTCGCATCTGAGACAGACATCGTTTTCGCGGTGCGTGCGCAGCCGATCGGTCGCGTGGCTGGCTGTGCTGGCGTTGTGTGTGAGCAGTCTCGCTTGCAAGGGCGAGCCGCGTCCGGCCGCTGCCAAGGAGGCGATGCGCGTCGTGTCCTTGTCCCCGAGCACGACCGAGGTCTTGTTTGCCGTTGGGGCGGGCGACAAGCTCGTCGGTCGCTCGCAGCAGTGCGATCACCCGGCGGATGCGCGGCGTTTGCCGAGTGTTGGCGGCTTCGCCGATCCGAATGTGGAGGCGGTGTTGGGCTTGCGGCCGAGCCTGGTCGTTGGTGCCCGAGGACCGGCAGGGCCACAACTCGAGCGACGGTTGAATGAACATGGGATCGCGACCTTCTTTCCGCCGGCGACGTCGGTGCGTGCCGTCGGGGAGCTCATCGTGGCCTTGGGCGAGAAGGTGGGCCGGGGCGCGGCGGCGCTCGAGGTGCGCCGGCAAATGGACGATCGGGTGGCGGCGCTTACAGGCTGGGTGGCGACCAAGAGTCCGGTGCGCGTCGTGATGGTCTTCGACCATCGTCCGATTTATGTGGCGGGCCCCGTGGGCTTCGTTTCGGAGCTGTTGGCGCTCGCAGGCGGGCACAACGTCGTGCAAAAAGGCGGGTCTTATCCCGCCTTGCCGATCGAGCGCTTGCTGACTCTCGATCCGGACGTCATCATCGATGCGGTCACACCTGGGGATACGAAGCCAGGACCGTCGGCGCTCGCCAAGGTTGCGGGGTGGTCGGAGTTACGTGCCGTGAAGGAAGGTCGCTTGCGACGCCTGCGTAGCTCGACGCCCTTGCGTCCTGGGCCACGGCTTGCGGAAGGACTCGCTGAGCTCGTGCGAGTGGTTCACGGACGGGAGCCGCCGCGGTGACGGACCGGGCTAAGCCGGCGAAGAACGCCAAGCGTCGCGTGGATCAGATGTTGGTCGATCGCGGTTTGGCGGAGTCGCGCAGCCAAGCGCGCGCGATGTTGATGGCTGGCCAGGTCTTCCAAGGCGAACAGCGAATCGACAAGGCGGGTACTCAACTCCCTGAAGACGCTACGTTGCGCGTGACGGAGCGGGCCCGATTCGTTTCTCGGGGAGGAGAGAAGTTGGCGCATGCCATCGAGGTGTTTTCCCGTGAGGGCTGGGTGGTGGCGGGCAAGACATGCCTCGACGTAGGGGCATCGACTGGCGGCTTCACCGACTGCCTTTTGCAGAATGGAGCCCGCAAGGTTTACGCGGTCGATGTTGGCTACGGGCAGCTCCACGCGAAGTTGCGGTCCGATCCTCGGGTGGTCGTGCGCGAGCGAACCAATGCGCGCCATCTGAAGAAAGAAAGTTTCGATGACCTGATCGAATGCGCGGTGGTGGACGCATCGTTCATTGGATTGGGCAAGCTAGCGCCCGCCATTGCCTCGGTCCTCGTTCCTGGCGGCGAACTCGTGGCGCTGGTCAAACCGCAATTTGAGGCCGGACGAGACGCGGTCTCGAAAGGTCGAGGCGTGATTCGCGACGACGGCCTTCGGCGTGAGGCGATCGAAGGCGCGCTCGAGGGCCTGAGGCACAGCGGCTTTGAGGTCATCGCGGGCGTGGACTGCCGCGTCACTGGGCCAAAGGGCAATCGGGAATTCCTGGCCTACGCGCGGTTGTCGGCGTTGCCGAGGGCGTAGCTCACATCGTCGTCAGGATGAAGGCGGCGATACCGAGGGGATAGATGAGACCGAGGTTTGACATGTTTGACGCCGCGAGGCTGTCGAGAGCCTCTTGGCAGTCGCGATCGTCGTCGGGCTCGCTGTCGCGTTTGGCGATGGCAAACAAGCTGAAAAACCCGGTCATCTCGGGCAAGGACGTGATGGCGCCCAGGATCCAGCCTACGCCCCACTCGGGGACGCCGGCCTCGCGGACGACGATCGACGCTTCTCGCCCGAGGAAGTGACCTGTTGCGATGATGCCCGCCAAGCCGAGCACGATAAAAATAGTTCCACGGATTTTGACCTTCGCTGGGTACTGCGAATGTCGACCTCCCGCTACGCTCATCGGGGGATTCGGATTGAGGCGCCTGTCCAAGTAAACGTAACTGCAGAAGCCGCCGAACAAGGCGATCGCGGTCAGCGGGGATCTCGCGACCTGGGGAAGGCGAGACAAGACGAGTGGGATCACCAAGGCGACGAGGGCAAATGCGATCTCGTCGACGAATTTGCGCTTCGTCACCAATCCCATACGGCCATAGACGGAGCTTGCGAGCAGGAACAAGCAGACGTTGATGATATTGGATGAGGCGATGTTCCAGAGCCCGGCGCCCAGCAAGCCGTAACCTGCGGTGCTGACGGTGCCCACCATCTCGGGAACCGAGGTGGCGTAGCCTAGGAATTGCCCCTTGGTCTTGCTCGACATTCCGCCGGCCTCGGCCCAAAGCTCGAGGCCCTGGACCAACAGGCGTGTGAGCAGGACTACGCACAGCCCCAGGCTGATCAACGAAAGAAGATGGACGGTCATCAAGAAGCCAGAATCATTCACGCTGCCTGCCCAGCTGAGTCTGGATAGGCTGGCTTAAGCTTGGAGCCTGAGGCCGATAGCGTACCGACACAAGTGATAGCTCCTCGGGCGAGGCAATCACCGCCGCGATGTAGTACAGTCCCGCCCTGTGAGCCAGATGCTTGACCTCATTAACCTGCCCGCCGGCACGGTGTTGGCGGAAAAGTATCGCGTAACCGGCGCACTGGGTGCTGGCGGGATGGGTGTGGTCGTCGCAGCCGAGCACATAGGATTGGGCAACCGGGTCGCGCTCAAGATCATGCGTCCGGAGCTGATCGACAACGAGAACATCGTCAAGCGCTTCATGTTCGAGGGCAAGGCAGCGACGCGCCTGCAGAGCGATCACGTGGCCCGAGTGCTCGATGTCGGTCGCTTGTCGGGCGAGGGGCTCCCTGCGGAGGGCGTGCCCTTCATGGTGATGGAGTTCCTGGAGGGACATGATCTGTCCCACTGGGTACGAACCGGGCGGCGGTTTAGCGTCTACGAGGCTCTGCATTACATCGCGGAGGCTGGCGAGGCGCTGCACCAGGCGCACAAATCTGGCGTCATTCATCGTGATGTCAAACCCGCGAACTTGTTTCTAACGGAACGAGAGGGCGCCGAACCTATCGTCAAGATCCTCGATTTTGGCATCTCGAAGTTGCTGGAGGAGCAGCCGTCCGAAATGGGGCTCACCAAGACGACGGCCGTGCTTGGGTCGGGACTCTACATGTCGCCCGAGCAAATGCGTTCCGCCAAGAATGTCGATCAGCGTACCGACATCTACGCTCTCGGCGTTTGCCTGTTCGAGCTGTTGTGCGGCACGCAGCCATTCGTCGCCGATACGTTTCCCGAGCTTTGCGTCAAGGTCAACGTCGAGGAGCCTACACCGATCAGTAAGTATCGACCGGACATCGCGGACGAACTCGCGAGCGTCATCCGGCGTGCGTACGCGCGCGAGGTCGACGACCGCTACCAGACGATTGTGGAAATGATGGCCGCGCTTGCTCCCTTCGCGAGCGAGGCGACGCTACCGCTCATCAGCCAAATCTGCGGTGGCGTGATCCCCGCGCCGCCCAAGCCACTCGAGGCGACCGTCACGGCCGTCGCGACCGACAAGGGGCTTCCGAAGGCGAAGGTCGGCGCGATGGCAGCCTTCTTTGCCCTCGTTGGGGCGGGCGCGGTCGGCATCATGTTTAGTACGAGTACCGCGGAACAGGCTCGCCCCGACACCGATGTCAGGTCCCTCGATGGCGGGGCACGCACCGTGAGCATTCCCTCGTCGAGTGCCGCTTCGCTTGCCGCGCCGTCCGCTAGCGCGTCCGCGGCGCCCTCTGCCGCGCCATCCAGTAGTGCGAGCGTCGTGGGAAGCGCCTCTGCCGCGCCCGCGGTGACGACGCCGGTCTACCGTAAGCCCAGGTTTCGCAGACCGCTCCCGAAAAAGCCTCCCCCGCCTGCGGCGCCTTGCTTCAAGGATGGCCCCAACGGGCTCAAGATACCCTGCTAGATTTGCGGCGAGTGCGGCGAGCTAAAAGGTGCCACCGATGGCCAAGCCTCCGCCGTGGGGCCCCACCAGCGGAGCCACGATCGTTCGACGGCGACTGCTCTTTTTCGGAGCCTTTCGCTTCTTCTTGCCTCCGGCAGGGACTGACTTCGTTTTATGGACGGCGTCGTCTCCCGCGTCGGGAAAATCGCGCAGCTTGTCTTTCTTGAGCGCCGGGTCGGGATAGGGGTCATAGATGGCGTAGAAGATGGACATGCCCGCCATCAGTCCGGCGGTGCCCCAGGCTCCATAACTGCCATACTTGAAGACCTTGAGAAGATCCTTGTCGTGTGGTTGGTCCTCGGGTTTCCTCGATTCGAGGTGAAGAAACACGCCGCCGCCAGCCAGGACGCCGCTGACGATCCCTAGCGCCACGGCCTTGCCCCGCGGATAACTGTCCGTCAGGTTGGCGTGTACGACGAGTTCCTGACCTCGCGGCACCTTGATCGTTCCCTCGTAGTCCTTGCGACTGTCTGCCTCGAGAAGCAGTTCGTGGTTGCCGGCGGGCAATTTGATCTTGATGGCTTCGCCTTCTACTCGGTACTCGGTCTGCGGTTTCTCATCGATGGTGATCCCCATCATGTCGGGGTTCCCATCGATGATCACGTAGCCGTAGTTGACTCGTTTGAGCTTGGCCTTGATGATCTTGGTCCGACCATGGTGTGTCGTCACCTTCGCCGTGAAGGGAACGTAACCGGCTTTTTCCACCCAGATCTTGTGATCGCCAGAGTTGACCAGGGCGCTGGCCGGAGTTCGTCCCCATGGGGCGCTCTTGTGCGGGGGCGGGTCATCGACGTAGATGCGCGCGCCTTCGACCTTGGATTTGACCTTGAGAAAAGCAAGGAACTCTCCTTGTGAGAGGTTCGCGCGGAAGGTGTACACGTGGCCAGGCGCGAGATTCATGTTGGTCGCGCTGGTCTTGTAGTCCTGGAAGGCCTCGATCATCACGTGGTAGTGGCCGACGGGCAGGGAGAGATCCCGTGGTGTCTTTGCACGAGAAACGACCTTCCGCCAGCCGTCGTTCTTGCCTCCGACCTTGAACGGTTTGGCAGTGGCGACGACCCGCTCGTGGATCGTCAGCGGGGCGCCGGGCGGCTCGCTCTCGACGAAGACCAGCGAGCGCATTTGCGACAAAGTGGCTTCGTCGGCCGGAACGGGTGCCGTTTCCGTGACCGTCATGTCCCCGCCGCCACCTCCTCCTTCGCCATCGCTCCCATCGCCGCCGCCGGCGCCGTCCTCGCCCGGCACGGGCATGGCCGACAACTCCTTCTCGAGTCGGGCGATGTTGGCGCGGATCTTCTCTGCGTCGGCTGTGCTCGGATCGCTTGCGAGGTACTCGCGATAACGGGCGATCGCGCGCTGGCGATCTCCGGCTTTCTCAGCGGCATAGGCGGCGTTGAACAGAAAGGCGCCAAAGGGTTGGGCCTCGTAGGCGGCCTCGAATTCGCCCATCGCTTCCTGGTAACGCCCTTGGGCGAAGAGCTGCTGCCCTTTTTCCATGCGCCGTCGAGCGACGTCGATGCCCGTCTTCTTTTCCTCTTTTTTGGGTTCGGCCTTTTCGCCGCCGTCGCTTTCGCCCGCCGAGTCGCTTTTGTTCGCGTCGGAATCGCCTTCTTTGGCGGAGGCGGCTTCTTTCGCAGGCGGATCTTCTTCTGCGAATGCGACGGTGCCGAGGAAGGCGAAGGCTGTGACGAGAGGAATGGCAAGCCAGGCCGAGAGGCGGGCGGAGGGCTTCGTGGCGCGAATCTGCATGGCGGCACCATACTTCGGGATCGCGGGCACTGAAAGAGCGAGGACGTGGTAGATCTGCGATGACATGAGGCACTTTTGGAGCTATCGGCCACCGCGGCTGGTCAAGGTCAGTTTGGCGGCGCTCTTGTGGCTCTGCGTGGCGGTGGCTGTCGGCTGTTCTCGCTCGGCGGCGGGTTCGCCTGAAGCGGTCGCAGATGCCTTCGCGGACAGCTATTTTCGCCAGGCCAACCAGAAAAAGGCGCTAGCATTCACTGCCTTCAGCGCGCGAAAGATGGTCGAACGTGAACTGGCGGACGTGGCCGGCGTGCGTGGAGAGGAGTACTCGCCGTCTGGGGCAGGACTCGTTGTGGCGGCCCGTCGGGGGAAACGCAGCACACGAGCTGAGCGCGTGCGTTTCGACTACACGTTGAGTTATCCAGGAGTGAAGGGCCGAGCCGAGAAGCATGTCGACATCGAGCTCGCGAAAGTGCACGCCGAGTGGAAAGTCGTGCGTGTCACGATGAGCCACTGAGCGAGCCCCCGCTTTCCGTCGGTCAGCGGATCGGCGTCAAGCGATGCTTCCCGTCTGCCCAGCCTCCTGCTCCCCAGAGCCGAAACACGATGCGTTGAGTACAATCACTTGCCGGCAGGGTGCCGAAGTCACGGGAGTCGTCGTGCAAGTCTCGGTTGTCGCTGACCAGGAAGAACCGTCCCGGGCCGACCAATTTCTTCTTGTCGTTGCGGGGCCGTAGCTTCCGGCTCGTGCCGCGGTAATGCCAGCCACTCCCCATTTTGACGCGGCCGCAGTCCATCTCGAGTTCGCTCTCACTATCGGGATGCTTCACCGTGAATCGTCGATCATGACAGGCGTCGCTGACGTCGAAACGCCGGCCGTTTACCCTCAAGGTGTGGCCCAAGATCTCCACGGTGTCGCCTGTCAGCCCAGCGATCCGTCCCACAACCCAGCTGTTTTCGTATTCCGGATCGACGCACCTCACGAGATCGCCAAATCCAGGCTCGCCTCGAGTGAGTACGAGCACCACGTCGCCAGACGCCAAAGTCGGCGCAACCGAGGCGCCGAGCCAGCCGTCCTCGGGAGGTAGGACCCAGGGTTCGAGCAGTGTGAGACGCAGGATCCCCGCGATGATCGCCAAGATGCCGGTGAGGGTGATCAGCTGACGGAGGGTCTTGCGCACATCTAGGCTCGTTTTCGAGGGGTATCGGGGACCCTAGCTGTGGGTCGCGTCGAGGCCAACTTCCGCACGGGGTCACTCGCCGGACATGACGACGAGGTCGTCGCGGTGGATCAAGACAGGGGACGAGGCAGCCCCGTCGCGGCGCCCGGCGAAGCTGGCGGCATCGGCGCTACTGATGCGGGCTAGACCCCGCGCGAGGACATCCCCGTCGGTCTTTGTGACGGTGATGGCATCTCCTGGAGCGAAGTGACCGCGGATACCCAGCACGCCAATGCACAGCACGCTGCGGCCATGGGACACGATGGCCGCAGCTGCGCCCTCGTCGACGATCGCGGTGCCCTTCGGCCTCAAGGTGTACGCGATCCAATGTTTGCGTGTACGAAGTCTTCGACCGCGCCCTACAAGCAGCGTGCCGATGTCCTCCCCAGCGAGCACCCGCTTGATCACGCTCTCGGTGTCGGCAGCGGCGATCACGACATCCGTCCCCGCCAAGGTCGCTCGCCGGGCCGCCTCGAGCTTGCTGTGCATGCCACCCGTGCCGAGAGTCGAGCCGGTGTCCTTGAGCCAGTCTTTCGCATCGTCGATGGCGGAAAGTTCCGAGACGCGCTGGCCGCGAGAGTCGAGCACGCCTTCTACGTCGGAGAGAAGGAGCAGGAGATCGGCCTCACACATCGGTGCCACCATGGCGGCGAGAGCGTCGTTGTCACCGAAGCGGATTTCGTCCACCGCGACGGCGTCGTTTTCGTTGATGATGGGTATGGCGCCGAGATCGAGCAACTTGTGTAGGGCATCACGCGCGTTATTGGCGCGCTCGCGGCTTGCGAGATCGGCGTGCGTGAGCAGAACTTGTGCGACGCTGAGGCCGTGCGCCTCAAAAGCCTCGGCGTAGCGATGCATCAAGATCCCTTGACCGGCTGCGGCGGCAGCCTGCAAGCTCGCCATCTCTTTGGGTCGGCTACGGAATCCGAGTTGCTTGACGCCGAAGGCGATCGCGCCGCTCGAGACGATGACCACGCTGCGCTGTTTCTTGCCTTTCCGCTGGCCGCGCTTGCTGGTGGCCGATGCGCCGGTCACGTCTGCGATATCCGCGGCGAGTCGTTGCCACACGTTGGGGGTATTCGTGTCGCCGGGTTCTCTCGGCTTGCGGCTTCCTCGAGCCAGGGATCGAGAACCTATCTTGACGATGATTCGCCGTGCTTTGGCGAGTCGTCGCCGACCGGCGGTCGCGCAGATCTTCTTGTTCGCTTTAGCCATCGCAGAGTTCGGAATAGGCTCCGACAATATCGTCGAACGCGGCCTCGAGCCGCCGCTGTACATAATTGGGCATGGTGGCGGTCGTGAGTAGTAGGTTGTCGATCGAACGGGTGAATTCGTCGCGCAGATCTTCGTTCGCCTCTGGCAGAGCGAGAGTGGTCGGCTGAGTGGCGGGGTGGAAGGCGGAGACGACCGCGCGGTCGATGGCTTGGCGCAGCTGGGTTGCCTCCGCCGCTTGCAAACGCACGCTCGTACGGTTGCGGAATCGAGAAAAGTAACGATCGAGCAAGTGGCCGAGGGCAAAAATTTCGACCGCGCCGACCGCGGCAGTGAGGGGGGCGAGGGGGCCGAGTCGTCGCAGCAATCGTCGCGCCAACAGCTGGAGTCCTTTGCGCAGCATGACCCGCATTCGGTCATGCGTCGACGTCGCTGCCAGTGTTGCGCGCGCATCGGAGGTGAGGCTGAGCCCGTGACGACTGCTCGTGTCGTGGGCCACCGCTCCGCGCAATTGTTGCAATGCCCGGTCGGGGAGGATCGGAAGTGGAATCGCGCCCACCAGGAGGGCCATTCCGCTGAGGGTCGCCAAACGGCCGCCGACGACAGTCGGGCTTCGCAGCGCCTCGATGGCGGCGTCCTCCTGCTCTGTGGGCTCTTCCTTTGCCGTCTCGCGCATGGGCGGGGCTTATAGCATTGCCGGTGCGAAGATGGGTTCCAACTGCACGATGGTGGCTTCCGTTTCGGTTGCAGCGCACAGCAGGTCTCGTGGAGCGAGGCCTGCTGGTAGGCGGACGGTGAAGTGCCGGGGGCCTCCGTGCAGTGTCATTCCGTCATCCTTGAGACGCGCGCAGAGCGCCTCGGCTCCTTGGGTCACGGTGACGGCGTACATCGCTGCGTTGGCCATGGCCGCGCCTGGGGTCTCTTGGGCCAACAGCGTCCCACGATGAAGAATGCACGCCTCGGTCGCCATGTCGAGCCAGGCCGACTCGACGATGGGGAGCGTGGGGGCGCACAAGAGCAGCCGAGCCTGGCTACAGCATTGTTCGAGCCAACGGTGGATCAACGTGGCTTCGTCGGCCCCCCAGCCCTGGCCGGGCAGTTCGAGTACCAGCACTTGGGGGTCATGAATGACGGCGGCCGCGAAACGAAGAGCCATTCGCACGTTCGCTCCCAGGAAACGAAGCGGCTGTTTGCTCAGGCTGGTGAGTCCGAGTTGGTGGAGAGTGGCCTCGACGCGATCCTGAGCGCCGCGTTGGGTAGCTCCCGAAATGCGGGCAGCCCAGCTGAGGTAGTGGCGGATCGTCCAGCGGGCTGGGAGCGCCGTCTCGACGGCGAGCACGCCACATGCGGCGTGGTGCTCTCGACGAAGGACATCGTGTCCTAAGAGCGTTACCTTGCCGGCGAGCAGTTGCTCTGGACCTCGGCCCGCGAGCAGTCGAAAGATGCTCATGGCCGGCTCGATCAGAAGCAGATGTTGGGTTTCGGAACACAGATCGACGCCCGTCAAGGTCAAACGTTCGCGCGTTCCGATGCTGGCGCGATCAAGGTTGAGCAGCGCGGGCCCGTCGGTCATGGGGCTGGAACCGCAATGTCGCTCAGCGCCATGGGTTTGTGCTGGTCGATGAGGAGCAGTGGAGCTAGCGCCGTGGCGGCGTGCCGTAGCTGCGGCGGGAGCCACAGAAGGTCGGAGCCTTTGATCTGAAGGCCGCCCAGCTTCAGGATTTGGCCGAGAAGCGTTGGCGTTTCGAGCGGTAGTTCGACGATCTGGCAGTCTTTGGGAAGGTCTCCGAGTCGGCGAGCGAGGGCGAGGGCCTGCCGGAAGCCGCCGATGTCGTCGACGAGCCCACGGGTGCTTGCGCCCAGCCCGGTCCATACGCGTCCACGTGCCAGAGCATCGACGGCTTTCGGCGTCATCGAGCGCCCCTCTGCGACGCGAGCCACGAAGAGATCGTAAATCTGTTTGACCTTCACCCCGAGGACCTGGCGCTCATCATCGGTGAAGGGCCGAAAGATGGATTCGGCATCGGCGCGCGGTGCACTGCGAAGACTGTGACTCTTGACACCGAGCTTGGCCAGCAAGCCACTCACGTCGACCTTGCCGTAGAAGATTCCGATCGAGCCGGTGATGGTGCTGCGATTGGCCAAGATCTTCTTGCCAGCAACGGAGGCGTAGTAGCCACCGCTCGCGGCGCTGCCTCCCATCGAGACGATGAGCGGTTTCTCCTTGGCGCACAGTTGAGCTTCTCGAAGAATCACATCGGACGCGACCGATGAGCCGCCGCCGGTCTCGACGCGAAGCACGACGGCGCGAATACTGGGGTCTTTGCGGGCGCGGGCCAGCGCCTTGGCCACCGTTCGTGAGCCCGCGAGCTTGATCCCCAGGCCGGGAATCGTCCGACTCTCCCCGTCGATCATCGTTCCGTGGAGGTAGACGACCGCGACGCGCGATGAATGACGCCAACGCGCGGGCACTTCGGGAACCGGTTCGTCGTCGACCACGCGCACCGTTCGTCCCACCATGTCCTCGACGTAGCGCTCGATCTCGTCTTGGTAGACGAGCTGGTCGACGAGTCCGACAGCGTGCGCCTCTTTGGCAAGATACGGCCCGCCTGCCAGCACCCGGCGCAGTTGTCCACGGGAGAGGTCCCGCCCGCGTGCGATCCCGTCCACGTACAGCGCTTCGATGCGCTTCAGGATGTGCGAGCGATCCTGAAGCGCGATCTCCGATGGTCCGTCAGCGAACTGTTCGGGAGCGAGCTTGTGGGCACCGATTCGAACGAAATCGGCGTTGATTCCGAGTTTTTTCAGCATGCCCCCGAGGTAGAGCCGGCGCGAAGACAAGCCGGCGAAACGCAGGCCTCCGGCGGGGTTCATGGCGATGCGGTTTGCGGCGGCGCACACGAACAGCGTGCGACCCGTCGCGTCTTCGAGATGACAGAGAACCTTCTTGCCTCGTTGCCGAAGCAAAGCGATAGCATCCACAAACTCTTCGGCGTGGGCGAGCGTGGGCGAGGGACTAGCGCGGATCTCTAGCAGGACTCCCTCGATTTCCTTTTGGTCCGCGAGTTTCCACAGCCGACGTAGGAGTTTCGCATGCTGCCGCACGCCTGGCGTTTGATGGATCCGCACGCGCACGACTCGGGAGGGCAGGGTCACACCCACGGTTTCGCGGTAGCTTCGCAGAGCCGCGGCGGCGTGAAACGCTCCGCCTTTGCTGGACAAGGCCGGGCCAAAGACGCCGCCCGCACGCAACATCACGCGGTCGATGTTCATGTCGACGGAGGCATTGGCGACAACTTCCTTTGTGCGGGTGTCGAGCATGCGCGCGCCGGCGTGAAACCGACCGAGCCACGGAATGTCCGCTGCCAGCGTGACCCCAGGGGCCCACCGGGCGCCGTCCGCCAAGTAGCTCGCGGTGCCCCCGATTTCGAGCATGCGATCGCCTCCGAGAGGTCGTAGTGCGAGCCCGAGATCGACACTCGTTTCGATCGTCTGACCCAGTGCGTTCGGGGCGCTGTACCAATCGCGCGCGACTGCCGCCATGCTGAGCAGGGCATGCGGTCGCACGGTCAGGCCGGTCGTCATGGTGAAGTGGCCGTCGAGCGCCATGTTGCTGCCGTGGGACCACGCGAAGGTGGTACCGATCGCGGCAAGTTGACGAAAGCGGAGCGCGGTTCCCCATCGAACCCAACCATAGTGAAAGGACTCGTCGCCTTGCACGAAGGGGGCAGGCGAAGCGGCGGGGGGAAAGAACCAGTCGGCTTGCAGCCCGGTTCCGAGGATCCATGCGCTACCGGCGGCGTTGAGTGAAACCCCTCGGACGGGTAGCTGTGCGTCTTCGCTCGTGTGAGTCCATGACACGCGCCCCTCGGCGCCAGCGTGAAACGCGAGGTTGGCGGGGTTCAGGCCGACGGCGGAGCTGTCATCCGTGCTCGCGAGGTTTTGTGACGGGAGGGCCAAGCCGTCGCTGAGTCGCGGCGGGGCCTTTTGTGATCGCGCCGAGTGGCTCATGAGGCTGCCCGTCGCGAGCATGAGCGAAAATGCGAGGAGAGGGCCGCGTCGCTTCATGCTGGTTCTCAATGTCCTCGCCACTACTTGTTCGTTTCGCTGTCGGCGCTCTCGCGTTTCAAGGCAGTGTGCACAGGGACCGGAGAGCCTCTGCTTCGACGTTGTAGGCCCGTCGCAATTCGGTCACCGCGACCCGTTCGATCGCCCCCCCGATGACCTTCACCTGGACCTCTAGTTCGCCGGTGACCGTGCGACGGGTTCGGCCGTCGCTCAGAGGGTCGAGTCGAAATTTCCCCTCGGCGTTGAAGTGTTTTCGCCACGAGGCGTTGGGGTCGACTCCTGGGCGTGGGATGACCCGCCAGTGGGCCGTGTGCTCGGAGAGACAGTAGCTCGTGTGCTCTTCCCAGGTGAGCATGTCGCGGGTGATGTCGTAGCCTTTCAAGAGCGCCAGTGGGGTACGGGCCTGATATTTCCATATCCGCTCGAACGTCTTGTCTCCGACATCGTGTTGCACGGTCTGAATCGATTCGAACATATCGCCGTGGTCGGCGAGACGTGCAGGGAGTTGGGGCGACATCAGCGCGAGCTCAAGGACGTCGAGCGGCGCGTCGAATTCGTGCGAAATTTCAAAACGCATGTCGGTTCCATCAGTGAACTCCAACCATCGGCTAGGCGCAAGTAGCCTCACGCAACCGGTCGAGATCGGCTTGCGTCTTGAGCGGACAAAATCGGCTCTCCGGTCCGTCTCGCGAGACACGGAGGAAGGCGGGCTCTAGCCCAAAGGTCATTTCGCCCATCAGGCGCTCGAATTGGACGACCGTTGTGTTTTCGACCGATTTTTCGACGCGAAAATACGTCCAGCTCATGTCGAGCGTGGCGAGTGCCCGCGCATCGACGAGGAAGGTGTTGGTGTTGAAGGTCGGCAAGGAGCTGGGATCGACATCCTCGGGAAACCGAAAATCTTCTGCGATCACCGGCCGTTTGTCGAGGAGCACGGGCCGGCCGCCTCGGTCGCCGGCCCGTGCGTCGACCAGCTCCACCGTGAGAGCTTTGGCGGCGTCGATGTGGTGTCCGAGCACCAGTGCATCGACCGTTGCGCCGACGTTGTCGATGTTGCTTATCCAAATCGAGCGACCACCGCGTTGAATGAAGTCATCGAGAAGGCCGCTGCGCGTCAGCGCGGAGGCGAGATCGCCGTGTCCTGTCGCGTAGATGCTCGGGGCGCCCTGTTGGTCGAGCCAGATGTGACCCTCTGGCGTGAGGCGCAGGGCCGCGTCTTGTTCGAAGGTTGCGACATCGACGGTCGAGCGACGGTCGCGAATGGCCGCTTGAAGACGGGCATCGGTGGCGAGGCTCGTCATGAGCCAAAGCGGCGGAGTGTGGCCGGCTCGCGTGCCGATCGCCTTGAGCTCGTCGATTCGCCAGTCGAGCAATGTCTTGTTGGGCGCGACCTCGACCAGCGCCTTCACCACGCCCCCCATCCGCGTCGCCATACCTCCTGCGAGAACGCAAACCGCGACCTCGCCCTGCCGCAGTGCCTTCTCGCCGAGGGCCTCCAGCCGTTTCGCCTCTGAGCTGTCGATCGTGGCGCATGCCGGAATTGCGTCCAGCGGCACGGGCTCGATGCGACCGGCCAGCTTCTCGTCGCGGGTACGACCTGCTCGAGCGGCGTCCATCCAGCTTGCGCAGCGAGTCGGCGAAAACCCTCTCGCGATCAGCGCGCTACGCAGGGTCTCGTCGAGCGCCTCGAACCACGGCGGTGATGACATGACAGTGGTCGTCGTCGCTAGATAAAGAAATCTGGAATCGGCTCGAGGCTGGGGTCGACCGCGTAAACATCGAAGTTATCGACGCCTTCCTCGCGCAGGACGGCCTCGTCGATGAAGAAGTTTCCGCCACACTCGGCTGCGGGCCGCGTGAGGATGGCGTGCGCGGCGTCGGCCATGATCTCGGGTTTGCGGCAGCGACGCATCGCCTCGTCCCCGCCCAAGAGATTCTTCACGGCGGCGGTCGCGATGGCTGTTTGTGGCCACAGCGCGTTGACGCCGATCTTACCCTTGAATTCTTCGGCCATGCCGAGCACGCACATACTCATGCCGAATTTGGCCATCGTGTACGCGACGTGGGGGCCGAACCACCTTGGCTCCATGTTCAGCGGGGGGGAGGTGTTCAAGATGTGCGGATTGTCCGCCTTCTTGAGGTACGGCAAGGCTTTCTGTGAACACAAAAACGTGCCGCGCGCGTTGACCTGATTCATCAGATCGTAGCGTTTCATCGGTGTCTCGAGGGTGCCGGTGAGCATGATGG
>JAPYTK010000103.1:7115-18688 GCA_029941785.1 Polyangiaceae bacterium | reverse complement strand
CCGCCTGTGCCGCCTGTGCCGCCTGTGCCGCCTGTGCCGCCTGTGCCGCCTGTGCTCGTGGTGGCTCCGCCGCCGGTGTTCGTGGCGCCGCCTTGGCCTGGTCCGCTCGTGTCGCCACCGCCACCCGAGGTGACGCCACCGCTGCCTCCAGCTGCGCCCGTCGAGTCGTCGCCGAATAGCTGCCCCCCCTGACGGTCCAAGACACAGGCTCCGAGCTGGAGCACCACGAGGGCAAGCGGCATCATGCGCGGGGCGGCCATGTTCCCATTATAACGCGAAGAAGGCAGCCTGCTCTGGTAATCACCACCTTGTCCGAGCTACGCGCCAAGCGACGTGCCTCAAGCTCCCGCGCGAGCTGACTCGCCACGTCCCAGCGATGCTCGACGGCGGCACGTTGCAGCGCGTCGGCGAGCGCTACTTCGACGGCATCTGAAAAGGCGCGAGCGGGCCCTGAAAAGGCGCGGGCATGTGCGAACCGCTCCGCTGACCGCTATCATCCTGAATCGCGTCGAGACGACGGTCGCATCTGCAGGAATCGCGCTGAGGTTGAAACGGAGGTAGGTCAGGGCCAAGGCCTTGTCCACCTGCAGCTCTGTCAAGGTGCCTTGCGTCGGAGGCGGGGCTTAGCCGAAAATTCGATTATTCTCTGCACGATGTCCTGCTCAATCTGTTGAGTGTTTGACGACTGCTTGGGACATGGTGTTACTCCTGCCGGCGATGCACGAGATGGGACGACACGCACCTGCCCGTCTTCCTGCTCGATGGCCACCGCGCACATTGCCTCGCAGCGTTCACACGTACGGTGGAGGTGTTGCCGTGCTTGGAGTCGTGTCATGGGCGCGCGTCGTTTGCTCAACGCACGGCTCAATTCCAGGTTTCCCACACCACATAGGGCACGGATTCGCTCAGCGGCGTCCCGGCCTTCTTGCTCGCCCACATACCGTAGGCGCGCACACGCAAATAGGTTTGAACGTAGGGGGACTGCGTCACCTTGATCTGTGCATCGTGCATGTCGATACCGCTCTGCTGGAAGCCCGAGTTGCCGACGTATGCGAGCGTTAGCGAGGCGAGCCCACCCGGTCCGAAGCCCGAATTCAGCGCCGTCCGCTCGGTGAGCACCCCGCCGCCCTGATAGTTGCCACTGTTCCCACAGAAGTACGTGTAGCGCCTGACGCCGGGTCGGTAGTAGTAGGTGACGAGATCGATCTCGACGGCGTAGCTGCCCCAATGCCCGCTGCATCGAATGTTTGCCAGTACGTAGGTCTTGGTATCGGTCACCGGGTTGTTGTTCAATACATCGGTCGTGAACTCGAGATAACCATGGCGGTCGGTGCGCTCGCCATAGTGTACCGGCGCGTTCAAGGTGAGCCCACCGTCCACCGTCACATTGCTCGCGAAGGTCGTCGGGCCCGTGACAACGCCCCCGGCGAGGGGAAGGTAGGCGCCTTGTGCGGCCACCGCCGCCTTCGCCTCGGTGTCGGTATAGCGCGCGTGGTTGTAGGCGTTGTTGTCGCCCATTGTGCCCATGGCTGCTGTCGCTTCGCTGTCGGCATAGCGATTGTGGTTGTAGGCGTTGCTGTTTGCTAGCGGGCCCATCGAACTCAGCGCTTCGGCATCCGAATAGCGGCCGTGGTTGTACGGGTTGTTGTCGGCCAAAATCCCCATCGACGTCAGCGCTTCGGCATCGCTGTAGCGGTTGTGGTTGTAGCTGTTGCTGTCGTTGAGCACTCCCATAGACATGATGGCTTCGGTGCCCGAATAGCGATCGTGATGGTAAGGGTTGCTAATTGCCAACGCGCCCATCGAGGTCAGCGCCTCGGCGTCACTGTAACGGCTGTGGTTGTAAGCGTTGTTGTTGTCGAGCGCGCCCATCGACATGAGCGCATCGGCATCGCCATAGCGACTGTGGTTGTACGAATTGCTGTTGTCGAGCGCTCCCATGGCCTCCGTCGATTCCGCATCGGTGTATCGATCGTGGTGGTAGGGGTTGCTCGCGTCCTTGTCGCCGAGGTCACCGACGACACTCGACTGCAGATCGGCGAGGCTCATGCCCCCCAAGGCTTCGGCGTCACTGCACATTGCTGCCACCTGCGCGTAGGGCACGCTTCCGACCTGAATGCGTGCCATTGCTTCGTCGTCCGCAATTTTGATCTCGAGCCACAGACCACCACCGAGCAGCACCTCGACTGCAATCTCGTTGTCCGCCTCGCTACCGAGGTGGGTGGTAAAATACCCCGCGTCGAAGAGGACACTCTGGCTGCCGCTCCACACAGCGTTGCCATCTTGTTCGGATGAATAGAGCGCGAAAGCGACCTCCAGCGTTCCGTCGATCGGCTTGTTGTCCGCGTCGCTGAGTACGCCCTGCACGGGGAGAAATGTCGGTGGTCTGGCCCAGGTGTTGCTGGCGACGGCGGTCAGTGCGGCAAACAGCGCGGCTGCCACGAAGTGTTGGAACGAGTTTTCAAAGCGCGCAGTGGCTGAAGTGCTCATGCGAGAATCTCCTAAGGGGCGGTGTAGACGCCGGCGCCGACGTGCAGGCGGTAGTGATCGGACTGAACATTCTGGGTGGCGACGGGGACACCGATACTGATACGCAGGCGGTAGTTGGTGCTTTGGCGAGCACCCCCACCAGCATCGAGTGCCGCACGCGAGGGTTGGACCTTTGTCTCGACCGGCACCGCCCGACCCGTCGCCTCCGTCATGCAACTGCTCAGCACAACACTCGTTATGCCCAAGCCCCAAACACCCAGCGTGACTCGCCACCACATCGCAATAGTCATTTTTTCTCCTCGCCTGGTGGCGCAAACCACCCACTATTGTCAATAGTTGCGCGGAGCGAAAACATTGGCAAGAACATCTTTGTGAAAGTGCAGAAAGAGGGCTTCAATCGGGGTAGGGTGACTCGCGTGACAGAATGAGGTCGCCCACCAGCCGGTGACGGATGTCGTGCCTGTGCGTTGACAGTATCTGGGTGGTAACTTGCCTGACGATGACAGGCTGGTGCTTGTGACCGAAGACGACGGAAGGCTGACCTCATGCACAGAGACAGCAGAGCGATTGTTGGCTTGTTGGCGCTAGGGCTAGCGTGCGGGCCTTCGGGTTGCAAAGACACTCCTCGGCCCTCGGGGGAACAGCCTGCCTCCACGAACACGACATCCACAGCTGCGCAGCTGGCTCACGGCGCGTGCGACCCGAGTGGCGGCAAAGCGTTGGCTGCTCTTGGACCCGTCGGCAAAGCCCCAATACGCTACACCATCGATGGGACGGATGTGACGCAAGCGGTTTTCCGCAAGAGGCAGGCCGATCTCGTGGAGGTCCAACGAGGACCATCTGGTTACGGTCCGGAAGAACTCACTCACGACGTCTTTCATACCTGTAGCAAGTCAACAAAGAAGCCGTTCACCTATAGGGTGACCACAAGCAAAGAACACGGCCCGCAGAGGTATGATTTGGTGAGCGCAAAGGTGCCGCCGGCTTCCCCCTCTCCGTTGTAGCCTGACGCGCTGTCCCTGCCATACGCCTTCCGCTCACTCCCAAGGGGAGAAAGCAGAATATGTGGGACAGTTTCGGGCGTGGAGTGTCTTGCTCTACATTCGCTGGTGCTCTCGTACGCTGGCCTGTCGATTGGAGAGTCCCCCGATGTCGCGACGGAAGCTGAGCCGGAACTTGTTGTATGCCCTGTGGGCGTTTACTTTGTCGACGAGCTTCGTGGTTGGGCAGTGGGCACGGAGGGGACCATCGTCAAGACGAGCGACGGCGGCGCAACATGGACCCCACTGGACAGTGGGACGAGCAACCACGTGGCCGGCTTGGACTTTGTCGATGAGGTGAGCGGCTGGGCGGTGGGCGCCAACGAAACCATTCTCAGCACAAGCGATGGTGGACAGTTGTAGGCTCTACAAGCTCTGCTCTCTGTCTACCTGCTCTTAGCTCCACCATTGCGCATCCCACACATCACCTCGACTTCGGTGAAAGTCCGTTAGGGCCGCAGCGTTCAGGCGACCCCCCTCCGAACACCATGACGCCCCTTAGCTACGAAGCGAAACGACCCCGGTTCGTCTTGTCCGACTGTGCCTCATAGACGACTGCACGAGCATGCGGCTAAGGTGCGGCCGGTGGGTCAGCCTCGAGGTTTCGCCCGGGGTGGTCGTCTAGGAACGTGATTCGAGCCGCCCGGCGCCACCGCATCCGGAGGCAAGACGCCCCGGGCACCAGGAAATTGAGGAATTTCAACTTCAGGGAAAAGGATCCCGATGATGGTCCTACTTGGCCCCTATTAGGACTAGGCTCTGTTATGCGCCATGGTGCGGCTGGAGAACGGGCGGGGGGCTTTCTCCTTTGTTTCGTTGGGGGTTTGTTCCTCGTTCTCTATTCGGCCACCGCCGGTGCCGACGAGAGCCGCGAGCTTGCGGATCGAGGCGCGGCTCCGCGCGGCGCGTCGGGAGTGATCCTCGTACCAGCAAAGAAGCAGCCGACGAAGGCAAGCTCTGTCACGGTGCCTCGTCTCCTTCACTATGCCGAAGCAACCTATCCCCGCAAAGCGCTGGAAGACGGCGTCGAGGGAGAGGTCATTCTCGAGCTGACGACCGACGAGCGCGGTCAGGTGACGAGCGCCAAGCTTCGTCGAGGCGGGGGACACGGTTTCGACGAGGCGGCCCTCGCCGCCGCACCCCGGCTGCGCTTCGAGCCCGCCCGCACCAATCCTGAGGGCAAGGCGGTGAAGGCGAAGTTCCTGTTTCGCTACCGGTTCATCCTAACGGAGAGTGATGACGTCGCGAAGGAGCCGGCGGAGGTCGGAGCCACCGAGGGTCCGGTCAAGGCGGGGGCCGAACCGCCCACCGGTGTGAGCGTGCCGCTCGAGATGCCCGAGGGGGTCATCGATGTGTTCGTTCGCGGCGATCCGTTGGATCGGCCGGCTCGAGAGGTGACGCGTCGAATGATCGGGCGGCGTGAACTCAATCGCATCCCGGGGACCAAAGGCGACGCGCTCCGCTCCTTGGAGAACCTGCCCGGGGTGGGCCGACCACCCCCATTTTCGGGCCTGTTGATCGTTCGTGGTTCGGCACCAGAAGATTCACTGACCTTCATCGATGGCGCTCCGGTTCTGCTGCCTTACCATTTTGGTGGTCTCGCCAGCGTCGTGCCGACGGAGCGTCTCGATCGGCTCGACTTCTTTCCGGGCAACTTCGGCTCCAAGTACGGCAGAGCCATGGGCGGTGTGGTGGACGTGGTTCTTCGCTCGCCGCGTACCGATGGGTACCACGGTCTCGCCCAGGTCGATTTCATCGACGGGAGGATCCAGCTCGAAGGACCGGTCCCTCTGCTGAAGGGGTGGGGCTTTTCCATGGCGGGACGAAGGAGTTGGCTCGACGCGGTGCTCACCCCGGTGATCGAAGCGGCGGGGGCGCAGGTCGTGGTGGCGCCAGCCTATTACGATTACCAGTTCATCCTGGAAAACAAGCCCGATCCCGATACCCGTTTCCGTGCGTCCTTCTATGGCTCCGATGACGCTTTCGAGGTCGTCGGCGGCGAAGTCGGTGAGGAGGCCACCGGAAAGTTCGGGCTGCACATCGCCTTTCAGCGAGCGCAGCTCGGTTACGAGAAGCGTCTCGCGGGCGGAGACAGGCTGTCGTGGATGCTCGCCTTTGGGCGTGACGTCATCGACTTCGAGCTCGGCTTTTCGGCGGAGAGTATTCTCTTTCGGACCGAGGTGTACTCGCTGCACAATCGTTTCGCCTACTCGCATCGTGTGGCGAAGTGGTTGGCGATCGAGGTCGGCGCGGATCTCTCGAGCAGCTTGGCTTCGGTGACCAGCCGATTACCGGTCGACGAGTCGGAGAAGGATACCGACGGGCGACCCGGCGACGCGGCCGTCGAGAGACTCGAGCTGGAGGATGACAAGGTTAACGGAACATTCGCTCGGCCGGCGGCCTACGTTCAGGCGGAGTTGACGCCAGCCAAGCACCTTCGCCTCGTCCCAGGTCTACGCGTGGATCACTCGGGCCATGGCGACAGGGTCGATGTCAGCCCCCGCGTCAACATGAGCTGGGGCATGTTCGACGACTACCCACAAACCACCATCAAGGCCGCCGCAGGCGTCTACCACCAGCCGCCGTCGTTTTTCGACCTTCTCCTCGGGGCGTCCGACCGTTCCGACCGACGATCGAGCCGCGCGCTACATTTCAGCTTGGGTTTGCAGCAGGATCTGACCCGGCAGCTCGAGGTTTCCGTTGAAGGCTTCGTCAAGCAGCTCGACCGATTGCCGGTGGGGTCGAACAAGGCCCGGGACGTTGTTTCGGGGCAGGACGCCGAGTCCAATGAGGGTGCGGGCTACGTGGTGGGGGGTGAAATGATGTTGAAGTACAAACCGGACAAGCGCTTCTTCGGTTGGCTCGCCTACACGCTGTCACGAAGCGCGCGGCGCGACGCGCCCGACCTCGACGAGTACCTCGTTTCTTTCGACCAAACGCACGTGATGACCGTGCTCGGGAGTTATCATCTCGGTCGCGGTTGGGAGCTCGGCGCGCGGTTTCGCGTCGTGTCGGGGAATCTCGTGACGCCCGTGATTTGCAACCCCGAGGCCGAGGGCTGTGACAATTTTTCGGCCAACGCGATCTATCATGCGCCGACGGGTAGCTACATTCCGTTTCCCGCCGCCGCGGACAACAGTGAGCGGCTTCCGCTCTTTCACCAACTGGACATCCGTGTCGACAAGACGTGGACCTTCGCGTCGTGGAAGCTCGGTCTGTATCTCGACGTCACCAACTTCTACAATCATCAGGCTGCGGAGGGCGTGGACTACCAATACGATTTTGCGAAACGCGAGTACGTCACCGGTCTGCCAATTATCCCGAGTCTGGGCCTGCGAGGACAATTCTGATGCGCTTTAGCGTGAGACGAGCCGTGGGGGTGGTTGGGGCATGGATGCTGATGGTCGGCTCCTCGTGCGGAAGCGATCTCGAGCAGCCGAGTCAGGTGACGACGTTGCGGATCCTCTCGGTGGTGGCGTCTCGGCCTTATGTCGAGCCGGGTCAGGAGCTGACGCTGAGCATGACCTATCACGATGCGTTGGGGCCCAGCCCGCGGCCGATTCAGGTGACGTGGATCGGCGGTTGCCTTCTGCCGCCGGGTGCTCCCTATTACGCGTGTTTCCCGCAGCTCGAGAAGACCGTTGCGGCGCTGGCGGGGGACGCGGCGAAAGAGCCGTTCGTGCATCAGGAGGTCGCCTCACCGGAACGCAGCGGCGTGCCGGACGCGGTGTCGTTCAGCACGAAGATACCGCTTGAGCTCTTTGACTTCTTCGGCGGCAAAAAGGACGCGAGCGAAGACACGGCTGACGCGAGCGAGCCCCTGACGGCCTACGTGTTCTTCACCGCCTGTGCTGGCCAAGTCCGACCTGAAACCGCTGACAGCGAAGCGAAGTTCCCGTTGGGCTGTTTCGATGAGGACGGCGCGCGCGTCGGCCCTGACAGCTTCGTGGTGGGGTACACGGAGGTCCCCATCTTCGAAGACGCTCCCGTGAATGAGAACCCACCGAACGACGGCATCGAGTTTGACGGGACCCGCCTGGGCGCCACCCCCGAGGACGCTCCGACGGTGAAACGGTGCCTCGGTGGCGAAGCTAGGGACGGCGGTTGCGAGGGAGAGAAGTCAGAGTGCCAGCTCGATATCCAAGCGATGGTCGAGGACGTGGCGGAGTCCGATCCGATCGCGTCGGCGCAGACGGGAGAGCCGGAGCGGGAAGGTGTGTGGGTCGAGTACTTTGCGGACGGCGGGGAGCTGAGCGACAGCTCCGTGGTCATCAGTGACGAAACGGGCGAGTATCTTCAGGATCACAGCGCGGCTTGGACGCCTCCGGATGAAGCGGGGATTGTCAGTATCTGGGCCGTGGTGCGCGACACCCGCGGTGGCGCAAGCGTCGCCAGAGGGTTTTTGCGCGTGGAGTAGGCTGTCGGCCAGCTGTGGACGTCCGTTGGGGCCGCAGCGTTCAGGCGGCCCCTTCCGAACGGCCAAGTCGTCGATAGTCGGTGCGTATAGAACCCGCCGAAGATTGCCGTTGTTTCGGCTGCCCGTTACCATGCTGCCCGCTACCATGCTGCGCGATTCGTGCGATCGATGCCATCGCGGGAGGAGATTGCCGTGCCGAAACCTGTGCTTGCTCTTGCTTTTTTGATCACGTCCCTTTGGCTCCCGACCACATTCATTGCTTGCGGTGGCGACGAGACGACCGCCACGGCTGGCGGCGAGTCGTCCACCACGTCCGGAAGCGGCGGGGCGGGCGGCAGCGGGCCATGCCCCGACGGCCACGTGTGCGGAGGGGGGGAGGCGGTCGCGTGCGCAGGTCCTATCGAATTTGCGGCCAATCCGGACGATGCGGCCTGTACGCCTGCCGCGTATTGCCCCGCTGGCTCGGTCTGCGGCTCGGGCGTCGTGGTGCTCTGCGAGCCGACCACCACCTTCGCCAACAATCCCACGGACCTTGGCTGTACCGGGATCGAGCTTTGCCCCCCCGACGCTCTGTGCGATCGCGGCGCGGGCCAGGTTTGCTCTGCCGAGTGTGTGGCTGGCGCGTTCGCCATCACGGATGAAACCGCGCCGACTCGTGAGATGCCTTGGGTCAAAGGCAAGGACGAGGCGCTCGTCGGACAAGGCAAGGTGGACGCCAAGCTGATCACCTCGCTTCTGGGTTTTCCGCTGCTCATGCCAAGACACCCAGGACAAGCCTCCGTGCCCGGTCCTCTGCCTCCAGACACGGAGATGGTACGCCAGACGGTCACGATTGATGCGAGCAGCAGTGGACGCAGCGACTCCTACTGGTACTCCAGCCCCGGCGAACCGATTTGGCGCAGCACGGGCTTGTTCGCAGAGCCCGGTACGGTGTTCACGGTTGAACTCCCCGAGGCCATCGTCAACGGCGAGTACCTCGGGCTCGAGGTGCAGGTCGGCTCGCATCGCGATCGCGATCTTGTGTGGGGTTTTCCCTTCGACCAACCGATCCGTCGGTTCCCCGATATCGTTCATCGCGTTCCGCTGACGACGCGGATCACCGCGATGACCAGCGCCTTTGGCGGCTTGATCTATGTGCGTGTCATGGCGGGAACCGCCCTCGGTCCTGTCGACGTGACGATCACCCGGGTCGCCCGTGCGCCCCGTTACGTGCACGGCGTTACCGATCTGAGCGCATGGCAAGACGAGATCAGCCAATACCCCGCGCCCTGGGCCGAACTCGAAAACGACAAGATTGTCCTTACCGTGCGCTCCAGCGATCTGAAGGGCGTCGATCCAAAATCGCTCATGGAGTTTTGGACGAAGGCCATGGACGCCGTCTGGTACCTCGCCGGCATCGATGATCCCAAGGCGCGCATCGAGCGAATTGCCGCCGATCCAGCCATCGAGGGGATCGCGCACTCCGGTTACCCGATCAGCATGGCAGAAAAATGGAGCTACGCTTTGCTCGATACGAGCGAGCAAAAAGAAAACCAATGGTGGACCACCTTTCATGAGCTGGGCCACAACTTTCAGCTCAAGGAGTGGACCTTCACGGGTCTGCAAGAGGCCACCTGCAATCTGTGGTCGCTTCACGTCCTGGAGACGGCAGCTGGCGTCCCCCGCCAGTTCACTCACCCGGATGAGGAGATGGGCGACATCAAGCGGCAGGCGCGCATTCAGGCCTACGTGGATGACGGTCGAAAATTCGCGAGCGACTGGCAAACCGGTTTCAACGCTTACCAGGGTTTCCTCCCGGTCGAAGCATTCATGCAGCTCCAGGAAGCATTCGGCTGGAAGTTGCTTCACGACATGAACGCCTATTATCGAGCGCTCGCCGAACAAGATAAGCCGAAGACGACATCGCAGAGGATCCAGTTGACGATCGTTCAATCTTCACAATACGCGGGCGTCGATCTGAGCGGTTTCTACGAGGACTGGGGCTTTCCCTTATCAGCTGCCACCAAACAGACGACGGGAATGTTGCCAGCATGGAATGCCAACCCCATGGATATCTACGACTGAGAGTTTCGTTGGAGGCCGGCACCTGCCCGTCAGCTGGTGATGGCTTGCAGCCGGTCGCACAACAGATGGTGACGGCGGCCACCGACGTGGCGAGATATTGAATCGAAGCTTGCATGGTTTGACTTTGCATGTTGTGCGCAAGAAAGTCCTGTATGATGCAAGCAACATCCGCTCATCAAGCGCCACATGCCGATTTTCCGTTGGAGCACAGAGTTTTCTTTCCCGCCGGAAAGGGTGTGGCCGCTTGTCTCCGACATGCAGGCGATCGAGCGAGCTGTCGGGATGCCACAGGTTCAGTTTGATAGCGTCGCTGACCCGACCGGAGGCTCTACCTTGCATGGGGAGACCCGCCAGCTCGGTCTCAAACTAAAGTGGACCGAGCGACCCTTTGAGTGGACGGAGAATGCCTCGTATCGAATCCAGCGCGTGTATCAAGAGGGTCCGATGAATACAGCGACCAGCACGGTCCAGCTGCATCCGACGGCTGGGGGATGTCGGCTCGAGCAACAGATGGACCTCGACTCGCGCGGGCCACTCTGGAACATGGTTGTCCGCGGCTACGTGGGACCATCAATGAGACGAGCGTTTCGTGCGGCGTATCGTCGAATTGAACGGAAACTGAAGCGGAGCGCGAGTTCGGGTGCCGACGCGGCACGCACGGCCAGGAAAGAACGGCTCTCTGCCACCCTGAGTCGGCTCGCTGAGAAACTGTCAGCGAATGTGGATCCGGAGCTGGTCGCTCGTCTCTGCCGCCACATTCGCCATGCAGACGACGCTGATTTGCTTCACGTACGGTCCATGGAACTTGCTGACGAGTGGGAACTGCCGAGACAGGAATTGTTACGGGCGTTGCTCGCGGCCACTGAGGTGGGCATCGTGCAGTTGATCTGGAATATCCTGTGCCCGCTGTGCCGAAACCCTGCAAACTCCACCGGCCGCATGGCAGCCGCTCAGCAGCGATTTCACTGCGATGCTTGCAACGTGGACTACGACGGTGATCTCTCCCAGAATGTGGAGGCTGTGTTTCGTCCGACCGAGCAGGTTCGGTCGATCGAGCACCGCGATTACTGCATCGCAGGACCCCAGACGACTCCGCACATTGTTGCGCAGCAGTGCGTGCCTGGCCAGGGCGCGGTCGCGGTTGCCCTTTCTCTGAGGCCGGGTTGGTATCGGGTTCGTGGCCCGCATCTGAAGAGCGTGCACCGGTTTCATGTGTCGGAATCGGCCGAGTGCCGGCAGCTCGTGATCTCTCCGGCACAGGACCCCGGCGAGCCTCCAGAGGTATGCTCCGACCTATCCTTGGAACTCAACAATGTTGAGGACGATGAGCAGGTGTTCATCGTGGAGGCCGCGAGCTGGAGGGACGGGGCGGTGACGGCCGCGAGTCTGCTGAGCTCGCCCGACTTTCATGAGTTCTATGCGGAGCGAGCACTGGGGCCAGGGGAGTCGCTCAGCGTGACGACCATGTACTTTCTCTTCACGGACTTATGTGGCTCAGTGAGCATGTATGAAGCCTTGGGCGACGCCTCAGCCTACAGTGTCTGCCGTCAGCACTTTCACCA
>JAPYTK010000103.1:0-7105 GCA_029941785.1 Polyangiaceae bacterium | reverse complement strand
GTGGTCTCCGTGTTCCCCGAGCCTACCGGGTGTCTCGAGGCCGCACACCAGATCATCATGGCTGCGCAGAACGAGCCTGCGGACGAGCTGGGTGGTTCCGTAAAAATCCGATTGGGCATGCACGGCGGGAGATGCCTTGCTGTTCAGGCCAACGGCACCTTGGACTTTTACGGAAGGACAGTGAACATCGCATCCCGCCTCGAGAGCCTGAGCGAAAGCGGAAGCCTGCTCATCTCAGAGGAGGTGGCCGGCGAGCCCAAGATGGAGGCCTTGCTGGAAGAGCTCAGCACGCGGGTGGTCGCCGATGCCGTGAAGCCCAAGGGCATGACCTCGGAGCTGCAGGTGAGAAGGGTTCACTTCTGAGTCGAAGGGCTCATCGCCGACAGCTCGTCCTTGTGTGAGGCCAAGCCAAGCGAATAGCATCGCGCATGGCGGCCGTCATTGCACGAGCCATACCTTGTCGGAGGCCAGATGATGCACGGCGCGGATCGTATACGCCGGGGTTGGGTCAGCCCGCTTGTTGGGCGAATCGCCAAACCAGATCCGAGCGTCGAACAAGATGCTGGAAACGTGGCCGTTCGTGGTCGGCGTGCGGGACGATGGACGGAAGTACCAGAGATCGGAGGCCTCTGGCGGTAGGCGCGATCCGTTGGCTTCGAGGCGGCAATCGAGATGGTGCCAACTCTTGGGGCTGATCGCACCCGCGGCGATAGCGCTCGCCATGGCGGCGGGGGTCAGCGGAGTGCCGCCCGCCTCGAGCTCGAGTCGGCGACAAGGCTCCCCGTCCGATTCGACGAATATCGCCTCGAGCGGGGCGTTCGGATCGTTGGGCGCGGCGATGAACAGCAACTGCGCCGGGAAGGTGATCAGCCGCCCCATGCTCGCGCACGCAACCACCCGCGCGCGTCGGTCAGCCACCAACAAAGTGTCGCCGGGGCGCACGAAATGACGGGTGCGAATCTCCGGCACCGGCATGGCCCGGCCGACGAGCACCAACAGCAGCCCCAGCAAAAGCAGCCCGACGGGCAGCGAGGTCCAGACGCGATCGGTGTGAGGTAGGAGAAAGCTTGCCGCCGGCGCGCAGAACATCACCATCAAGGGAACGCAGCCCGTCAAGGGGCCAAGCAGCTTGTCCGCTGAACGCTCACGGTCCTTCAGCGTGGTATCCAGTTGCTCCTCCACACGAGTGAGCTCCGCTTCGAGTCGGGTGTCCTCCCGCTGATAGGCCTCGCCTCGAATGACGTGGTCGGCGCGGCAATAGGCGCAGCGTCGGAGCCTCCCTTCCTCTCCGAGCTCCGCGCCGCAAATGCGGCAGCGTGGTGGGCGGCCTGGGCTTAGCGGTCGGCGGGGCAACGCGAATCGCACCAGCCGCCGCATGCGGATCATCGTGATCCCATAGGCCACCAGCATCAGGCCGTAGCCCGTGAACATCGCCCAGTGGAGGTAGTAATGCAGACGGATGTCGATATCGGTGTAGCGTTTCTCCGAGAAAAAGACCTCGAGCGCGCCTATGGACTCCGGTAAATTTCCCGAGGTCCATAACCAACCCAGTGCGAAAAACAGAATCCACAGCACCGAAAACGCAAACAGGGAAGAGACATCGTAGAAGTTGGCGGCTTCCGCCTGGCGGCCGACCAGTTGCTGTTCACGAGCTGACTGCTGACCCAAGCGCGCTCGGATGGGAGCGATCTGCGCTTCCACCTCGGAGGCGATCGGGTTTTGGCTGCCGCAATGCCGACAGGGCGGACTGGCGCTAGCGAGCACGACGGGCACCACCGCGCCGCAGGTCGTGCACTCTGCGGACAACGCGCTCAGTTGCTCATTCGCCATGAACCCTCATTCGCATGCTGTCTGAGCATCTCGTCCATCGTTCATGGCGCTGTCTCAGGACACTAACACGGCGGGCGTAGCGAGGCAGTCTGGTGACAGCCGCGGGGGCGCTCACCGCAAGACCAAGACCACACGTCGCGAAGGGGATTGTCCACATACCGACTTCATCGGGCTATACTCATTCAAAGGGGCGACACATGCGGATGATCGATCGATGGATCGTGCTGGGCTTTGGCCTTCAGGCATTGGGGTGCGGCAGCGAGGTGGTGGTCATCGGCGGTGGCCAACAAGCCGGCCCCTGCCAGCCGGCGCAACAGCAGGCCCAATTGCGGGTAAACACACGGGGCACTTTCATCGAAGGCCGGTTGCACGTTGATGCCACCGTCGACGGCGAGCGACGCTACGTGGTCTTGGAGGTTGGCGGCGGCGATGTGTTCATCCTCGACGCGCAGGCGGCGTTGGTCGGCCCCGCACAGCTGGTGCCGATCGCCAAGGACACCTACGCGCGGATCCACGCGCCACAGCAAGGGCTGCAGATCGATCTGATCGACACGCGCGACCCGCTCGCGCCTCAGCTCGCGGTCAGTCACGCTCTCGATGGCGAGGTGCCTGCCGCGTATGAAAACGTCTACACGGCGCACGACGGTTACTTCTACTTCTGTCTGCGTCCGGAAACCGAAGGCGGGTCGTCGCTCGTGGCGCTCGACTTGACCGACCCGTTCAATCCCGGCGAGATGACAGCGTTCGAAACGAGTGCGTGCAGGGAGTTCACGTACGGCACGGCGACGGCCCATGGTGCGCTCTGGGTGTCGTGGCGGGTTGGCAGTTCAAGCGGCGGTTCCATCTCGAGCCAGCTGCTCGACCCGACCGACATCATCGGGGGCATCAGTTTTGGTTACTCGGGAAGCGGCATTCATCAGTACGGCGACGCACAGGCCGCGGCGACAGACGGCACGCGCATCGTTCTCGACACCGAGAACGAAGATTGGATGCTCGTCTTCGAGGAGGCGAACTCACCGGGCGACCCCTACGTTGCCTTCACACTTCCCGGCCCCAAGCAGCTTCTCACGGTGGACGCGCAGATCGCCTACTTCGCCACGCCCGATGGCGTGCACGCGTACGATGTTTCGGACGTGCTCGACTCGCAGTTGCTGGACGATCACGCCGAGATTGCGCTCAGGCCCAAGGACACGACATTCATCGCGGTCGACGAAAGGCATCTCGTCATTGCGGGCGCTGACGGCCGGCTCGTCGTGATCGATCGCGGTGAGTCGGGGCCCGCGCAGCCAGCAACGGCATATGTCGGGCCCCGAAAGGAGCCCACTGGCGCGGCGCCCTGCGATTAGCGCGCTGGCGGGGCCCCTGCGATTAGCGCGCTGGCGGGGCCCCTGAGCTCGCCACCGCTGCCGAGCGTGGTGACGGGCCGAGCGTCTCTGAATGGCACACGCCTCCCGTTGTGCTATTTCTTCCGGAGGTCATTCAGATCCTCCTCCCTTCCTCACGTCGCCACTCTCTCCTTGTCCGACAAGCATCCGCCCTCGACGCTATTGCCTTCTTCCGAAGACGACTTCGCCGCTGTCAGCGAGCGCGAGATGGAGCTCGCAGCGTCGAGCAGTTTCCGTCGGCGCCAGCGCCTTGGCCACGGTGGAGGTGGCGTCGTCCACGAGGCGCAACAAATCGCTCTGGGTCGCGATGTTGCCATCAAGACCGCGCACGCTGACCTCCCTACGGAGGAAGCCCGGCAATCGCTGCTACTCGAAGCACGCGTGACGAGCCTGCTCGAACACCCGAGCATCGTCCCGATCTATGCGCTCGCGCACAACGCAAGTGGTCGGCCGTTCATCGTGATGCGCCGTGTCCAAGGTGAAACCTGGGCAAGCCGCTTGCTCGCTGCAAGCTCGTTGGGAGACGACGATGCGCTAGACGCACAGCTCGCCATCTTGGAAGAAGTCGCGCGGGTCGTACATTTTGCCCACGGACAAGGGGTCATCCACCGAGATCTGAAACCCGACAACGTCATGATCAGCTGGGAAGGGCAGATTTACATTCTCGACTGGGGGGTGGCGATCACCGTCGATGACCTCCGACTCCCCGAGGTGCCCCACGCGCATGATGTCGATACGATGGGCGGTACGCCGGCCTACATGGCGCCCGAGCTTGCCCTGGGTGTCGGTATGGCCATGGATGCTCGCACCGACGTCTATTTGCTCGGCGCGATCTTGCACGAGCTGCTCACGGGTGTGGCCCCGCATGAAGCCGAGAACGTATTGGACGCGGTCTTGTCGGCGAGTCGTCCTTGGGAGCCGAAATTCGATGAAAGCGTTCCACCGGCCCTCGCGGCGATGTGTTCACGCGCGATGAGCCGCTTTAATGAGGATCGTTTCGCTAGTGCTGCGGAGTTCGCTGACGTTATCGCAGCCTTTCGCTTGCAGCATGAGTCGAGTCTTCTCATCCCGCAGTCGCAAGCCGAATTCGAAACGCTTGAAGACCTCGCTCGCGAAGTCGAGGAAGCGGATGTAAGCAGCCGGTCCCGTTTCGAAGAGCAGTTCCAGAGCTATCGTTCCCATTTGGATCGGGCGCTCGTGTTGTGGCCCGATAATCCCGACGCGCAAGAAGCCTTGCAGCAGGCCTTCGAGCTCCACATCGACGTCGCGTTGGAGCACGGCGCAGACCAAGTCGCAGAGACATTGCTGGCTCAGATGCCGCGAAAAAACGAGAGCTTGGCAGAGAACGTGGCGGAAGCGAGGAAGCGCCGGCGCGAGAGGGAGAAGCGACACATCGAACTCGAACGAGCCGCCGATCCGCAATTGGGCCTAGGTGTGCGGATAGGCGCAACCATCGGGTTCGGGTGTTTTTGGGTTGCGACTTGTGCCTGCTGTCTATTGCTTCAGCGCGCGGGACACCATGACGGGGTGTATTTCGTGTTCGCCTCCCTGCTCGGTGTTGGCAGCTTGGCGATGATGTTCTTGCCGCGCGTATCCAAGCTGGCGGTTTTGGGAAAAGGGAAAAACCGGCTCACGCTCGCGATGTTTCGCACCAGCTGGTTCGTCATGGCGGCAGGCTGGCTCCTAAGTTTTACCTTAGCGCTGCCTCTTGCCGCCGCCGCGGCTGTTCACACCTTGGTGGGTCTCACTGGCGCGCTCATTGTCACGAGCGCCGTCGATCATCGTTGGTGGCCGCTGCTCGTCCCGGAAGGTGCTCAGCTCGTTTTGCTCGTCATCTGGCCAGAGTACGTTCTCATCATCATGGCCGTCACCGGCGTGCTGGATGGCATTGGCGCCACCGCGGCCATGAAGTGGACCTCTGCTGTCTAACCGACTCAGGCTTGCGGTTGTTAAAGACGGCGAGACCGCAGCAAAGTGGCCACTCAAGTTGGCTCTTCATCTTCCAGTCCGAATACGCAGGCCGAGCGTAATTATTGGCAGACCAAACCCGGCCAGTTGTGGCCGGACACAAGCAGTCGGAGCGCCCCCAAGGCCTTGCCCAAGTGGTCCGAGATCGGCTCGGGCCATCCGGAGGGCGCGAGCAATCCGCCGTCCGCTCTGCTGCACTTGAGTCGGGAAGGGGCGCGCTGTGGCAAGGCCTGGTACCGTGCCAAACGAGCGTCGTCGAATGACAACTTCAAGCTGGTCACGGTCGACGGCACTTTTTGGTCGCGTTACATCGACGTCGCTGGCCGCGTAGGGATCCCGGTCGAGTGTCCGAAAGGCACCGCCGACGCGTTGAAGAAAGTACAGGCTGCCGCGGCTGCAAGCGCCAAGAATCCTTTACCGTCTCGCGCAGGGTGCGCAGCCGGCGATCCACTTTGCGGTCTGTAGCCTTGCGTCTCCCAGCCTCCACAAGCCACTCCTCTCGGCTCGGTCGTCGCCGGCACCGAGCGGAGTCAATGACAGTGTTGTCTCTCGCTTGTTTCTCTTTTCGAGTGAACGCTCACTCATTTGCCGACAGCTAAAGGACCGTGAGCCGTTTCGGCTCTCTCGGGGGCTCGGCGTCCCAGGGCTCTTCGACGATCTCAAAACGACCGAAGTCGTAGAATTCTCCGGGCGGCTTCTCGACTTGAACGAGACGTTCTTTCAGGCCTTGTTTCTTGAGTTCGCTCGCGCGGTAGTAACAGTACGGCATGTTGCCACGCTTACCGAACAGGCAATGGGTCATGAACGAGCAGCCCGCCTTGCAGGTGTCGGCGTAGTAACAGCTCTTGCAGCGGCCCCAGAGTTCGGAGGTGTCGCGGTCGCGGGAGAATCGCATCTCGGGTGACACGTTCCAGAGTTCGCGGATCTCGGTTTGGCGAACATTGCCTGCCGTATAGGGTTTCGTGGGCAATGAAGGGCAGGGTTTGATGATCCCGTCGGCCTCGATCGACATGATGGCAATCCCGGCGTTGCAACCGACGAAGTGTGCTTTGTCTTGTCCAGGCCATGAGCGCAATAAGCCTTCGTGGGGACCGAAGTAGCCAATGTTGTTGTTCGGCACGACGTTGAACATCAAGCCTTCGCCGTCGTATTCCTCCGTGGCCTGTTTTTGCAGGGCCGATAGCGTCTCGACCACATCGATGATTCGATGCGGGGGAAGGAGCCACTCGGGTCGGTCTGCGGCTTGCCCCATGGGGACGGTGAGCTGCACCTGCCAGGTGGTCGCGACGCTACGGTACACTCTTTGGGCAAATTCCTCGAGGGCATCCACGTTGAGTCCGTTGACCTGCGTGTTGATGGTGGCGACCATGCCCACGTCTTTGGCGTAGTCCAGAGCGCGCCATGCGGCCGCCGAGCTTCCCGAGTTGTTGCGCATGCGGTCATGCAGCTCCTCGGGCCCGTCGATCGACACCCCGAGGCCGAACAAGCCCGCCTTCCGGTAGTTGAGCGCACGCTCTTTGGTGAAGGCGCGACCGCCCGTTTGCATCACCACACGCACGCCGCCGCGATCGAGTTTTGTGATGATCTGCGCGAGATCTTTTCGGAGATAGGCTTCGCCGCCGATCAAGGCCACTTCGCGCGTGCCCATGTCGATCAACTGTTGGGCCACTCCGAGCACTTCGTCGGTGGAAAGCTCGTCATTGAGCTTCGGTCCGGCTCTGGAGCCACAATGAAGACAAGGCTGATCGCAGTGCCTCGTCACCTCCCAGACGACATAATAAGGCGCCGGGTTGTTGAGCTCCTCCTCACTGAGATTTCGCGGGGAATCGTCGGGGTGGTCAGCCATTGCCGCCAGCGCCGCCATTACCGCCAGCACCGCTGCTCGATGGGCCGACCCCATAGGCACCCACAATCGCTGAGCC
>JAPYTK010000102.1:2544-18797 GCA_029941785.1 Polyangiaceae bacterium | reverse complement strand
GGTGAAGGTCGATCCCCGCAATTCGTCCGCCGCGATGGTGCCGGACTTCGCCTCGTCGCTGAGTCGTGCAACTTCTCGTGCGATTTCGAGAATGCTGAGATGGTTGGCATTTCTGACCACCGGTACCATCAGCCCTTTGTCCGTCGCGGAGGCGACACCAATGTGGAAATAGCCGCGCTGAACCACCTCCTGGGTCGATTCATCGAACGCCGAATTGAGCACCGGGTGCTTCTGCAAGGCGGCGCCTACCGCCTTGATGATGAAAGGTAAAAAGCTCAGCTTCACGCCGGCCGCTTCCGCCGCAGGCTTGAGCCGGGCCCGTATCTGCTTCAAGGCGGTCACATCACACTCTTCCACGAAGGTGAAGTGTGCAGCGGTGTGCTTCGAGCGGGCCATCGCGTCGAAGATCCGTTTGCGCATACCGCGTAGCGGCGTACGAACCTCTAGCGCGCGCTCATCCGCGCTACCCGGTGTCACGGCGACGGGCGGACCACGACGAACCGCCATCGGCGATGCACTTGCTGGCCCTCCCCCGGCCATAGACTGAACATCGCTCTTGAGCACCCGACCACCCCGCCCGGTCGGGCGAACGGTCCGCAAATCGATCGCTAGCTCGCGCGCCAGTTTGCGCGTCGCCGGAGTCGCGAGGGGCTTTTCGCTAAAGTAATCTCCGGTCGGCTTTGCAGCAGCACGGCTCGTCGACGAGGCCGCCGGCGGTGCCGCAGCTTTGGACATCAAGCGCATCCCTGGAAGTTGCTCTTTGATGTCGCCCACGGCCGAAGCAGCGGGCCCTTCGTCCGTACTGCCGGCCGCGGACTTCGCGACAACGTCTGCCTCCACCCCGCCAGACTGCCCGTTCGGCAGTTCGAGGACCAACAGAACGGAGTGCACCGGGACGACCTTTCCGACGTCGCCTGCGACCTCGATCACCTTGCCGGCCTTCGGCGAAGTTATCGTGACCGTAGCCTTGTCGGTCATGACCTCGACCATCGGCTGATCTTCGGCAACATCGTCTCCTGGCCGCACTAACCAGCTTACGATTTCGCCCTCCACCACCCCCTCGCCGATGTCGGGAAGCTTGAATTCGTATCGACTCATCAGAACCTCGGTCTCAATTTCTGAAAGCGCACTAGTAGTTCGCCGTTTCGGTCAGAGCGGGGAGAATGCGATGGGAGAGCGGCAAATACTCCATCTCGAGCGTGTAGGGGAACGGCGTGTCGAAGCCCGTCACGCGGCGCGGTGGAGCCTCCAAGTGCAAGAACGCCTTCTCGTTGATCAAGCTCACCAGTTCACCCCCGAGCCCGCAGGAGCGCGGAGCCTCGTGAACGATGACCACACGGCCCGTCTTCTTGACCGACGCGATGATCGTGTCGATATCGAGTGGCCAAAGGGTTCGCAGATCGATGACTTCGCACTCGATTCCGTGCTCGGCAGCCTTTTCGGCCGCATCCATTGCTTCGTAGAGCATCGCACCGTAACTGATCACGGTGAGGCTCTTGCCTTCGCGAATCACATTGGCTTTTCCGAGTTCGACCGTGTAGTCGCCCTCGGGCACCTCGCCCTTCGCGGCGCGGTATACCCGCTTGGGCTCAAAGAAGAGGACCGGGTCGGGATCACGAATCGATGCCAACAGAAGACCTTTTGCATCGGCCGCTGTGGAGGGACACACGACCTTGAGACCAGCGACGTGGATGAACTGCGCTTCAGGTGATTGCGAATGGTAATGCCCGCCGCGGATCCCTCCGCCAACCGGCGTTCGAATCACCATGTTGCAGGGGAATTCTCCGCCCGAGCGATAACGGTACTTCGCTACCTCGCTGACGATTTGGTCATACGCTGGAAAAATGAAATCGGAGAATTGGATCTCAGGGATGGGCCGCAAGCCATACAGCGCCATACCCACCGCCGTTCCGATGATCCCGCCCTCGCTGAGCGGTGTGTCGATGACCCGGTCGGCTCCGAACTCGTCGAACAAGCCAGCGGTCACACGAAAGACGCCGCCAACCTTGCCGACATCCTCGCCGAGCACGACGACTCGGTCGTCCTGTTGCATCTCGAATCGCAGGGCGTCGTTGATCGCCTGCACCATATTCATCTCGGGCATACGTCTTACTCTCCGTGGCCTGGTGCGCGGGTCCCGGCCAACAGTTCGGCCTGCTGCTCGCGCAGATGCCAAGGCATTTCGGCATAAACACCTTCAAATAAAGTCTCTAGAGCAGGCTTCGGGGTGTTCTCGGACACCTCGATAGCCGCCTTGACCTCGTGGTGAATAGCCTGTTCGGCCGACGCCTGCTCGGCATCTCCCCAGTTCACCCGTTCGGCAAGATAACGCCTCATTCGCAGCAAGGGATCGCGTTGCTCCCAGGCCTCCGCTTCGCCCTCGGGCCGATACCGCGTGGGGTCATCGCTCGTCGAGTGGCCTGACAAGCGATACGTGATTGCCTCGATGAGCGTCGGACCTTCTCCGGCTGACGCTCGGGTCAACGCATCGCGAGTCACCTTCAACACGGCAAAAACATCATTGCCATCGACTCGAACTGCCGGGACGCCGTATGCCACGCCCTTTGCTGCAAAGCTCTCGCTCGCTGTCTGTTTGTCCGTAGGCACACTGATCGCCCAGCCGTTGTTTCGACATAGGAATACGGTCGGCGTGGCATTGACGCCGGCGAAGTTGAGCCCATTGTGAAATTCGTTGCTGCTCGTGGCACCGTCACCGAAATACACCAGCACGGCCAGGGGATCATTCTTCAGGGCGGCCGCCCAAGCGAAACCCACGGCGTTCGTGATCTGTGTTCCAATCGGAGAGCTGACACTCGCTATCCGATGCTCGCGGTCACACCAATGGTCGGGCATCTGCCTACCCTTCACGATGTCGTTGGCATTGCCGTACAGGTTGTCCATGTACGTCTGCATTGACAGCCCGCGTAGAAGCGCAGCGCCGAACTCGCGATAACAGGGGAAGATCCAGTCCTGGTCACGAAGAGCGAAGGCCGAACCGATGATGCTCGCTTCCTCACCGAGCGAACCGATATGAAATCCGATTCGTCCCTGACGCTGCAAAGTCACGGCGCGATCATCGACGATGCGCGTGCGCAACATCGCTTGATACAAGGCAACCGCCGTTTCATCGTCGATTCCGATGTCATCGATTACGGTGCCGTCGGGGGCCATCACTCGGATGACATCGTCTGCCATCACGTCGTCAGGCCGCCGCTCAGCTCCTTGAGCCTCTGGCTCTTGGTAGCTCGATACGGTGGTCATGCTCGTGGGCAGCCTAGTCCCGCCGTGCGGCTTTGACCAGCGTAGCGTCAGACCTCTTGTTTCACACGCCATCCGCTCGACGGCAAAACTATGAAATCCTGTATAAATTACACGTTTTCCGGCAAACGAGACGCGAAGATCCGCCCGACCTGGCCCGCGTCTGCAGACCGCGTTCGAGTCGAGCAGAACACCCCCTCCAAGCCGCTCGTCTGGCCGTGAAATCAACGACGAATGAGCCGGGTCGCGGGGACGAGCTCGTCGGAATGGATCAAGCTCGACGCGAGATGCGCCTCGCCTAGACGGTTGGACGGGCCGTCGGGCAGCTCGCCCTGTTCGGCGAGCTGCGCCACGACCCGCTTCGCCTCACGATTGGCCCGCTCGACGCGCTCGGCCAGCAACACCTCTGTCTGAGCGAGATCTTCGCCGCTACCCGTCAGCTTGCTGCGAATGAAGACCTCGGCCGCCTTGTAACTCGACCGGACGAGGGGCCCACTCGCCGCGTACAAGAACCCGAGGGCCTCGGCTTGTCGGCGATACACCTCGAACGTCTCTGGCGTCACAAAACGATCCACCGCGGCGTGTTTCGGCGACGGCCGCAGGTATTGGCCAATGGTCACGATATCGACGCCCACGGCACGAAGGTCAGCCAAGGTCTCGAGCACTTCCTCGTCGCCTTCGCCAATGCCGACCATGACGGAACTCTTCGTAAACCGCTCCGGCGCGCGTTGCTTTGCCATGTCGAGCACGCTCAAGGACAGATCATAGCCACAGCGTGCATCTCGTATGCGCCGCGTCTGAGAACGCACCACTTCGATGTTGTGGGCGAAGACATCGGGCTCGGCATCCACACAGGTATGGACCGCGGAGCGATGGCCTTGAAAATCGCCCACCAAGGTTTCGATGAGAATGTCCTCACGCAAAGAACGCAGACGCCCAACGGTCTTCGCGACATGACCGGCACCACCATCGAGAAGCTCGTCGCGATTGACCATCGTCATCACGACGTAGGTCAATCCCATCGAAGCGATGGCCCGGCCGACGTGTTCAGGCTCGCGCGGATCGACAGCACCGCGTGGGTCGCCGGTCGTCACGGCACAAAAACGACAACCACGAGTGCACACGTCACCCAGGATCATCACCGTCGCCGTGCCCTCGCGCCAACACTCACCCACGTTGGGACAGCGCGCCTCCTCGCAGACCGTGTACAAATCGAGCTGCCGAAACGTACGCTTCAGTTCATGGTAACGCTCGCCGCCTGGCGCGCGAACCTTTAGCCACGGAGGTTTCGGAGCGAATCGACTCATCGCGGCTGGACCATAGCATGAGTGCTCGCTATGTACCCCGGCCGCCAGCGACGTCCGCTGGGCTCAACACACCCGTCTCCGTGAAGATCGCGGAGATCAGGGCGGCCGGCGTGACATCGAAGGCCGGGTTGTAGACCTCAGCCTCGTCGGGCACGAGCTGTCGACCGCCTATATGGGTCAGCTCGGCGCGGTCCCGTTGCTCGATCTCAATATCGGCCCCGGTCGGCGTTGCCTGGTCCACGGTGCTCCACGGTGCGGCCACGTAGAAAGGAAGCTCGTGCTGCCGCGCGAGGCAAGCGATCCCATAGGTGCCTATTTTGTTCGCCACATCACCGTTTCTTGCGATCCGGTCCGCTCCCACGACGACGGCCGCAATCTGCCCCTGCGCCATGCAATGCGCCACCATGTTGTCGGAGATGACCGTAACGTCAATGCCGTCCTGACTCAGCTCCCAGGCCGTCAAACGCGCGCCCTGCAGATAGGGACGAGTCTCGGTCGCGATGACTCGAACCGACTTTCCCGCATCCCGCACGCCACGGATCACGCCGAGCGCAGTGCCGTATCCGCCGGTCGCCAAGGCGCCCGCATTGCAGTGGGTAAGCACCGTCGATCCATCGGCGATGCGCTCTGCCCCCGCTTGGCCCATCTTTCGGCAAGCGACCACGTCGTCACGATGTATCCCGCGCGCAAGCTGACATTGTTCACTCCAGCGCGCGTCCCCATCCGCATCGGCATGCTCTCGCGCAAGCCTCATCGACAAGGAGGCGGCCCAGCTCAAATTGACGGCCGTCGGGCGCGTCGCGCACAGTTCTTCGGCCGCAGCCGTCATGCGATCCAGATATCCGCCACTCGACAGCCCGCGAGCTTCTGCGGCGGCCAAGGCCATACCGTAGGCGGCCGTGATCCCAATGGCCGGTGCACCACGAACCTCCATCGCGCGAATCGCGTGGGCGACGCCCGCGACATCAGCGTAGGTTCGGTAACGCTCTTCGGTGGGCAGGGCGAGTTGGTCCAGCACGAAAACCCGTTCGCCATCGGTCGCCAGTTCGACGGCCGAGTAGCGCGCCCCTGAGAGCGGCTCCGCACTGTCCCATGGTGGCAACATCGCCTGCAGACTCTACCGCAGCCCACCGAGGCGCGCGACACGTCCCACAAAAAAAAGGGCAATCGCCGAAGCGAACGCCCTTGAATGCCACCGCTTTCGCAGTGACATCTTGCCAGCCTGACCGCATCACGAGAATTCGCGACCCGGCGCACCAGCTTGGTTGGACAAAAAAAACTCGAGGGGGACTCGGTTTCCCGAGCCACCCTCGACGGAGTTCTCCTTGCATACGGATGGTTCCGGATTCCACCTCAACGGCTTATTCGGCCGATGTATGCCACCGCAGTCTCTTCGTCATCGCGTATTGGATGACCAATGACCGCGTCATCACCACAACTCCGCCGGTTCCTAACTGCCCACCGATTCATCGTGAAATCATCATGTGAGCATGTGAGCGATGCAGTTTTTCGCTGCTTCGACTTCCACTGCGTTCGTCCCGTCGCACCTGAGCTTTCACCCAGACGCCGACCCCCTGCACCTTTCGGTTGGGAGAGCCAACGTGACGTCGCAACTTCTTGTGTCCTCTGTCGCGTCACAGTTGGTCGCTCGGAGATTCCGTCCCCAAACTTCCTCACGTCGCCCCTTCCTCGCGCACTCACTCCGAAGAGCTCGCCCGCGTCTCGTGAACGTCGCGAATACCGCGCCGCCAGAGCGACACCGACTGGGAGCCGATTAAAGCCCATCGCCGTTGCCACCCAGAACACCTTCAACCGATTTGAATTCGAACTGTTGTTCGAACGCGACCGCAGAATTGAAAAATTTGTATGTCCAACCCTTCTACGATCCTTGACACCATCTCATGCCTCCGAGCTCCCTGCCACGTCACTGGCTGATAGGTCTCCCGAAACCACCATCCTTCACCCCACCACACTGTCAAAACAGCTGAATCACCGCTTTCCCAACCACTCGCAGGCAAGCCTGCTCACGGTCGAGTCCGACGACTCTTCGAATCTGTCCCAACCATGGGCTTCACGAAGAAAAGATGTCTCTCACCGGTCTCTGTAACCGACTTGTTATCATGAGCACCCGAATGGTCGCGCCACTCTCGAACGTGAGACTTACGTCCTTCCGACCCGTGCTTCGTTTCCCTGCCCTCCTAAACTACACCCTCGTGCAGCCGGCGAACCGATCTCCTCCACACAGGCGCCGTGCCTCCTTGTTGCCATGTTGCCATCGCAACCGGGAAAACCCGACTCCAAGCTTGGGTAAGGTTGGTGCCCTACCCTTGGCTGCAACGCTCACTCTGCCTACCAGACCTTCACAGGCCCAGCCACTCGGTCTCCCGAGCGCTCCGCGGCGACCTTATCAGTCAATCCACGAAACAGCCGAGCATCGTCGCTGATACCCCCTGTCGCACCGTTCTTCAGCCTGGCTCCGCTTCGCTCCTGTCCGAAGACAGTCACTCCACTTCACCGACCGTTTCCCGGCACCAGAACCCTTTCCGTATGTGACGCACCAAACGTCACGACTTCCCAGGCCCAAGGCACCTTCCGCCGACAAGTCCCGTCACGCTCCGATCCCCGCTGGCGCAAGAACCGCAGCCTTCTAGGCCGCCACTGATACCTTGGTTTTGCCACCGCGGCTCAGCTTCCGATGTGCATTCACGAGCAGGCTTTCACCTTCCGCTAGACCCCAATACCGAGCCGGCTATTCACCGGAGCATTGAGACCACACACCGCTCATCGACTTCTGCAATTGTCACGACCTGCGAGCACACCTCCGAAGACCCAAACCCAACCTTCATGCGGCAAGCCGCCCTCGAGTCAGTAGCGCCGAAGCACCAGCCGAGCTCTCCCATGTCGGGGGTTGAAAACACGAAGAATCACCTTCTCAACCCCCACGACGACACCGCTGCCATCGTGGATTTTCCCCAACTTGGTCTACTCGGACACCCAATGTCACTCCCCGGTGCCAGACCTCGCTTGGATGCGTTGCCTGGCGGCCGATGCGGAATCGACCTCTCTCGAACCAGTTTGCCCGGCTCCCGCCACCCGAAAGTCGCGCTCGCCTTAGGGCCGCCTCCCTGCCTTCCCACGACGGATTGCATGTTCAGCCGCACCCTGGGTGCCTTCATTCCTCGAATCCCGTCCTCTCGAACGAGAGCCATCAAAAGATGGCGATGCCTTTGTTACCCCTCCGTACCCGCCACTTGACAAGCGACGAGCCGAATGGGCCCGGCCTCTCTGTTCCAGACCCTCTTGACGAGTGTCCTTCTTTTCGAAGCCGCAGCGTCCCCGAAGAACTCTGCGTTTGGAATCGTCCGTTGGCTTGATGTGCCGCAGAACTTCCGAGGAGCAATGTCCTAAAATCCGGCACTATTTGCAAACAAAAAATGCACCTTAATGGCACTTTTTTTAACCACATAGTTATCCACAGGTTGTCCCCAAAGCCTTTAAACATAGGGTGTTGACACCCGGCTCGGCCCACTCTAGCACTTATACCGATAGCACTATCGTTATAATGATAGGCAAAAGACGGTGCCCCGAACAGCGTGTTCATGCTACGCCAGTCGGTGCAATGAGCGCGCCATTGGTACAGCTAACGGCAAAACGAGAACGCCTCGCTGACCTCACGACCGGCGAGCTCGCGAGCAGACTCGCCGACCACGAAGACTGTTCTGCCGCCAAAGGATTGGGTACGGCAAAAAAGATCTTTCGGCACGCCTTTGGCAACGATGCGCTCGGAGATGCCACGTGGAACTGCGAGGGCCTCTCCGAGGCGCAGATCGGACGCTGGGCCCACCCAATCGTGCTGCCTCTGTCTCCCCGGATCGCGCTGAACGTGGCCGAACACGCGCCGTCATCAGACGGCACCGTTCGTCTGCTGTTACGCGCACCCGACAACGCGCTGATCGAGTCCGTCATCATTCCAGCCGACAAAGGCCGAAATCAACCACGAACCACTCTATGCCTCTCGAGCCAGGTAGGATGTGCTCGAGCCTGCCGATTCTGCGAGACTGGAGTGCTCGGTCTCCAGCGGCAACTGTCGAGCAGCGAGATCGTCGATCAGTTTCGGATCGCCCAGCGAATTTGCCGCGACAGCGGCCGCCAACTCAACAATCTGGTCTTCATGGGCATGGGCGAGCCCTTTGACAACCTTCGCGAAGTGTTGCGCGCCTTGGCCGTGTTGACCGACCAGCATGGATTTGCCTTCCCAGGATCCCGTATCACTGTCAGCACGGTCGGCGTGGCAGACAAGATCGCCGAGTTCTTCGCCAACACCCGCGCTGAGCTTGCCATCAGTTTGAACGCACCGGACGACGCCCGCCGCAACCACCTCATGCCCATCAACGAGCGCTTTGATCTCGCTACTCTGATCGGTGCAGTGCGCCAGCACATGCCCGCCAACCGTCGCGTGCTCTTTCAGTACGCCTTGTTCGCAGGCGTCAATGATTCGCTTCAAGACGCTGCGCTGCTCGCCCAGCTCGTGTCCGCCGTACGCTGTAGGGTGAACATCATTCCGGCCAATCCAGGCCCCGATCCAGCGCTCGTCGCGCCGAGCACGGACCACGTGAATCTGTTCGTCGAGGCGCTGGCGAAACGAGGAGTGACGACGCTCGTGCGCCGGCCACGGGGACGGGACATTGGAGGCGCCTGCGGACAACTCGCTGGAGCCGCACGGCGACGAGTCGGTGACGGCGCCCAAACGGACACGCCATGCCTCTGACCCGCGAACAACTCCGCTCACGGCTCGAACACGAACTGGACGCCCACGAGCATGTCATGGTGTCGAAAAGCGTCACTGACGCGCTCGGCTTGGCCGGACGCGGCGATTCCGCTCGCGCCTCGCTCGCCCTCGTCTTGGCAGAGGCCGTGACACCGACCGGTCACTACGTCGGCCCAGCCAAGCAAGCCGAAGCCACCGAGCGGTGGGCGGTCCTGCTGCCGGCCGGTGCGGCGCCGATCTTCGTCAGTCGCTGCGAGGCGAACGATCCGCCCGTCACACGGATCCTATCGCAGATCGCGGTGCTCGACGTAGACAACGAGCACGGCTTGGTCATCGCCGAGCTTGCTCCCGGTCACAGCGCAAGGCAATTGCAAGAAGCCGCCGAGCCAACGCTGAAGGTCGGCTCCACCTTGACCGAGATGCTGGTTGTTGCCTCTGCGACGTAGCGGTAGAGATCTTGACATGGCGTGGCCCGAGAAGAATCTCCCAACAACAGACGCGAGCGAGAAACAGTCGCTTGGCGAGGGGATCTTCCGGCTTTGCGGCGGTTGCAGCGTCACGATGCCCGCCGAAGAACTCGACGCGAACTGGGGCGTGTGCCCCAGCTGTTCCCATCATCACCTCATTCCTGCGGCGGCATGGCAGCAGTTGTTTTGTGATGACGGCGCGCTCGACGAATGGGCCGCGGACCTCAGGCCGCAAGACCCGCTGAAATTCAGCGACGGCACCCCCTACACCGACCGCGTAAAGCGTGCCCAGAAGAAGTCCGGCCTGCCAGAGGCCATTCAAATCGGAGGCGCCAAGCTTCACGGTCGGCCTATCGCCTATGGGTCCTTCGTTTTTCAATTTATGGGAGGAAGCATGGGCTCGGTGGTCGGCGAGAAGATCACCCGTTTGTTCGAGCGTGCTCTTGCCGACAAGCTGCCGGTCGTCCTGCTACAAGCGTCGGGCGGCGCCCGCATGCAGGAGGGCATTCTGTCGTTGATGCAAATGGCCAAGAGCGTCGCGGCTCTCGAGCGACTGCGAGCCCAAAAGATTCCATTCATCTCCTGCCTTCTTCACCCGACCACCGGCGGCGTAGCGGCAAGTTTCGCATTCTTGGGTGACGTCAACATCGCCGAACATGGCGCGCTCATCGGTTTCGCCGGTCCTCGAGTGATCGAGAATACGATTCGACAAAAATTGCCCGCAGGGTTTCAACGCGCCGAGTTTCTGCTCGACCACGGGATGGTCGATATGGTGTGTTCGCGTCTAGAGATGAAAGACACCATCGGGCAGTTGCTCGATCACCTCTGCTCCGGCAGCGACGCAGGTTGAGCCCAAGTGCGCCACGTCGACACGCTCCTGAGCCGCAGCGGACGTGGCGCCAAGTTCGGTCTCGAACGGATGATGACGGCGCGCGAAGCGCTCGGTCACCCGGACCGAATGCTGCCCATCGTGCACGTCGCCGGGACCAACGGCAAAGGCAGCGTTTGCGCCATGGTCGAGTCGATCGCCACCTCGGCCGGTCTGAAAACTGGACTGTACACGTCGCCGCACCTGTCACGGCTCAACGAACGCATTCGAATTGGCGGTGAACCTATCACCGACGAACGGCTCGAAGACGTGCTCGCCGAGGTCCTCCACGGTAACTTCCCACCTTTGACCTTTTTTGAAGCCATGACGCTGTCCGCCTTCCTCGCCATGAACCGCGCCGAGGTCGAGTTGGCCGTGATTGAAGTCGGCCTAGGTGGTCGCCTGGACGCGACGAACGTGATCGAAACGCCGCGCGTCACGGCGATCAGCAACGTCGCCTTGGATCACGTCAATGTGCTCGGAGACCGCGTCGGCCTCATCGCCAAGGAGAAGGCCGGCATCTTCAAGGCCAACGTCCCTGTCGTCCTCGGCCCACTCGATCCCGAAGCCCGCCGGCCGGTGCTCGCGCACGCTAGGGCCGTTGGCGCAGGTCCAATCCACGAGCCGAAGCTCGACCCGGGCCTCGCCTCGGCGATCGGACTCGTCGGTGACCATCAACGCGACAACGCGGCGGTCGCCGTCGGCATCGTCCACGCCATGGATGACGAACGCTTGTTGCCACACTTGAAAAACGGGCTCAAAACCACCCGCTGGCCCGGGCGGCACGAGACGATACCGTATCGGCAACGACAGCTTTTGTTCGACTGCGCCCACAACGAATCCGCGGCGCGAGCGCTTGCCCAAACCTTGCGCTCAAGCAACACGCGAGACGCAATCCTCGTGTTTGGGGCCCTCGAGGACAAAGACTGGCAGCGGATGCTCGGCCAGTTGCTGCCCTTCACGCGACAGCGCCTGTACTGCGCTCCGCCAGTGCTGATGGCCGGCCGGAAGGAGGTCCCCTACGAGGCCCTGAACACTGTCGCGTCAGGCAGCTGGCACACGAGTGTCCGCGAGGCCATCGACCACGGTGTCGCCTCGAGCGAGCGAGGCGACACCGTGGTCATCACGGGCAGCATCTTCATCGTCGGCGCTGCACGCGCACATGTGTTGGGCCAGCCCTGCGAAGACGCAGTGGGGCTATAGCCCCGTGGAACTTGACCCCTCGCGGTAGCCGATCGAACACCGCTAGGCTCATGGTAGATAAGGTCCCAGGCAGTCAGCGCAAATTGTTCGGCACAGACGGGATCCGCGGCGTCGCGGGCGAGTATCCCATGACACCTGAACTCGCCCTTCGATTGGGGCGAGCCATCGCGGATGTCGCCAATCGTGAAACAAAACGCCAGGTCCGCGTGCTCATCGGCAAGGACACGCGTCTGTCTGGTTACATGCTCGAGACCGCCATCGCATCGGGGATCTGCGCCATGGGCGGCCGGGTGATGCTGTGCGGGCCCATCCCAACCCCGGCCGTTGCGCAACTCACCGTGAGTATGCGATGCGACGCGGGCGTCGTCATCAGCGCCAGCCACAATCCCTACGCAGATAACGGAATCAAGTTGTTTGGTAGTGATGGCTTCAAGCTGGACGATGCGCTCGAGGCCAATATTGAACAGCTCATCGAGAGCGAGTCGCTCGACTCGCGGCGTGCCCGCGGGAGCAACGTAGGGAGTGCTTATCGCGTAGACGACGCCCAAGGGCGATACGTCGTCTTCTGCAAAACGACCTTCCCAAGTCGCCTCACGCTAGACGGACTGCGGGTCGTGGTCGATGCCGCCCACGGCGCAGCCTACAAGGTGGCGCCCACGGTGTTCGCCGAACTCGGCGCGACCGTTTATCCGCTCGGTATCAAGCCAAACGGACGGAACATCAACCGCACGGGCGCGCTCCACCCTTCGGTCGTCGCTCACGAAGTTCTCAAACGCAAGGCGCATCTCGGCATCGCCCTCGACGGAGATGCGGACCGCGTGATCGTCGTCGACGAAAAGGGCCAAGCGGTTGACGGCGACGTCATCATGGCACTGAGCGCGCTGCGCATGCTCAAGCACCGAACACTCGCCAAACGAACACTCGTCACCACCGTCATGAGCAACCTTGGGCTGGAACGGGCCATTGTCGAAGCCGGTGGCAAGGTCGTGCGAACGCCCGTAGGGGATCGCTACGTGGTCGAGCGCATGCGGCGCGGTGGCTATCGGTTCGGCGGCGAACAGTCCGGGCATCTGATTTTTCTCGACCACGCCACGACCGGAGATGGCATCGTCGCGGCGCTCCAGCTCCTCGCCCTCTTGGTCGAGGAAGAAAAGCCGCTGTCCGAACTCGCCCGAGGAGCGATGGTGCGCGTGCCGCAAGTCTTGCTCAGCGAACAGTTCAGTCAACGGACGCCACTGAAGGCGATGAGCAAGACCGTAAAGACCATCGAGAAGCTGAAGGCAAAGCTCGGAAAACGCGGTCGTATCGTCGTGCGCTGGAGCGGTACCGAGCCAAAACTGCGAGTCATGGTCGAGGGCGAGCGGCAACGGACCATCGACAGCTACGCGCGCCAGATCCTAAGCGCCGCGGCTAAAGATCTCGCCTAGCGCCGCCGGGCCCCGACCTGTCGTTTAGGGCACGAGGACGAGCTTCCCGACCGTCTGACCAGACTCGATGTCCCGGTGCGCACGATGCACGTCCTGCAGGGGATAGGTGCTGACGGCCGCGGCCTGGATCTTCCCGTCGTGAAGCCAAGCGAGTACCCGGCCCATCCCCTCCTCGAGAATGTCGAGTCGATCGAAGAGATAGCTGAGGTTGAAGGCCAGGACGCTGCGGCTCTCCGTCGTCATTTCGAAGGGATTGAAGCGCGGCGTACGCATGTAGTCCAAACCCATTTTAAGCCAGTTGGGCCGGCCACCACGGCGGGGGATCATGGTGTGAAAACCATAGATGACGAGCTTGCCAGCTCGCCGTAGATGCGCGTAGCTGTCGGACAAGGTCGCCACCCCGTTCGCATCGAAGATCACGTCGAATCCATCCGGCGCATGCCGTTCAGCTTCCGCCCACAGATCCTGATTCGATTTGTCGATCACGTGATCCGCACCGTGCTCACGGACGGTGTCGACCTTGTGCTCAGCGCCGACGATCCCCGTGACTTCGCAGCCTGCAATCTTGGCGAGCTGTACCAAACAGCCGCCCACACCACCGGCCGCCGAGTGCACGAGAACGCGCGCGCCCGGACGCGGGTGGGCGAGTTCATGCATCGCGAAATAGGCCGTCAGAAACACCACCGGAAAACCCGCGGCTTGTTCATCGCTGAGCCCATCGGGCGTGTGATATACGTACGGCCTCTTCACCTTGACTTCGGTCGCGTAGCCATCGAATAGGGTCAGCGCCAAGACGCGGTCGCCAACCACGACATCGTCGATCTGTTGACCGACGGCCTTGACGACGCCCGCCACTTCAAAACCGGGCGTGATCGGCCAGCCTACGAACTCCTTCGCCGATTCGTAAAGTCCCATCCGTACCATGCAGTCGGCGTAATTGACGCCAATGGCGCGGACGTCGATCAGGACCTCATCCGGTGCCGGCTCAAGCGAAGGCCGTTCGCGGTGGATGAGCCGGTCGTACGATCCGGCGCGGTCGATCACGACTTTGCGCATGGTGGCCTTTTCTCGGGTTGATACGGCAAGGACAGAGCGAGGGTGCGGTGCGTTCATGTGGAGGACTCCCCTTCGTCGATGTCAAAAAACGCTCCGGCTAACTCGAGCGCGCGCTGGTTGACTTTGCAGGTTAGAAATTTTCCGTCGCGCGAGGTCGATACCAAGTCGGCATTCACGAGTTCCTTGAGATGATGGGACACCGTAGGAGCTCCGATTTTGAGCCGACTCATGATGCCGGTAACAAAACAGGAGTGATCGTCTTTTAGAGCACTCGAGGGTGCCCGCACGATCGCGGCGAACAACTTGAACCGGTTGGGGTGGCCAAGGGCACGAAAGATCTTCACCAGCTTCTCTTCGCGGGTCATCAGGTCTCCTCGTCATCGATTCGAAACATCGACAATTTGATAAGTATCAAATTGTATGATGTCAAGAGATCGACTCGTTTCACGCACCGAAAAAGACATTCTTGCCTGAAACTACAGTGCTTTTCTCATGAAGAGTTCTTCGAGGGTGGTGCGCTGAGGTGCCAATTCCACAACCTCGGCATCCGTCTCGATCACCTTCGCGAGCACCGAACGCACGGCATCTTTGCCTTCAACCTCGACCAGGACGACATCCGGACGCCGCTGAACCGTGTAGCCGTCCTCCTCCAAGGCCGCGACAAGAACGTCACTCGCCCCAGCCACCGTAATAGCCGTTCGGACGACATCCGACTTGAGCAGTTGCCGGATGGGCCCGCTCTCGACGACTTCGCCCTGCCGTAGAATCGTCACATGGTCGCACATCGCTTCGACGTCGTTGAGGATATGCGTAGAGAAGAAAATAGTCCGGCCCGCGTCCCGCTCCGCAAACAAGATGTCTCGGACCTCTTTTCGCCCGACGGGATCCAAACCGCTCATCGGCTCGTCGAGCACGAGCATTTCAGGCTCGGCCACCAACGCCGCAGCCAAAGCTGCACGCTGCAGCATGCCCTTGGAGAGACGTCGCACTTGGCGATCCGCCGCATACAACACGCCCGTCTTGTCCAAGACGGCAGCCGCACGCTTGCGCAAGCTCGCCCCCCGCATCCCGCTCAAGCGGCCGTTCATCTCGACAAACTCGCGCGCCGTCAGATAGGGGTAAACGTAGGGGTTCTCGGGGAGAAATCCAATCCTACGCCTTGCGTACAAGGAAGGTGCCGGCTTCCCGAACATGAACGCCTCACCACCACTCGGCGCAATGAGTCCGATGAGCATCTTGAGTGTCGTCGTCTTTCCCGACCCGTTGGGACCCAAGAAACCGACGATCTCGCCTCGTTTCACCTTGAAGCTCACGCCCTTGACCGCGTCGACGCGCGTGCGCTTCAGAAGCCCGGTCGTGAAGGACTTGCGAAGCCCCCGAACTTCGATGAGCGTGTCAATTTCCGCCCCTGCCGAATTCGTGCCCATGGTCTTGTGAGATTGCACTTTCCCATTCATAAGCCGAGTCGCCAACGAATCCAAGAATGGCGAAAAAACCGTGACCTTCGAGCCGGTCTCGATGCTAAAACGGCCCAGTGAGCTGAGCCATCGGCTTGGCATGTTTGGGGAATCGAATCGAACGGATTGAGGGAATGCTTCAAAATCGTGATGACGCGTTGAATACTACCACCGACCAAGCTTCAATTGGCCGGTTTGCCATCCCACCAACGCTTGTTGGTTCTAGGGCTTGTCGTGCAATTGGACGGGCTAGACTGGTTGCACCCGTAGCGCTGGTGCTTGCACTTGGATCGTGGCTCAGCCTCCACAGCACCAGCGCCGAAGCGCAGGTGCCGCCCACGCCGTTCGACCCGGCTCCGCCACCCGCCCCCGGCGCGTTCCCGCCCGCCGCGCCGGGAGCCTTCCCGCCCGCGCCGGGAGCCTTCCCGCCCGCGCCGGGAGC
>JAPYTK010000102.1:839-2444 GCA_029941785.1 Polyangiaceae bacterium | reverse complement strand
CCGCGCCGGGAGCCTTCCCGCCCGCGCCGGGAGCCTTCCCGCCCGCGCCGGGAGCAGGCGCTCCCCCCGGCTTCGGCCCGCCGCCACCGCTGGCGCCGGGAGCAGGCGCTCCCCCCGGCTTCGGCCCGCCGCCACCGCTGGCGCCAGAAGAAGACGAGGACGAGCTCCGTGCGCGATCCCTCGCCGAACACATCAGCATGACGGGCTCCACCGGCCTGCTTCACACCTCCTACGCGGGCTCCGGCGCCCCCGGGACCTTTCGATTGTCGTTCACGTCCGACATCTACTCTGGCAGCGGCTTCTTGTGTAATGCCAGCACCCCCTGCGATGCGGCCGGCACCGAAGACAGCGTCAGCCACGTCGGCGCATTGTTCGCTCTGAACGCCACACCCTTCAAATTCCTCGAAGGTTACGCGGCGATTCGAACCTACGCCAACTCCAACAATCTGAGTACGCCTCAGTTGTTGCAGGTTCTGGGCGACACGACGCTGGGCGTGAAAGCGTTCACCCCGAAGAAGATCAAAGGAATCCTGTCCATCGGTGGCGAGATTCGCCTACTGCTGATGAACGGCGCTGGGGATGTCGGCGTATCCGGCTCAGGCACCAGCGCAGACTTCATGGCGCTCGCCTCAGCCGATCTGCGAAAGTTCAGCAAGAAGGTGCCACTGCGCATGCACCTCAACACCGGGTACCACATCGACAACTCGGGCCATCTCGTCAGCGACGTGGAAAAACTCCGGGCGGAACGTGACCCGGACACGTCCGGCGGACTTGAGCGTATCCCCGTCAGCCGAATCGAGCGCTTTGGACTCGGCATCAACCGCGTCGACACCTTCGATATTCGCTTTGGTGTGGACGTGCCTTTCAAGAAGGTCCAGCCCTACCTGGAGTACAGCGTCGAGATCCCGGTCAATCGACAAGGATACGAGTGTCACACCCGCACGATTTCCGAAGGGGACGTCTGCCTCGCGCTCAAGGACCTGTCTGATCCCTTCTCGGGCGCGCCAGGTTACAGCGCCGCCCCATCCCGTCTCTCACTGGGAGCTCGCACGACACCGTTCGACGGTCGACTTCGCGGCCTCTCTGGCCACCTCGGCTTCGACATCGGCCTCTCAGCGACGTCCACATTCATCGAAGAGATTGCGCCACAAACGCCATGGACACTGTATCTCGGTTTGGGCTACGCCTTCGACACGAGGGAAAAAGAGGTCGCGCCGCCCGTTCAACTCCCCCCCGTCCAGCTCCCACCCGTCCAACTTCCGCCTCCACCGCAGTATTTCGTGCGGGGCAAGGTCAAGGAAACCGGCACTGCCACGCTGGTCGCCGGTGCGATCGTCACGGTGCAGGGACAGACCTCACCGGCGGTCGCGAGCGGGCCTGATGGCAGCTTCCAGACACACGAGCTCGCACCAGGCACGTACACGCTCACTATTTCTGCTCCCGATTACAAAGCAGGCACTTGTTCGGCCACCATCGCCGCAGCCAGTGTTGCGCTGCCGGCCGCACCCGTCGTGGCTCCCGCGCCAGGCGCATTCGGCGCTCCGCCTGCTCCAGGCGCATTCGGCGCTCCGCCTGCTCCAGGCGCATTCGGCGCTCCGCCTGCTC
>JAPYTK010000102.1:0-739 GCA_029941785.1 Polyangiaceae bacterium | reverse complement strand
CAGGTGCATTCGGCGCTCCGCCTGCTCCAGGTGCATTCGGCGCTCCCCCCGCGGCTGCTCCCGCGCAACCGACGGGGCCCCAATTCACGAACATCGAGTGCGAACTCGAAGGCCTTCCCAAAAAGGGCGGGGTTACCGGCTCGACGAAGTCAACCGGGGGCGACACGATCGGCAGCGTGGCGGTGGAGCTGACCGACGCGAATGGGAAGGTCCACAAAAGCACGAGCGACCAAACAGGCTCCTTCGCGTTCAAGGACCTCCCACTTGGGAAAGCCAAGGTCCTCGCTCAGTCCAAGGGCTACATGATGCACTTCCAGCAAACGTCGGTGCGCCCTCGCGAGAACGTCGATCTCGTCCTCACGCTCAACAAGCGCCCTCGCCGAAAGAACGTGCGGGTCGTCGGAAAACAGATCCGGGTCATGAAGCGGATCCACTTCGAGCTCAACTCTGCGGTCATCAAGGGCGATTCCAACACCCTGCTGGCGGAAATTGCCGACGTGCTTCACCGGAACACCAACATCCGGCGCATCGAGATCCAAGGTCACACCGACAACAGCGGACCACGCGCCGTGAACAAGAAACTGAGCCAAGACCGAGCCGAATCGGTCCAGACATGGCTCGCCGGGCACGGTATCAAAGCATCACGCTTGTCTGCCAAAGGCTACGGTAGTGCGCGACCGCTCGCTCCGAATGTGACGCCCGCGAACCGCGCGCGCAACCGACGGGTGCAGTTGATCAT
>JAPYTK010000101.1 GCA_029941785.1 Polyangiaceae bacterium | reverse complement strand
CGACAAAGCACAGCGCGCCCTTCGCGCCGGCGACGGCGACGCCGCAGCTCGGGCACTCACCCGCTACGAGCAGCAATTCGGCAAGGGCCGACTGGCTGACGAGGCACAAGTTCTACAAATCGAAACGCTCGCCTTGCACGGAGACAAAGCCGCAGCTCGAGCGCGCGCACGCGCCTTTCTCGCGAGCCACCCCGACAGTCCCTACGCTTCGCGACTCCGCGCCCTCGTGGCACGCCATTAACGGTACACTCACCCGGTGAATCGCTTTTTCACCATACGGAGGCGCGGTCTCCACGGTTCGCTGTGGGCGCTGGTCATCTCCGTGTGTTTGATCGCAGCGTGCGAAACGAATGTCCGCCTCGGCAGCCTCACCGATCCGTGTGAGGGAAAGGCTTGCGGCGACAACTGCAATGGCATCACCGGCGAGGAAGTCTGCAACGCCGCCGGAGCCTGCACCATCGCCTTCCCTGCCTGCAACAGCTCGTGCGAAGCGAAAAGCTGCGGGGATCCTTGCATACAAACGGATGGCATTAGCGGGTCTTGCGACGAACTGGGCTATTGCCAAACCGAACCGGCTTATTGTACCTGCCTTGGCCTCGAGTGCGGCGCACCGTGTTTTCCGTGCGACAAGGTCACAGACGGAGCCGGTGGCGCAGCAGGCGCCGGCGCCACCGGCCCGTGCGTGTACAGCAGTGTTCAAGGGTACTGCCACGCCGGTGGGCGCTGCCTGCAGACCAAACCGAGCTGCGCCCCCCAAACATGCGGCTCGGGCAACCCATCGTGCGAAGACGGCGAATACTGTTGCAACCGTGAGTGCGGAACCTGTTCGGCGATCGGAGCGTATTGTGATCCCTACCTGTGCTCAGCCATGGACAAGCCCTGCGGCCCGAGCTTTTGCGCACAAGACGACTACTGTTGTGACCCCAACTGCGGCATGTGCGCGCCAGCTGGCCTGGCGTGCGAATCGGTGGGGTGCGATCCGGCCACCGCCTGGATGCCGTGTGGCGACAACATCTGTCCGCCGGGCTTGACCTGCTGCAACCCGAGCTGCGGAATATGCGCGGGACCAGGCGAGAGCTGTCCCAGTACGAAGTGCGGAACGGTGATCGACTGCGGCACAGCTCACTGCAAGGAAGGCGAAGTGTGCTGCAACGCGAGCTGTGGGATTTGCGTGCCGACGGGTGGAGACTGTCCGACGACACCCTGTGACTGAATCCTAGGTGAACAGGCAGACAACATGCACTATACTTCAGTTTCATGGTCTCGAAGCCAACGACGACGCCCCTGCCACTGCTGGCCGCGCTCGCCAAAGCCATTCGAGTCCGCCGCAAGCAGCACGCGCTCACCATCAAAGAACTGGCCGCTGCCGCTGGCCTGAGCGAGCGTTTTCTCGTCTCCGTCGAGGCGGGCAAGGCGAACATCTCGGTCGTGAAACTCGCCTCCATCGCGCACGCGCTCGACACCACGGCCGCCACATTGCTCAAGGGCGCCCAGCTCACGCCCCACCGCAGCGGCGGACGGATGGTCGCCCTACTCGGACTTCGAGGCGCGGGAAAAACCGCGATTGGAAAACGGGTGGCTGCGCGCTTGGACGTCCCTTTCGTCGAGCTGGATGCCTTGATCGCGGATCACGCGGGTATGACGCTCGAAGCCATTTTTACGGTGCACGGCGCGGAGTACTATCGGCGGCTCGAACGGGAACAGCTCATTCGTCTGGTCGAGCAACAACACGCCGGATTGTTGGCGACCGGCGGTGGCTTGGTCACCAACCACGCAGCCTTCGAACGGCTCAAGAGCGCGACCGCTACCGTCTTCCTCAACGCGAGCGCCGACGATCACTGGAACCGCGTCATCGCGCAAGGAGATGCACGGCCGATGGCTGACAGCGAAGATGCCATGGCGGAGCTGCGAACCCTACTTCGAGCTCGGCGGCCGCTTTACGAACAGGCTGACTTCACCGTCGACACGACGACCCTAGGCCTCGAACGCAGCGTCGACACAGTCGTACGCATCGCACGCGAACAAATGCAACAGACGCGCGGCGACACGCGGCCGTTCGATTCAGGACGGTGACAACTGCGGCAGCGGAGGGGGGTTGGGCTTGCCGAGGCCGATCAGGCGGTCGATGCCGACCAGTGCCTCTTGACCGGGCGCATCGAAATGCACGGCGAACAAGGTGCCATTCGACGTCTTGTCCACCCGCACAATCTTCGCCGCCACCCCGATCGGCTCCAGATCGTCCGGGTGCAGTATATGCAGCTCGATGTCCCGATACGGCCGCACCCAAGTAGGAACCTTCAGGCTGCCGGTATGGATGAGCGCACCCGATTTGCTGATGTTCTTTAATTCGAGAACAAGGGTCACGCTGCCCCGCTTGACTCGGATCTGGGCCATCAAGTCGAAGCGAGGATGTACGCGACGTTCGATACCGCCGGTTGATTCGGTCATGGCGTCATAGCTTAATGCCCATCGGCGGACAGGAACAGATGAGATATGAATCTCCTCAGAACAAGAGAAGACCAAAATGACCCATCCCACCTCCAAGACCATCCCCTTAGACTTCCCGGCACGAACGCCGATGGCGATGACCGCCGCCGCCGACGACTTTTTCCGCATGATCGCTTCGCGGCGTTCGGTACGACATTTCAGCGATCAACCTGTCCCCATCGAGGCGATCGAACGCTGCATCCACAGCGCCGCCCAAGCGCCGTCTGGTGCCAACAAGCAACCATGGACCTTCGTCTTGGTCACCGATCCTGCACGCAAGCGTGCCATTCGAGAAGCCGCGGAAAAAGAAGAACGCGCGTTTTACTCAGGCCGTGCACCACAACGGTGGCTCGATGACATCGAGCCTCTTGGCACCGACGAGCATAAGCCCTTTCTCGAGGTCGCCCCGGCCCTGATCGTCATCTTCGCCCATCGGATCGGCTCCGCAGATGGTGAGCGAAACTACTATGTGAGCGAATCGGTAGGCATCGCCGCGGGTTTCTTGCTCGCCGCACTGCACCACGCAGGCCTCGCCACCTTGACGCACACTCCCTCACCGATGGGCTTCTTGCGAGATGTGCTCGGTCGACCGCGGAACGAACAGGCGTTTTTGCTCATTCCCGTCGGCCTACCTACGAAAGACTGTGAAGTGCCCGCGATCTCGCGCAAGAAACTCGCCGAGGTCATGGTGCGGGTGGACGGCAGTGACGTCTGAAGCAAGCCCCAAGGCCGACGGCGCTAGACCGTGAGGACCACCTTGGTCACCTCCGGTGGCGCTCCCACTCGAGCCGGCGGTCCCGCAGTACCGAAGCCACGATTGACATACAGTTGCGATTCTCCTTCACGATAATGACCCTCGACAAAGCGGTGAGGCAACAGGAGTTGGGCGGGCCGCAAACCTAGATTCACTTGGCCGCCGTGAGTGTGGCCACTGAGCTGGAGTCCCACGTGCGGAGCATGTTCCTCGAAAGTGGAGGGGTTGTGACAGAGCAACACGCGTGCCGCGTCGGGGTCCGATCGCCCGAGAGCGCGGGCCAAGTCAGGGCCGAGGCCACCGTAGCTATCGCCCCACACATCATCGACACCGAGCAAGGTCAATCCGGGCGTCTTGTCCCCTGGCCTAGGACGCGGGGCGCGTCCCATCTTCCCGTCCCGCAAATGGATGGCGTCATTGACAAGCACGGCCGCCCCAGCTTGACGGACAGCAGCAAGCGTAGCCTCAATACCGCTGTAATAATCATGATTTCCTGGAATCACGGCGACCGGCGCAATCGCCCCGAGTCGGCGCACCCAGCGGCCGAGCAGATCCGCATACCGTGCGTCATGGTCGATGAGATCACCCGTGAGCACGATGATGTCGGGGCGCGTATCCGCGGTCAGAGCAAGCCCTGCTCGCATCTGTTCCTCTCCAACGAAGGTGCCCAGGTGAATATCGGACAGCTGCGCGATCGTAAAACCGTCCAGCTCGCGGGGCAAGCGTGGCAAACGCACAGGAACCTCTTCGATTTGGTAGTCGTGCCTACCAAACAAGGAGCCATACAGTGCGCTGCCCCCACCGATGGCCAAGGCGGCTCCGGATGCTCCACGCGAGAGCAACCCGCGCCGCGGCACCAACTGCGGAGAGAGTTCGTCGGAGCGAGCGGCCGAGTCTGCCGACGAAGCGACCGTGTCTGCCGGCACCGCTGCGGCGGCCGAGGACTTCACCGCCCGTGCCTGGCGCCACCCCCAAACCTTGTCGAGCAAAGCCACCGGGATCATGAGCACGGCAGCGATCATCACCGCGAGCTGCACGATCATCCCAACCTGCGCCACCGCTCGCAACAAGGCAACGTCAGGGATGAAGCGGTCGATCACCCGCGCAGCGATGAGGCTCACGATGGAGACGCCTAGAAGTAGGCCCAACCCCTTCGCCCAGCGTGCCGTGAGAGCGAGGCTCGCCACCGCGCGACGATGCACGAAGCGATTGGTAATCCAGAGGGTCAGGGTCAAGACCGTCAGGAACACCGCGTAGCGAATCCATGCGAACACCATGTTCTGGAATAACATAGCAGCTGGCTCATTCATTCCCATCACAAGCCATCTGTTCCGCCAGCCGGACGCAGGTTATGCTTCGGACTCGTGGGGCGGCAGTGTGAATGACCAAATCGTCGAGTTGAATCAACCAGGTTTACAGCTGATGCTGTACGGACCTCGAGCCGCCGCCTTGCTCGAGGATGGTGGCAACTACGGCCAGCGCTTTCCGGACGGCTGCGACATGGTCGACTACGTCAACGATTCCCGATTCGCAGCGATTGGAACACGCTGGCCCTCGCGACAGCACTGGTTGCACTTCAGTACGACCATGGACTCCTCGGTGATTCAGACCGCGAGCGACCATGTGCGCCTCGGCGTCGAGGTCACCGACGGGCGGCTTTGCGTGCGCGGAAGCGACGACCTGTTTCGTTGGACCACCCGCTGCCCAGGCGAACAAATCGTGAGCATCGACGACGGATTCTACGAGCTGACAGCATGCGTGGTGCTCGATGAAGATTCCGCGCTCGTCCGCATCTACCTGCACTTCGCCCAGGTCCCAGCGAAGCCCGAGCTAGGCTATGATCGCGTACCTGAGCTGTACGGCGACTCACCAACGTGGTGAGTGGCCTCCAAGATTTGCCGCACAGGAGGCCGTCCGTGAAAGGACTTCAACAGCTCGGGTTTGCGGATATGTTGAGCGAGGGACTCGACGTAGACTCGCGCCCGCTCGTAGGCTTCATCGCGTACTGTCCCGGGGTCATCGGAATCCGTTGCCGTCACACGACTCAAGGTCGCACAACACAGCGCACGTACCTCGATGCCATATTCTGACCCCTCGAGATCTTCCACTGTCGTGAGCGCCGACGATGCCAACGCGCGGGCAGCCACATGATCTCCGAGCTGAGCACGGCCGGAAGCCTCGATCGCACGCGCGTACACGCGGTAGCTCACGAGGGCCTGCTCCTCGGCGAGCTTCGTGGCTTGTTTTGCGCTGTCAACGGCCTCCTCAAATTGTTCTCGGGCGAGCGCGCACAGAGCCGTCACGATACAGATGTGGACTTTGTCGTAGACAGCCGCGCCCTCCGCTGGGGCCTCTCTGACCCTATCGAGGTGCGCCGCCGCTTCCTCTAGACGCCCGAGCTCGAGTAGCACGCTAGCGGTGACGAGAGCCGTGTCGAGTTGCGCATCATGATCCTTGTAGCGCTCGTGCGCATCGCGTGCCCGCCGCAAATAGCGAAGGCCATGATCGCTGGCGCCCAACCTGGCATAAGCCATCCCGATATTGGAGAGCGTCTTTGCAATCTGAAAGCGCCCACTGATGCGCATGTCGATCTCGATGGACGATAAGCACATCGCGATACAATCCTCGTACCGACCCAACACGAAAAGGGCAAAGCCAAGAGCATTTCGTGCGCGCGCTTCGCTGCGTCGAGCACCCACCCGCTGCAATACACCAATCGCATCAGCATGCGTTTGGACCGCAGCCTGGAGTTGCCCGGTGCGCCGCAACAAGACCCCCTTGGCCCTCAACATTTCGGCCTTGGACCGTGGCGCGACTTCCTTGGCAGACGCCACCCGCAGACCACGCTCACATGTTCGGAGCGCTCCGTTGAGATCGCCAAGATCACGCAACAACTCGCACCACAGAATCAGCGCGTCGACTTCCACGTCAGGTTGTTTGGCAAACCGGGCAATATCTGCGCCGCGCTGTGCCGCCGGCAGCCCCTTCGCCAAGGCGCCATTGTCGACGTGCAGCTGCGCGGTGTGAACGAGAGCAACGGCCACCCACCGGGCATCGCGTGATTCAAAAGCCAAACGACACAGGGCATCCAAATGCTCGCGCCGCGCGGTCGCTCGACCGAGGTGGCGGTAGATCCGATCCAACGCCTCATGCGCCACAACGCGTCGGCGGTCGGCCTCCGGAAGGAGTTCGAGCATGCGATGAAAGTACCGAAGCGCTAGAAGTGTTTGATGACCGCGGCGAGCGGCTCGTCCGGCCACGGAGAAAAAACTAGCGGCCTTCTGCGGCGCCTCACCTCGGTCATAGTGTCGCGCGACGATCGCCGCCGACAGCCCCTGCGCAAGCGGCGTGCTCGCAAAATGATCGCCGAGTTGTCGATGCATGCGAGCGCGCTGAACCGGCTCGAGAGCCTGGTAAGCAACATCGCGGGCCAAGGGATGACGAAAGTCGAGCGAGGAGCCCCGAAGATCACAGAGACCGCGCGCGCACAAACGCGAAATCGCCTCGTCGTCAGCCAGTCGAGTAAGCGCCAAAATGGCCGCCTCCGACAGAGGACCCTCGGCGACCGCCAACCACGCCAGCACGTCGTGCTCTGCCGGCGGCAGCTCCTGAAGGCGGTCTCCAACCAGCTGCTCAATCGTGGACGGCAGTTCGTCGATTTGCGAATGCCAAAGGTCGGGGTGACGAATCAAGCGTCCCTCATCGTCGAGTTCATCGACGATCTCGATCGCCCCCTTTTCGAGCAATGCGTCAGCCATTTCGAGCAGGAAGAATGGGTTACCAGCTACCCTCGGCACGAGTTCCCGACACACCTCGGCCACCCCATTGCGCACGCCAAGTCGAGCCTGGAGCAAACGAATTTGTTGGGTTGACGACAATCCGCCGAGCTCATTGAGCATCAAGCCCTCGATATAGGGAGTCACCCGTTCGTCCGGGCGGGTGACCAGCAAGGTCAACACCGGTTGAGAGGCCTCCCGCGCGAGAACACGCTTGAGCAAGTCGAGACTGACCCGATCCGCCCACTGCAATCCATCGATGACGATCACCACCGGATGACGCTGAGCCAACGCGCCGAAGAGCAAGCGAACGCCCACGACGAGGCGCTCGTGGTGCTCGCCAGCTGCGGCCTCGTCCTCGTGCTGTACGATTCGCCCGACGACGAGTCCCGCGAGGGCCGAGATGGTGCCCTTCGTGTGCCGCTCCTTGTAAAAGGGGTTGAAGATCGCCCGTAAGGTCGCCTGGATTTGCTCGAAGCCCGAATCGGGATCGAGCTCGAGGGATCGACTCACCAAATCCGTCACCGTCGCGTAGGGGAGATCGATTTTCACCGGCGACGCTTCGACACGGATCGTCTTGGTGTCACTGGGCAGCTCAGACAAGAAGGTCTCCACCAAGGCCGTTTTCCCAATCCCCATTTCCCCCACGATGACACGCGCGAGCAGCTCGCCGCTGGCGAGGGGTTTGCGAGAAGCGTTGGCTTCCTGGAAGAATGCTGGAGGGAAGGTGCTCATACCAGGGTGGATCACCGCGCGGTGATAGGCAGCATGAAGATCCGCTTTTTCCGCGTCACGACCAACGAGGTCTGTCGGATTGAGGGCCAGCTCCGTCAAGCGCTCCTCCGTGGTCAGCGGGCGCAGGAGCATGTACACACGCATCCGGTCGGGCACTTTATGTTGTTTCGCCTGCCGCAGCGGAATGGACGGCCCATCGGCCCAACGATATTCACGGCGGACCAGGCGGTACACGCCACCCGCCACCCAGGTCTCGCCAAAGGGGATATGCTCAGCAAGTTCGTGCGCGAGATAGGGTGCCGGCGGGTGAAGTTCGTGACGCACGAGGTGGCCCTGTTCATCACGCTCGCCAGCCGCAATTCCACGGACAATTCCCACTGACGCACGTAGCGGGAGTGGGAGATCCTCTGAAAGGCTAACCAAAAAATCGTGCACGTCGATCGCAATCGTCGCCGCGTCGTTTGGCGCTCGCCCGGGGTTGTCGGTCAAACCCGCGATGGCGTTCGCGACTCCTTCTGAGGTCCACGACCACACCGCCCCGTGCTTATAGGCGATGTCGTCGAGCGTGGCCTGTGCCGAGTTGATCGCACGACGCGCAAAATCCTCGCCCTGCACCTCTCGCAAACCATCGAAACCATCGAGACGTAGTGTAACGACTGCGATGTGACGGACTTCCCGTACCACCCTCCTCGACGGCGCGCTCGAAGCAACGGCCTCGTCGCTCGTCCTCGTGGCCCGGCGACGAACCGCCGCCATGGTCGGCTGCGCGTTCGTCGAGGGGGGCAAGCGACCCAAGTCATCACCCAATAGCTCGCGAAGGAGGTTTTCAATCGCCAAGTGGTCGACCAACTGTTGCTCATCGAGCAATGCGCGAGCAACCGCAGCCGATATTTCTCGCGCGGTCGCGTAACGGCTGGCTGGCTCACTCGCGGTCGCCCGCTCGACGATGTCGCACAAGGCCGCTGGAACGTCGCTGCAGAGGGTGCTGAGCTTGCGAGCCACGCCACAGCGGACGGCTTCGGCCAACGCCGTGTCCTTGAGCCTTCCGTAGGGAGACTCTCCGGACAACATCTCGAAAAGCACGATGCCGAGGGCGTAGATGTCGCTCCGTCGGTCCACCTTTTCGCCCCGTGCTTGCTCGGGCGACATGTAGCCGACCTTGCCCTTGAGTACCCCCAACTCTTGGCGGAAGAGGTTGGCCGTCGCGATTCCAAAGTCCGCTATTTTTACGACACCATCTATCGAAAGCAGGATGTTCTGGGGTGAAACATCTCGATGAACGATGGCGAGAGGCAAGCCTCCCTCGTCCCGCCGCTCGTGGGCATAGTGAAGCCCTTTCGCCACTTCAGCGACGATCGCGGCGGCCACCCAGGGGGGCACGGCCGCGCCGTTTTTTCGAACCGCCGTCAGGATCTGCCCCAGATCGACGCCCTCCACATACTCCATCGAAAGGAGGAGACCGCTCTCGCCGTGGTCGAGAAACTCGTAGATTTGAACGATGTTGGGATGATTCAATCGAGTGGCGAGCTGCGCCTCCTCGATGAACATGTGACGAAAACGCCTCGATTCGCTGTGTTCCGGCAAGATCCGCTTGACGACCAGCTGCTTGAAGGTGCCCTCAGCGCCCCGCTTCTTCGCCAGGAACACCTCGGCCATACCGCCTGCGCCGATCTTGCGCTGCAGATCGAACCCAGCCAGTTCGATGTCGTGATCGTCGGTGTTGCCAGCCATCGTCTTCACAGCCTTCGAAGGGGCCTGGTGCGAAATCTCCCTCCCCGCCGCACCGTATCGTCACCTAGGCCCGAACGCCACCGCGATAGCGGACAACAAGGTCGTGAAATGATCTACTCCCACTGCAATTGTTCGTTTGAGTCAGGCGACCGCTGCAAGCCGCGAACCCGTGCGCGACGATAAATCGGGCATGACCACGCCAAAGTCCTTCTTTATCCGCCTTCTCCTTGGTAGTTTCCCGCCCGGAGAAGTTTATGAGGTCCTCGATGCGTCGTCGTTCCGTTTTGTTCCCCATCTCCGGTGCCCTTTGCGCGTTTTTCCTTTTGGGTTCACCGGCCGCAGTTTTTGCCCAGGACAAACCATCCGCCGAAGCCAAGGCCGAAGCCAAGGCCGAACCGGAAGCCGAGGACGCAGAAGCCGCGACCAAGGACGAAGCCAAAGATGACAGCGGCTCTTGGGACAAGGCCGGCGGCGACAAGAGCAAAGAAGGCGCAGGGGACGGCGAAGAGGGCGAGGGCGACGAGGGCGAAGCTCCCCCTGCGGCCCCCGACGTCACCGAAGGCGGCGGTTGGGGCGTAGGCGGTGACGACGAGCCTGGACGTTTTCTGCCGAGCGGCAAGACGGGCAAACTCAAGGACATCGAAGACGACGAGATCGAAGACAAGAAGGACGATGAGGCGACCAAGCTCCCGCCCCCTCCGCCTGGATTGGCGTACGTCGACACGGCCATCGGCTTTGGCACGATGATCGTCCCCAATACCCATGCGGGAGACACGGAAGTGGCCCCCGCCGCGTCGTTCATCATCGGCGCCCAGTACCGCTTGGCCGACAGATGGCGTCTCTCGCTCCGGGTCCCGGTCTCCTCGTCCTACACCGACGGCCCGTCGAGCCCGCATCGCACCGGCGCGCGCGACCGAGACGAGTACCGACAGATTGCCCTCGGAGGCATCGAGCTCGGCGTCCGACCTCAGTTCGCGCTCAAGCGTTACCTAAAAATGCCAGTTGGCCTCGCATTCACCTTGCCCACGGCGCAAGGAGATATTTTCGCCCCTCATACAGCGCGCGGGGATGTCGCTCTCGCCAACGTCAACTACGCAGCGATGGCAAGTCGCGGCTGGCTGGAGCGCGCCATGTTCGCTCCCGGGCGCTTTGGCATCACGCCGAGCGTAGGCGTGCGCTTACTCAACCGCTCGATGGGACCGGGCAAGGTAGACGTAAGCGCCGACACGAAGGTCGACATCATGATCCGCGTGCTCGGTGAGGACGTGATCGAGGACAACAATACGAACAATGCCGAAATCAACGGTGTAGCCGTCAACTGGTCGCTCAAGCTCGGTGCGGACTACCGCCTGTTCGAAGGGCTTCTGCAGCCCGGCCTCGATCTATGGATCGCGAGCGGCACCGCGCTCATCACCGAAGATAGCTTCAATGACGGAGGTACAAAGGCCTTCATCGAGCCCAAAGTTGGCTCTCAGTACGCCATTGGCGCTGACGACAGCTGGGGCGCCAAGGGCTCACTCGGGTACATGATCCCCATCGGCGGATCCTTGGGCGGAAAACGACAAGATGTCGGTGCTTTGCACGTGCGCGCCGGCGCGTTTTTCTAGGCTCCTTCGAGCCGGCACCGTCGCCTCCCCGACCTGCTCTGTGACCCCGTCGACAGACGGCAGGCATGGTCAGAACGGGCCCCCCGTGATAGGCGGTCAAACCCCTCATGGAGCCTCAAACCGAAAGCGCCACGGACCAGCAAAGTCCGACGCTCATCCCGTCGCAGATCTTCGCCGGCAAACGGGTCGTGGTCGTGGGCGGAACGGGCTTTCTCGGCAAGGTGTGGGTGTCGATGTTTCTCCATCGATTCCCGGAACTCGGCCACATATACCTCATGGTGCGGCCCAAGGGCGACCAGTCCGCTGAAGAGCGCTTTTGGAGCGAGGTGGTGACCTCGCCGGTGTTCGATCCCATCCGCGAGCAGCACCCAGGCGCGAAATTCGAAGCGTTCATTCGAGAGAAGATCTCACCCGTCGCAGGAGACGTCTCGAAAGTGTCGCTCGGCTTCGCCGACGATCTCCTCGCGGAGCTGAAGGGAAACACCGCCGCCGTCGTCAACGTGGCGGGCGTCGTCGACTTCAACCCACCGCTCGACGAAGCGCTGGACGTCAACGCCTTCGGTGTCAACAACATCATCGAACTCGCGCGGCAGCTCGGCAACGTCGGCGTCATGCACACGAGCACCTGCTACGTGGCGGGTTATCGCACCGGGCCCATCGCGGAGGTCGATCCCCGGGACGTCCCCTTCCCGCGAGCCGAGGGTGCGGAGCGTGCTCGTCTCATCGCCCCGCCCAGTCATATCCCGGTCGATCGGTATCTCGACCGCAAACACTGGAACCCCCAAAACGAAATCAAAGAGTGCTTGGACATCGTTGCCCAGGCGCGCCACCGCTGCGAAGACGCTTTCCGTCAGAGCACCTTTCTCGACGAAGCGAAAAAGAATCTCCTCGCGCGGGGAGAGCCGTGCCGCGGAACAGTGCTCGAGGAAGAACTCGCGAACGTCAAGAGGCGCTTCGTGCGTACCCAGTTGAGCGACGCGGGCAAAGAACGAGCACTCTATTGGGGCTGGCCCAACATCTACACCTACACGAAGAGCATTGGCGAACAGGTCTTGATGGATTCGGGCGTGCCCGCCACCATCGTTCGCCCCGCGGTGGTGGAATCGTCCAGTACCTATCCTTTTCCCAGTTGGAACGAGGGGATCAACACGTCGGCGCCCCTCATCTATATGGTGATGAAGGGCCAGGTTCAGTTCCCCGCCGATGCGAACGTGCATCTCGATTTCATACCGGTCGACATGGTGACCAGCGGCATGATCGCTGCGCTCGCCGAACTGATCGACGGGTCCCACAAGCCCGTCTACCAATTCGGTACGACGGATACGAACCCCTGCCGCGCGACCCGTTTTCTCGAGCTGATCGGTCTGTACAAGCGAAAGAAGCTGCAAGACGGAGGCGATGAGGGCAATCGGCTGCTCAACGCCATCGGCGCGCGCATCGAGCCCGTGGCTTTCACCAAGAACGAGTACCAGTCTCATGGCGCGCATGCCCTGGCGCGCACGGGCAGGTCGGTTGCATCGGTCGTCGACGGTCTGCGCATCGGACCCTTGGCAGGCTTGGCCAAGGGGCTCGCGAAATCCATCCGCAGCGCTTCGAGAGCAGAAGAAAAGCTCGGCGAAGTTCTGGATGTCTTTCTTCCCTTCACCGCGGAGTGCGACTGGATCTTCTCGTGCGCAAACACACGCCATGCCATGGCACGGATGCCGCCGGAAGAACGCGAGCGCTTCTACTGGGAACCCGAGAAGATCGACTGGCGCGTGTGGATGCACGATATCCACATTCCCGGCATAGAGAAGTGGTCAGTACCAGAGCTGGACATCAAGACGGCCAAGAAGCTCAAGGCGCTGCGACACTATGAGACCCTGCTCGATCTGCTCGACGAGATGGCCGACCGTCACGACCACGCGGTCGCCCTTCGTTTCCTCGACGAGGATGGTGGATTCTCACGGATGACCTATCTGCAGTGGCGAGAGGCCTCCGCCACGACCGCTGCGCGACTGGCCGAGGTCGGTATTGTGACGGGAGATCGTGTGATGCTCAGTTGTGAGAACCGACCCGCGTGGCCGGTAGCTTACTTCGGCATCTTGCGAGCCGGCGCGGTGGTCGTGCCCGTCGATCCAAAGCTGACGGCCGCGCAAATGATCAATGTCCTGCGCTCTTCAGGCGCGAAAGCCACGCTCTTGGGCAACGAGGTCGATCGCTTGGCCGGCGAGGCGATTCGCGAAGCCCTACCCGATCTGGCCATTCTCGACATCGACGAAGCGACCATCGACGATCGATCCCTCGACCCTCCCGCCGTCGAGCTGTCTCCCAGCGACCTGGCCAGCATCATCTACACGAGCGGCACCACGGGCGATCCGAAGGGCGTGATGCTCACGCACGAGAATTTCGCCTCCCTGCTTGCCGCCCTCACTCCGCTGTTCTCACTCACGCCCTCCGACGGCGTGCTGAGCGTGCTGCCCTTGCACCACACCTTCGAGTTTTCCTGCGGCTTGATGCTCCCGATGTCGCGGGGGGCCACGATCAACTACATCGGTGAGATCACCGCCGATCGCCTGAGTGAGGGCCTCGAAAAGGGTCGCATCAGCGCCATGGTAGGCGTCCCTGCGCTCTGGCAAATGCTCGAGCGCAAGATCACGCAACAAGTGAAGGACCGAGGAATCATCGCCGAAAAGGGCTTCGACATCGCCCTCGAGCTCAACCGCATGCTTGGGACGCGGCTCGGAGTGAATGCCGGGAAGGTGTTCTTCGGTGCCGTTCACCACAAGCTCGGCGGTCGAGTCAAGTATCTCATCTCCGGTGGCAGCGCCCTCCCAAAGAGCACCGCGCAGACCTTCGCCGGGCTCGGACTCAAGCTCACCGAGGGCTATGGATTGACCGAGGCGGCGCCCGTGCTCACCGTGGCAACCGCATCAGCTCGCAGCCGCTGCGGCCAGGTCGGAAAATCGATTCCTGGCGTCGAGATCCGCATCGCCGCCGCCGGCAAGGAAGGCGTTGGCGAAGTCCTCGCTCGTGGCCCCAACGTCATGAGGGGGTACTTCGACAACGACAGCGCCACACGCGAAGCCATCGACGACGAAGGTTGGCTGCACACGGGCGATCTCGGCAAGCTAGACAAACGTGGCCAACTGGTCTTGTCAGGACGCAGCAAGGACGTCATCGTCACGACCGCCGGCGAAAACGTGTACCCAGACGACGTCCAAGACATGCTGGGACCTCTGAGCCATATCGATGAATACGCCATTGTCGGTGTCGACGATCCCGATCGAGAGACGGAACTGGTCGCGTGCATCGCTGTCCCGGAAATGATCGACGGTGTCACCCGCGAAGCGGCCCGCTCACGAGCACTTCGATCGATGAAGGACGGCATCGCGAAACTGCCCCGACGATGCCAGCCTACAGTGGTCGAGATCTACGACGCCGAGTTACCAAAGACCGCGACGCGAAAGGTCAAACGAAGCGAAGCCAAGCGCATCATCGAGCGCTTGATGAAAGCGAGCGCGGCACTGCGCGCAAGCGAACGCGAAGGAAACACAGACGGAAGCACGAGCAGCAAAGACAACGGCCTCACGATCGTTAAGCTCGCCGTCGCCTCCATCACCAGTCGTGATGTGGCAGACGTAGCGCCAATGATGACGCTCAGCGGAGATCTCGGCATGGACTCGCTCATGAGCATGGAGCTGACCGTTGCGATCGAGAAACAGCTCGGTTGTTCACTCGATACCGAACAACTCGCGCTCGTCGAGACCGTGCAGGACGTCGTGAACCTCGTGGGCCGTACTCGCCCGGCTCGTGCTCGGACACAGAAGATCGAGACCTTCGCCGACGACGAAGCCATTCCCATCCCCAGCGCCATCGCCACCACGGCCAAGACCTTGATGGGCAAGGCACAGATGGGCTTTTACCGTCGCGTCATGCAATCGAGAGTGTACGGTCGCTCTTTCTTGCCTCACAACCGAAACACCATCGTGATCTCAAACCATTCGAGTCACCTGGACATGGGCTTCGTGAAATACGCGCTCGGTGGTTATGGCGAAGACATGGTGTCACTCGCGGCCCAGGATTACTTTTTCAAGGGCCGGTGGCGTAAGACCTATTTCGAACAGCTGACCAACCTCGCACCATTCGACCGCCGAGGGGGCCTGCGCCAGGGCCTACGCCAGGCATCCGAGCCTATTCGCGAAGGAAAAACCGTGTTGCTGTTTCCCGAGGGGACCCGCAGCACCGACGGCGTGGTCCAAGAGTTCAAGCCGGCCCTCGGACACCTCGCCCTGAGCTGCGCGGTGGACATTCTCCCAGTCTATCTGAAGGGGACCTACGAGGCGCTGCCCAAGGGCAGCAGCCTGCCCAAACAGCGGGAGATCAGCGCACACATTGGTCCCCCTCTGAAGATTGCTGATCTTCGACGACTCACCGAGGGGATGAAGTTCACCGCCGCATGCCGGGCCATCGCCAAGTTGGCCCACGCCGCCGTGGTCACCCTACAGCGAGGTGGTGTGCTCGAACTGAGCGAGTTCGCTGACATCGCCGAAGCCCTTGGAGAGAAACGCGAACACCCTCTCGTCGGCTTGTTCCGCGAGCTGCAAGACCGCTACGTCGAAGGTTCGGTCAAAAAGACGCTCACATTCTATTTCTCGCTCGGTCAAGAGACCGAGGCGAAGTGGACAGCCGTGCTCGCCCCCGATAGCTGCCACATCGAGCTGGGGAAACCCAAAGGCGCAGCCGCCGATTGTGTCCTGAAGACGAATCCGGAGATCTTTACGAAAATGATCCGAGAAGCATACATGCCCACTCCGGTGGAGATCATGAGCGGAATGGTCAAGAGCAACGATGTCTCTTTGCTCGCCACCTTCCAGGAGGCATTCGACATTCGATGAGTCGCTATTTGGTCACCGGAGGTACGGGGTTTCTTGGGCGATACCTCGTCGAGCAGCTATCGGCGGCCGACCACGAGGTCGTCGCACTCTGCCGCAGTGAATCTTCGGCGCTGGCTGATCTCGGAGCTACCATTCACGTCGGCGACGTCCTCGACGGGGGATCCATCCGGGACGCAGCCACCGATTGTGACGGGCTGTTTCACTGCGCAGGAAAAGTCTCACGAGATGGTGGCGACGCCGAGTCGATGTACCGCGTTCATGTCGACGGAACAAAGACGACGCTCGACGCCGCCCGCTCCGCGGGGATCAAACGGGCGGTGGTCGCCAGCACGAGCGGTGTGGTCGCCGTATCGAGCGATCCAGACGAACTTCGCGACGAAGAGGCCGACACGCCCATGGCGGAGATCGCCCGGTGGCCCTACTACCGCTCGAAGCTCTTCGCTGAACGGGCAGCCTTCGATCGAAACGACCCACAATTCGAGGTGATCGCCGTCAATCCATCACTGTTGCTGGGACCCGGCGATCTCCGCAACTCCTCGACCGATGACATCCGACTCTTTCTCGAACGAAAGATCCCCTTCTGCCCGGCAGGTGGGATCGCTTTCGTCGATGCTCGGGACGCCGCTGCTGCGCTGATCCTCGCCATGGAAAAGGGAAAGGGAGGCGAGCGCTACCTCGTCAACGCGGCCAACATGACAGTCCAAGCCTTCTTTGGGCGCCTCGAACGGATAAGCGGCGTCAAAGCACCACCCTTTCGTCTTCCGCGAACGAGCGCGACCATCGCGGGAGTCAGCGCCTCGCTCCTCGGAAAAGCCGCCAAGCTTTTCAGCATGGAACCTCCGCTAGACAAGATCAGCGCTGAGATGTCTCAGTTTTATTGGTACTGCGATTCCACCAAGGCGGAGACCGAACTCGGGTGGACCTGTCGCGACCCCAACGAGACCTTGGCGGACACCGTTGAAGATCTCGAGGCCCGGGGCGTGGTTTGGCCACGGCAGCGTGCCCGGGGAGCAAGTTGACCGTGAAGCCACTCGTCATCCTCAATCCGAACTCCCAAGGAGGCAAGACGGGCAAGCTTGCCGACGAACTCCTGCGCGTCATCAGCCGCTATGTCGGCGAGGTCGACCGACGGGATACGGAGAGCCCCCGGCACGGCACCACGATCGCAGAAGAAGCCGCCCTCGAAGGACGGGAGATGATCATCGCGGTAGGAGGCGACGGGACGATCAGCGAGGTCGCCAATGGCCTCATGCGAGCGCGCGCGGCCGGAGCGACGATCCCCAAGCTTGGCATCGTCGGCCAAGGTACGGGCGGCGACTTTCGGCGGTCCCTCGATCTCGAGCATCGCTTGGATCACTACTGTGAGACCATCGCGCGAAGAAAAACTCGGGCCATCGACATGGGTGAGTTTCGTTTCACGAACCACGCCGGGGAAAGGGACACCGCCTACTTTATCAACATCCTCTCCGCCGGGATGAGCGGAATCGCCGATCACTACGTGGCCACGGCAAACCGACGCTTCGGTGGCACCGCCGCGTATTTTGGCGCGAGCCTAAAGGCCCTTATCGAGAGCGAAGTCGTGGCGATCCAATGTACCGTCGGCGTGGGCGAAGACGAACAACAGTTCGAGCTCGCAAGTCGGATCATTGCCGTGTGCAACGGCCGGTACTTCGGGAGCGGTATGGAAGTCGCGCCGATGGCCACGACGGATGATGCCCTGTTCCACGTGGTCACCTTGGGCGACGCGTCCCGACTGCGTTTCCTGTTCTCCACCTTGTCGATCTACAAAGGGACCCACCTCAAGAACTCCGGCGTCGAGGTCTTCCCTTGTGATCGAATCACCTTGGACGTCAAAGATCCGGCCAAGCGACACGTCTTCCCCATCGATGTAGACGGCGAAGCGCTCGGCCTATTTCCGGTCGAGATCAAGCTCATTCCAGGGGCTATCGAGATCTTCGTATGAGCGAAGATCCATCGACACCTTTCAACACAGACGCGCGACTGAAATCCGCCATACAGCACCATCAACGGGGCGATCTCGAGGAGGCGGAGGCTGCGTACCGGGCCATCCTAAAGTCCGATCCCTCGCACGGCACGGCGACCGCGAACTTGGCCACCATCGCGCATCAAACAGGCCGCGACGATCTGGCTTTGGCCCTGCTCGAAAAGGCCGTAGGCGAGCACGTCGGCCAGCCGATTTTGCACCTCAATCTCGGAGTCATCTACCACCAACGTGGGCGCCTGGAAGAGGCCGTCGCGTCCTTGTCCTTGGCCGCCGACGCCATGCCGGAGACACCGCAGGCGCGCATCGCCCTCAGCCGCGCCTACAACACACGCGGTGCAGCACGCAAGCAACAAGGTCGAGGCGAGGATGCCACTGACGACTTCCGCCGGGCGGTAGACACAGACGACTCCAACAGCACCGCGCATTATAATCTCGGTACCTGCCTCAAAGACGCGGGCCAACTCGAAGCAGCCGAGAAGCACTTGCGGCGTGCCGTACAGCTCGCGCCCGAGCAGGCCGACGCCCACAACAACCTCGCCAACACGCTCAAGGCACAAGGCCGTTGCGGCGAAGCGGTCGACCACTATCGCCGCGCGCTCACGATCGGACCCGAGGACCCGCACCGGGGCAGCAACTTGCTGTTGGCCCTCCACTATGACGGAGATCTGAGCACCCGCGAAATGCGGAAGGAGCACGAGGCCTGGGCAGCGCTTCATGCTCGTCCCACCCGAACGCCCGTACGCCACTCGCCGGGGGAGGTGCTCCGTATTGGCTATGTCTCTGGCGACTTTCGCAATCATTCGGTCGCGCACTTCATCGAGCCGGTGTTGCGCGCTCACGATCGAGACCGGGTCTCCGTAAGCTGTTACGCACAAGTCGTTCACGGGGATGAGGTCACCG
>JAPYTK010000100.1 GCA_029941785.1 Polyangiaceae bacterium | reverse complement strand
CCCTCGCGCTGACGATGGACGTGATCACCCCCATCGTCGACGACCCGTTCGCCTTCGGCGCCATCGCCGCTGCCAATTCGCTCAGCGATGTCTACGCCATGGGCGGGAAGCCCGAGATCGCCCTGTCCTTCGTCGGATTGCCCGTCGAAAAACTGCCCGCCGACACCCTGGGTCAGGTCCTCGCTGGCCTCAACGCCACCTGCGGCAAGGCCCGCTGCGCGATTGTCGGCGGTCACACCATGAAAGACAGCGAGCCGAAGTGTGGTCTAGCGGTCGTGGGGAGCGTCGCCCACGATGGCATGTGGTCACACCGTTTCGCCCAGGCGGGAGACGTGCTCGTCCTCACCAAACGGATCGGCACGGGCCTGGTCGGTCAGTCGGTGCGCCGCGGCGATCCCGACCCAGCGGTCCTCGCCGACGCCACCGCCCAGATGATCGCCCTCAACGACGTCGCCTGCGAGGTCGGCCTACGCCACGAGACGCACGCCTGCACAGACGTCACAGGATTCGGCCTGCTGGGTCACCTCCGACATATCGTCCAAGCATCCGGGGTCGTCGTGGAGCTCGACAGCGCAGCGGTCCCCTTCTTCGATGGCGTCCTTCAACTCGCCACCGAAGGCTGCGTGCCGGGCGGGAGCCGACGCAACCTCGAGTACGCGCGCGTCGTCACGTCCTTTGACGACAGCGTCGAGGAGGCCACACAATTGGTCCTCGCCGACGCCCAAACGTCGGGCGGTCTCTTGCTGAGCCTGCCTGCCGGGCGCGCCGACGATGCGGTGAAGATGCTTCATGACCAAGGTTGCGACGTCGCACAGATCATCGGCCGCGTGACCAGCAGCGGCAGCGGCAGCATCGTGGTGCACTGATCAGGCGTTGAGCGCGCGATAGGACGCGTCCCCGACCCCGAGCAAGAACCAAAACACGGGCGCGAGCAACAAGAGGCCCACGCCGAAGAGCGCACTTTTGCCAAATCGCTGCGCGATCCCCACACAGACGAGAAAGCCGAACACGATTTGGACAACCGGGATCAACAGCATCACGAACCACCAAATCGGCTTGCCGGAGATCCGCACGAGAATGAACAAATTAACAAACGGGATCAGGCACAACACCCCGCTCTGACCGGCTTTCTCGAAGGCCTTCCACGCGCCGTAGATACCGGCGAGCCCCACGATCAGCCCTACGAGACCGCTGCCAATCGTGCCGATCATTGCAAAACCTGAATCCATCTTTGTCTCCTTGTCGTCTTCTGCGCTGACGGCTGAGCGACTCTAGTGCCGAAAACGTGCGTCGCCGCCGTGCACGACAGCCTGATCTTGTTCCTTCTTCAACAACACACCCAAAAAGGGCAACTCCTGCTTGAGCCGCGCGGTATCGATGCCCGATTGGGACAGCACGAGCAACCAATCGATGAGTTCGCTCGTGCTGGGGCGCTTGCGCAGCCGGTTGACTCCCCGCAAGCGATAAAACGCGGACAGCGCCTGCTCGATGAGCTGTTGGTCGATATCCGGGTGGTGCACGTCCACGATGCGCTTCATCCGCTCGCTGTCAGGAAACTCGATGAAGTGAAAAACGCAACGCCTCAAGAACGCGTCGGGTAGTTCCTTCTCGTTGTTGCTCGTCATGATGACGATCGGGCGCTGCTTCGCCACGATTTCATCGCCGGTTTCGAGGATCCGAAAGCTCATGCGATCCAGCTCGTGGAGCAGATCGTTAGGAAACTCGATGTCCGCCTTGTCGATCTCGTCAATCAACAGGACCTTCCGTTCTTCGGCCGCAAAGGAGCGGCCCAATGACCCAAGCTTGATGTAGTGCCGAATATCCTTTACGTCGCCGTCACCGAAGCGCGCGTCGTACAAACGTTGTACGGTATCGTAGACATACAGCCCATCCTGCGCGCGGGTGGTCGACTTGACCGACCAGGTGATCAGGTCCAGGCCGAGCGCCTCACTGATCGCCGTCGCAAGTAGCGTCTTGCCCGTGCCCGGCTCGCCTTTGACGAGCAAGGGGCGCTCGAGAGCGAGCGCGCAGTTCACCGCGGCCTCGAGGGCCGGACCGGTGAGATAGTGCTCCGTCCCCCGGAAACGTTCGAACGTCATGCCCTGCCCATACCACGCGCCCGGGCCCCTTTCGATAGGCACGGGGCGAGCGACGCTTTGCTTGGACTCGTTCAGGCCCGAGCGCTACCATGAGCCCGATTTGACCGGACTGTGCAGACGAGGCGACACGTGACGAAACAAGAATCGGAAGAAGCCACCGAAAAAGCAACCGACCCCTCGCCGCCCGATGAAACACCGGCTCGTCCGGACGCAACAGCCTCGGAGCCGCCCGAGGCCCTGCCGGAGGAGCCTTCGCGACGCCGGGCCCTGACGACCTTCGTCTCCGCCGGCAGCGCCGTGTACGCGGCGGCCCTCCTGTTACCTGCCTACCGCTTCATCGATCAACCGCGCGGCGCCATCGGTCAAGGCGCACATTTTTTCCGCATCGCACCGCTCGAAGCACTACCCGAAGGCAAGCCGGTGGCCTTCAAGGTCCGGGGCGACCAACAAGACGCCTATACGCTCACCCGCAACCAAACGCTTGGAGCCGTGTGGCTGCAGCGACAGGGCCAGACCGTCCGGGCCATGACGGCCGAGTGTCCGCACCTCGGCTGCGCCATCAGTCTCGGGCCCGAAAATACGGGCTTTCGCTGCCCGTGCCACACATCACGCTTCTCGCTCGATGGCCAATCGGAGAGCGGGCCGTCGCCCCGGAGCATGGATACGCTCGACACCCGCATCAAAGATGGTTGGATCGAAGTTGCCTTCTCGCGATTCCGTCAAGGCGTCGTGACCAAGGAGAAAATCGGATGAAGTTGTTCGATTGGCTCGACGACCGTACCGGCTATCGCGACTTCATGCACGAGGCGCTGGACGAACCCATCCCAGGTGGTGCGCGCTGGGCCTACGTCTGGGGCAGCGCCCTTACCCTCACTCTGATCATTCAAGCGGTCACCGGCGTTCTTCTCATGACCGCGTACGCTCCGAGCGCAACCACCGCTTGGTCCAGCGTCATGTACATTCAGCACCAGATGAGTGCCGGGTGGGTCGTGCGTGGGCTGCACCACTTCGGGGCCCAAGCGATGGTCGTGCTGCTCGCGATGCATCTCGGGCAGACGGCTATTTATGGCGCCTACAAGAAGCCCCGCGAGATGAACTGGTTCTTCGGGCTCGGGCTGATGGGCCTCACCCTGGGCTTCGCGCTGACCGGCTACCTCTTGCCCTGGGATCAAAAAGGTTACTGGGCCACGAAGGTCGCGACGAACATCGCGGGGTCCTTACCGCTCATCGGCGCGTGGACTCAAGAACTGCTGGTCGGCGGCGCAGACTACGGCCACCTCACCTTGTCACGCTTCTACGCCTTGCACGTGGCCGTGCTCCCCATCGGAACACTGGTGCTTCTCACACTGCACATCGCAATGTTTCGTCGTCACGGCGTCACGCCTCCGGCTGGCGCCAACACCAAACACGTCGATCGCTTCTATCCCAAACAGGTCGCCCTCGATCTTGCGATCGGACTGTCGATCTTCATCATACTCGGCTACCTGAGCTACCGGTTTCACGGCGCCCCTCTCGATGGACCAGCCGATCCCGCGAGCGACTATCCCGCCCGGCCCGAGTGGTACTTTCTCGCCCTCTTCGAGGCTCTCAAGTTTGTTCCGGGTCGGATCGAATGGGTAGTCGCGGGGGGGATCCCCTTGCTGCTTGGCGGCTACCTCGTCGCCATGCCGTTCATCGATCGGGGGCCGAGCACAGCCTTGCGCCCCCGCCTGAAGTACCTCGCACCGCTCGGGATCGTTGGACTGCTGAGCGTGGGCCTTACCTATTCTTCGATCTCCAGCGACAAGAAGGATCCTAGCTTCGCGAAAGCCATCGAGCGTGCCGAAAAGCAAGCCGCCCGCGCCGTCACGCTCGCCAAACGGGGCGTACCCCCAGACGGCCCACTCGCGATGCTGGCCCGCGATCCCCACACGGCAGGGCCGGCTCTCTTCGAAAAGCTGTGCGCGAGCTGCCACCGAATGGGCGACATGGGGCCCGAAAAGGGAAAGGACACCGCCCCGGATCTGACGGACTTTGGTCGCGCCGCCTGGGTGATCCGGGTACTCGACAATCCCGACGACCCGATGATGTTTGGCCGCACCCCCTTCAAGGGGATGATGCCCTCGTTCACCCGCCCGCCCGCAGACAAGGAAGAAGCGGAGTACTTCACCAAGATCAAACCCGCCGATCAGAAGGCCGTCGTCGACTTTCTCGTCGCACAAGCCCACGGCAAGGCCGACAAGGGCTCGAAGGGCGAGGAAATCGTGAGCCTGCGCTGCACGAGCTGCCACCGAGTGGATGGCGAAACGGACGACGACGAGTCCTTGGCGCCTGAACTTCGCGGGTGGGCTTCACGCGCGTGGATCGAGGCACAGATCCGAAATCCTGGTAGCGGCAAGACCTACCCGGCCGAAGCGATGGATGACAAGCTCGAGGGTCACATGCCGGGATTCGCGGACCAGCTGTCGGATGACCAGATCAAGTTGATCGCCCAATGGATGAGCGATCGGATCACCGACGCACCAAAGTGACAGCCTGGAGCGGGCCACTCCGAGCCCCGGATAGACGACCTACTTGTTCGTCTTGTTGCGGATCTTCATGCCCGGCAAGACCGCGCGCATCGGCGGTACGGTCAGGTACTCGATCTTGTCCGGCGTCATGATGCCATACTTGGGATCAGCGGCCGTGCCCTTCGTCGAGCGCGTGTAGTTGATTCCGTAGTTGCCAGTGATCTTGACCCGAGCGCCGTCGTTCGGAAGCGGCGACGGAAGATCGACGCCAAAGAACTCATCTGCGAGCTTGGCTTCGTCGTCCTTGTCCAGCGCCTCGATGAGCGTGAAGATCTGCGCGTAGTTGGAGGCCCAACCCATGACCGAGATCATGATCTCCTTCTCGTCTTTGCTGTCAGCGATCCAGAAGGAAGGCACGGGAGCTTTGCAGTCGGGCGGATCGCCCTTGCCGGTCTTATGCACAGCACATTCCGGCGCATCGGCGTAGTTCGTCTTGACGATCCAACCCACCAGGGTGGTCTTCTTGCCAGCAAAGTCGTTGCGGTGAACGATGCTCCGCAGATCGTGGGTCGCACCCCAGACAGTGTACGCGTTCCCTTCCTTCTTCTTCTTGTTCGGCAGCGTGGGAACGGTCGGGAGACTCGGCTTCTCGCCCGTGTAGGCTGGGCGCGGTTTGTAAGGGATCTCTCCGGAGCCGCAGCCCCCGAGCAAAGCGGTCGTCAACGTGATGGCGAATACGGAAGCGATCTTCATGAATTATCCTGGCGTTTCGCGACAATGGCTACCACGGCCCGCGATCGCCCGTAAACCCCAAGTGACCTCTTGTCCCGCACAACGGTGTCGATTTCGCTCCCAGCCGAACTATCCAATGGCAGAAGTCTGCAATTTCGGGGCTCCGCCGGAATAACTCGCGACGTCATGCGTTTGACCTTGTGACAGCCCAAGGAGGTCTGTTCCCGAATCATCATTCCTCTATTCGACAACATACAAGCCAAGCACGACGGGGCCTCTATCCTTCAACGAGGCCCCGTCACACACCCTGCAGCGCCCCTCGACCGCCCCTTCGCGGCCGGGGGGTGCTTCTTTGTCGGGGGTCCGCGCCATCTGGGGGCCAGTCATCGCTAGCGCCGGCGCCAGGAAAGCGTTAGACATTCGCCAAACGAGGATGTTGTGCGCCTGTCGCAACATTGATGACAGATCCCCACGAGAGACCACCCATGACCGAACCCCATGTCGTCTTGGTCGGCGGCTCGGACCAACTACTGGAGCAGTGTGCAACCGCCCTCGCGGGCCTCTGTTCCGTCGCTCATGACGATGACCCGGGCGTCCCGGACTTCGGTGCTCCCCCCACGGCCGTTCGTTCGCACGACGCCGAGCTCATCCTTCTGAGTTTCGCCCGGGTCATTCAGCATGGCCTCGCCCACACCAAGACGCTGCGCGATCTCTGCAAGCCCAGCCCGCTGGTACTGATGGCAGCGGAGCATGAAGTGCCCATGAGCCGCGATCTGCTCTGTGCCCTCGTGGACCACGTCATTTCGCTACCGACGACGACGAACCACTTGAGACGAGATGTGGCGGCGGTGCTGAATCTCAAGTCCGACACCCTCGTCCCAGAAGAGACCGTCGCGCCTTGCAACCAACTCGACCCACAGGAGCGCCGCCACGGAATGCGGGCCGACGTCCCCGCCGATCAGAAGGCGCGCGTCACATTCGACGATGGATCGGGAGCGCTACGCTTCGGTGTCGCGAACCTCTCCCTACGGCAAGCGGGTTGGCTGGGAGGCATGCTGTTGCGGCCGCTGCCAGGCGACGTTTCCTCGACCGCAGCGGCCACGATCGACACGGGCCAAGCGCTCGCGATGCAACTACAGTTGCCTCAAAACGCCTCGCCGATCCGCTTCGCCGGGCGAGTCGTCATGGTCACACGTTCGGCCGATCAAACTCTTCAATCGCTGGCGATCCAATACGAGGTCGATGAGGCCACCGACGCCGAAGCGCTCAGCCGTTTTTGGTTCCACATTCAGCTCGACACAACCTGAGCGCAGCCCCGAAACGAACTTTTCGTGATCGTCGATCTTGACATCGTCTCAGCAGGACAACTCCTGCGCACCGGCCTTCGGCGCAAGGACGGCAAAGTATTGATCGCCCAGGGAACGATCTTGACCAATCCCATGCTCGCCGCGTTGCGACGGCGCGGGATCACCCGCCTCGACGTAGAGCCCGCGCCCGACAGAACGCCTGAGAGCTTTGACCGTGCAGCCATCGAAAGCGAGCTCGAACACCGCTTCTCCCTCGTGATCGACGACCCCTTCATGCAAGCGCTCAAGCGCCACGCGCTCCAGGCCTTGCTCGGCGGAGTGCCCGTCTCGAGCCCCGTTCCCCTACTCGAGCCAGATGAAGGCGAAAGTGACACCCGAACCCGGAACGAAGGCGACGGCGACATCGCGGAGGTGAGCGATGCCGACATCTGAGCGAACACCGAAGTTCAACCTCACACGGATCATTGAACAGACCGAGGCCATCCCCACTTTGTCCAAGGTCTACGCCCGCGTGCAGCGCATGGTCAGTGATCCCGATACGACCGCGTCAGAACTCGCCCGGGTGGTCGAATCGGATCAAGCCTTCACGCTCCGATTGCTCCAGCTGAGCAATTCGGCCGAACAAGCCCGCCTCAGCGCGGTGACGACCGTCAAACAAGCCATCGTCGTTCTTGGCTTCCGCACCGTACGAGCCGCGGCGCTCAGCAGCTCGGTGATGGGCTCGATGGAACACTACGCCAGTCCGGACGTCGAACAGCTCTGGGAGCGAGCCTACGCAACCGCGACGGCCAGCCGGCTCCTCGCTACGCGCCTCAACATGGCCGAGCCGGAAGAGGCCTTCGTGCTCGGCTTGGTCCAAAACATGGGGCAAATTATCTTGGGCGTGAAAGCAACGGATGCCTACGCCAATGTACGCAAGCTGATCGACGATCACCACGAAATCGATCTCCTCGAGGCGGAAAACCGCATACTTGGCATCAATCACCAGGAGGTGGGGTATATCCTCGCGCGCCGGTGGCAACTCCCCGACGTCATCGCCCAGGTGACCTTCCGACATCACGAACCGGAACGGGCCGGGAAGTTTCGTGGTCCCGCAACCTTGGTGTACCTCGCTGACATCGTCGCCCGCGCGCTCGGGATCGGAAGTGACGGGGACAACTTCATGCGGCCCCTGCAAGTGAGCGCGGCCCGCTGGAAAAAGCTCGGGCTCAACACCTTCGACCTCGAACAAGTCATGAAACAGACGTTGGTCGAGCAGTCGGGATTCGAAGAATTTTACTCGACAAACGGCACCGCCTGAGCGCCGCCCCGCGCCGTTGACAGGATCGTCACCAAAGCCAAGGGCTACTGCGCTATGCTCCTCGATATGAGGGGTCCGGTCATTCAGTCGCCGTTCGACATGTCTCGCGTGCTCGTGATGGTGCTCGCGGGAGGCGAAGGTCGTCGTCTCGGCCCACTCACCATCGAGCGGGCCAAGCCAGGTGTCCCCTTCGGCGGTCGCTATCGCATCATCGACGTCGTGCTTAGCAACTTCGTCAACTCGGGCATGCACCGCATCAAGGTGCTGACCCAGTACAAGAGCGCGTCTCTCGAAGAGCACATCGCGCGCGCGTGGCGACTCTCTCCGATGCTCGATAGCTTCATCGAAACCATTCCTGCCCAACAACGAACGGGCAAGAGCTGGTTCAAGGGATCGGCCGACGCGGTCTACCAGTGCCAGAACGTCATCAGCGACGAGGAACCCGACCACGTGTGCGTGTTCGGCGGCGACCACGTCTACAAGATGGACGTCCGACAAATGCTCGCGGCCCACAACGCCCGCGAAGCCGAAGTGACCGTCGCGGCGATCGCCGTCCCACTTGCGGAAGCCTCCGCCTTCGGAGTGCTGGAAGTCGACGAAGACTGGCGCATCCTTCGTTTCCACGAGAAGCCGGCGAACCCGCCAGCGATCCCAGGCCAGCCAAACTTTGCGCTCGCCTCGATGGGCAACTACATCTTTCGGAGCCAAGTGTTGCTCGATCGGCTCGAGCAAGACGCCGCGCGCGACAACAGCCTGCACGACTTTGGGCATGATATCTTGCCAATGATGGTGGATCGCGCAGACAGCGTCTTCGCCTACGATTTTCTCACGAACCTTGTTCCAGGCGAGCCCCTCCAAGGCTACTGGCGCGACATCGGCACGGTCGACTCCTACTACGATGCACACATGGACCTGGTCGCGGTGGCGCCACAGTTCAATCTGTACAATCAGCGCTGGCCGGTCCGCACGGGGATCAATCACGATCCGCCAGCAAAATTCGTGTTTAACGATGAGTCCACCGCGCGTGTTGGCACCGCCACCGAGAGTATCGTGTCGCTCGGCTGCGTCATTTCCGGCGGTCGTATTCACCGCAGCGTGCTGGGCAATCGCTGCCGCGTGAACTCGTTTAGCGAACTGGACGGGTGTGTCCTCTTGGGCAACATCGATATTGGCCGCCATGCCAAACTCAAGCGAGTCATCGTCGACAAACACGTCCGAATCCCAGAAGGCATGCAAATCGGCTACGATCTCGAAAAGGACCGCGAGCGATTTTTCGTCAGCGACGGCGGCGTCGTCGTCATTCCGAAACGAGCAAAGGTCCGGGTGTGAGTCGAACCCTCGTCGTCGGCGACATCCACGGTTGCGCGCGCGAATTTGGAGATCTTCTCGACGGCCTTGCGGTGGTCGACGGGGACTCCATCGTCCTGGTCGGAGATCTTGTCGCGAAAGGGCCGGCCAGCTGCGAGGTGCTCGCGATCGCACGCGAGGTCGGTGCGGTCGCCATCCGAGGCAATCATGAAGCGCGGCTCCTGCAGTGGCGCCACCGCAGGAACGCCAAAGCGCCCTCGGATCATCTGACCGACCTCGCGCGAGGAATCGATGAAGAGGGCTGGGAACAGATCGAAGCGATGCCCCTTTGGGTGAAGCTGCCACAGCACGACGTGCTCGTCGTGCACGCGGGCCTGGTGCCAGGCCGACCGGTGGAGAGCCAAGATGAACACGATCTCCTTCACATGCGTTGCATCGACGAGACGGGGCGCCCCGACGCGCGTCGCCCGCCGCCCGGCGCCGAAGAACGCCTCTGGGGTCATCACTACGCAGGATCACCCCATGTCGTATTTGGGCACAATGCCATGGACGAGCCACAGCTTCACCCGGCGGCCACGGGACTGGACACGGGCTGCGTCTACGGGGGCAGGCTCACTGCGCTGATCCTGGCGAAGAACGAGCACGTCGCGGTTGACAGCGAACAGCGACGAGCACAGCTTTTCAGCGTGCCTGCCCGCGAATCATACGTCCCCCTCGATTGATCCCCTCCCCTACCGTGCCCCGCCCACGCAGCGCCTCGCCCACACCAGCGGCTCTCAGCGCAGAGCTGCAAGCTTCGCTCTTGCGGCAGCTCATGCTCACCTGGCGTGAGGTGAACCGCAGCTTCTTCAAAGAGGCAATGCGGCCCCCAGTGATGTTCCTAAGCGAGACGACTCAACTGCTGGGACGCTGGGACGGGTCTCGCCGAACGATAGAATTGTCACGTTCATTCGTCCTCGAACAACCATGGACCGACGTGATCGAAGTGCTCAAGCACGAGATGGCTCACCAATACACCCACGAGGTGCTCGGCGCCGTCGAGGAGAGCGCCCATGGCCCCGCCTTCCGCGAAGTGTGCAGGGGACGGGGCATCGATGCCTCCGCGAGCGGCTTGCCCTCCGATCGGCACGTTGCGCCAACGACCAGCCAGGCGGCCCAGGATCCACGCTCTCGACTCTCCAAACGAGTCATGGACCTGTTGGCCTTGGCCCAGAGCCCGAACCAACACGAAGCGGAAGCTGCCGCGGCGCTCGCCCAGCGGCTCATGCTCAAGCACAACCTCGAACTCATCGACCAATCGGGGCGCCGCCACTACGGTTTCCGACAACTAGGCGCCCCAAATGGGCGCGTTCAAGAAAGCGAGCACCTGCTCGCTGCCATTCTGGCCGACCACTTCTTTGTCGAGGCGATTTGGGTACCGGCGTACCGACCTCTCGATGGCAAGCGGGGACACGTGCTCGAGATCGCGGGCACGCGAGAGAACTTGGATATCGCAAGTTATGTGCACGGATTCATGCACGAAACGGCTGACCGGTTGTGGCAAAGACACAAGAAGGCCAACGGCATTCAACGCAATCGCGACCGTCGCCGTTTTCTCTCGGGCGTCATGGAGGGCTTCAACCAGCGGCTGAACAGCGAGAAAATCCGGTCCGAGGAACGGGGACTGGTGTGGGTGGGAGACGCCGACCTTCACGCTTATTACCGGTCGCGGCACCCCTACGTACGGAGCGTGCGCCTCGGCGGTCAGATCGGCGGTCACGCACGCGCTCAGGGGCGTGCAGCCGGCGAACAAATCGTGCTTCATCGAGGCATGCAAAGAACGGCAAACACCGGCCGCACGCGCGCGCTTCCGCCAGCGAAACGGTGACACCGAGCGGCGTCGAAAACGTGCCGCGCGCGTCGCGGCCCCGCTTGACGCGTTATCGTACAACATGGTCCCGCTCAGACCTTGGCTCGGTTCCTTGTTCCTGGCTGTGCTCGTGTCCGCGTGCAGCGGCTCGCCCCGCCGGGGCATCGTCGTTCCGACCGTGGCGTCGGTCAGCAAACATGCGCCCGGAGGTGACGCGGACGAACCACACGAGGCCGCCCTTCAGCGCTTGCTCGAACAACCGCACACCGGACACACGGACCGCTTTCGCTCTCTGCGCGTCATGCTTCCAGACCGAAAGAACTGGCGACGCGTGCGCTTTTACGGTCATCCAACTCGCGCCAACTTCCGCTACGGCGACGACCACCACGCGGTCGCCGTCATCACCTACGAAAGCAGCCGCGGAAACGACTCGCCGACGCACTGCCTCAACCAAGCCATCGGCCGGGCTCGGCCCGTGGCGAACCGTTTTTCTTTCGCCCTTGGCCACGTCGATCACACCATGGCCCGGCACCGACGAGGCTCCGAACGACTCGCCCTACCCGCCCACGCAAGAACCTCCGAGCGCTTCTCGCCTCTCGCCGTCGCCACGATGAGCGGCGAATTCGAGAGCTTGTTCAACACGGATGCCTATCGGGCGGCCGTGGTGGCCTATCGTTCGTGGCCAGGTACCTGCTTGGTCCAGGGATTTGCGGTGCGCGTCGGCGCTGACGCAGAGCTCGCTCGCGCCGTCGTCGACCGTTGGGTCAAGGAGGCGGCGCCACGCCTACGCTGGAGCGTGCGCTTGCGATCCACACCCGAATTCGCAAACCGTTGAGCGAACGCCGAAACCGCCCCCCTGGCCGTGGGCAATTCCTCTCGGCGTTCAGAACGAAGCGCCAACCCGCGCCAGCGCATACACGACCACCGCGCCGAGCCACAGCCGCGTCGACGTCCGCCAAGCCTCCTCTCGCGACCACCAGGGCGCCAGGGGCGGCACGAGCAGAGCGACAATGCCCCTCCAACGACGATCCTTCGCAAACAAGAGGCGCACGCAAATCACGACATGCACGGTGAGCAACGTCGCGAAGGAGAGCAGCAGCAGCGCGAGAAGCGCGAGGTCCATCGTGCAGCCAGCATAGCGCGAATCGCACGCGAACCGCAGCCGCGGGCATATTCTCCGGCGAGGCCAAAAATGCGATGAAGCGACCCGACGCCGCTGCTAGGGTTCGGACGTGTCATTTCTTGAGCACCTTCGCGGTTTCGCTCGTCTTCGCCCGGTCCTGAGCGGGGTCCTCACGGGTGGAGTAGTCAGCGCCAGTCTTGCCCTCACCGCCGCCGTACCTGCAGCGGCCGACGGGAAATACATGCGGGTCGATGACGTAAAACCCGGCATGAAGGGCTATGGCTTGACGGTGTTTTCCGGCATGAAGCCGCAACGCTTCGACGTCGAGGTCATCTCTACCCTCCACAACTTCCGCCCGGGACAGGATCTGTTCTTGGTCCGAACCAAGCACCCGCGTCTGGACATTGCCCGAACCGTGGCAGGTATGAGCGGGAGCCCTATCTACATCGATGGCAAGATGATTGGCGCCTACGCTTACGGCTGGCTGTTCAACGTTGAGCCCATCGCCGGCGTGACGCCCATCCAGAACATGCTGGACGATTTGCGTCGGCCTGTCCCCAAGGTCCTCGCCCCGGGCACGGCAGGCTCCCCCTTGCCAAACTCGTCGCGCTCATCCGGTCGCAAGCCCCGCCGCCCAAATAGACGGGCGGGGATCGGCAACATCAAACGCTTCCGCGGCGACCCGCTCAAATACGACGCGGACCTGCACGCGCAACAAGTCGCCGCCCACACCCGACCCATTCTCTCACCTCCAGCCGGCTCGGGACTGCGACCCGCCACAACCGACGTCATGGTCGGCGGACTGGGCCCAGCTGCCTTCCAACAAGTCACCGAATGGCTGGCGCCCACGGGACTGAACTTGGTTCAAGCAGGGGGCGGCAAAGCCAAGAAGAAGACCGCGGCGACGGCGGGCACCTCACCGCTACGCTACGTCGACGGTGGCGTCGTCAACGTGCAACTCGCGCGTGGCGACATCTCGATGAATGGTCTTGGAACCGTCACCCATGTCGTCGGCGACAAACTGATCGCTTTTGGGCACCCGATGTTCAACGGCGGCATCGAAAACCTCCCTACCGCCATTGGTCGCGTCCACTGGATCTTGTCGACCCAGAACCGAAGTTTCAAGATAGGCGAACCCGTCCAACCGCTGGGCGCGCTCGTCAACGACCGTCAAGCGTCGATCGTCGTCGACATGAATCGCGTCGCCCCCACCATTCCCGTAGAGTTAAACATCCGAGGCGCTCACGGTGCCCCAAAAACCAATTGGCGGTTCGAGATCGCACACGATCAGTTCTTGGCACCGAACTTCACATCGCTCGCCATCGGCAACGCGCTGAAAGCGACGACGGCTGAACGCAACGACATGACGTGGCGGGCGAAGAGCACGGTCTCCATCGCCGGAGCGGGTGACATCGAGATCGAAGATTTTGGTGCCGGCGCGGGCAACCCGATCGGGTCGTCGACCATGGCCCGTGCGCGACTCACGCGGGCCATGGGAGCCATTCTCAATAACCCGTGGAAGATGGGGCGAATTACGGGAGTCCGGGTGGATGTCCGTGTCGTGCACCGACGCGAGACCCTTGCGCTGCGCGGTGCCCAGCTCCTGTCACCGGAGATCGACGCAGGCAATCCCGCGCGGGTGCGGCTCTTGCTCCAACCTCACTACGGCGAGGCGATGACGCGCGTCATCGAGGTGCCGGTGCCCGCCAGCCTGGCGGGTCGGCGGCTCACGATCAAGCTCACCCCTGGCTACCGGGCTCGCCGACTTCTCCCCACTCCCCAGAACTTCGACGATCTCGTCCAGACCCTTCCTAACCAGCACTTTCCAGGCGAAACCATCGTGGCGAGCTACGCCCTGCCCGACGAGGCAGCCGCTACGTTCGCGGGCCAAGTGGCGAAACGACTACCACCTGGAGCCGCCGACGCTCTTCAAACCACCACCCAATCGCTCGCTCCTCGAGTCTTTGCAGCGAGGCAGAAGATCGTGTTTCCGAGCCGCGGCTACATCGTTGGAGAGCAAAGCGTAACCGTAAAGGTCCGCAACGTCCTGCGCTGAAAGTAAACGACGATGAAATTACGATATGCCCTGATTGCCATCCTGCTCGCTGCCGGCGTTGCTCAAAGCAGCGACGTCGACGCCGTAGGAACGCGCACCTTCGTGCTCGACTCACTCGACAGCTTCAAGGGAGGCGACCTGGAGGGCGTGACCATTTCCTCGGACGGCGCGGTGAGCGCGGGATACCACTATGGGAACATCGAAATCCCCGACGCGACGAGCACGTGGGCGACCTTGCCCACCGCCACTGGAACGCTGCTCGCGACCGGGCCCAAGGGGGTCATTTTCCGCGTCCATGAAGGCAAGAGCGAGGTCGCAGCCGAGACGGAAACGATGGCGATCACCTCGCTTGCCACGGCGTTTGGAGGAGACGTCGTGGCCGGTGGTTTTCCAGGTGCGAAACTGTTCCGTAGCGCGCCGGGCGCGATGACGGGCGGAACGCTCAAACCCTGGGTCGAGTTGCCCGACAGCGAGGACGTATGGGCGGTGGCCTACGATGCCAAACGCAAACAGATCTTCGCCGCTACGGGTCCAAACGGCAAGGTGTTCCGCGTTGACGGCAAAGGCAAAGCTGAAGTGTACTTCGACAGCGAAGAACCTCACATCGTGAGCTTGGCTCTCGGCGAAGACGGCGTGCTCTACGCTGGTTCGAGCGGCACGGCACTTCTCTACGCCATCCGGGCACCTGGCCGGGCACGGGTCGTCCGCGACTTCGATGCCAAAGACGTCAAGGCCATCGCCGTCGTGCCCCAAGCACAAGGCGGAGGCGTGTACGCGGTCGCCAATGTCTACAAAGGCTCGCTCAAGACGCCACCTCGACCGTCGACCACCCTCACGCCAACGGTTTCTTTGCGGCGACCGCCAACGACGCGAGCCGGAAAAGGTCGCTTGATGTACTTCGACGACGCCGGTCGAGCCGAGCTAATGCTCAAGGACGACAAGACACATTTCGTCTCCTTGTCGCTCGATGACAAGGGGCTTCCCGTGGTCGGCACCGGTAGCGAGGGTCAAATCTTCTCGGTGGACAAGAACCACGTGAAAACGATCCTGGTCGACACCGACTCACGACAGGTATCGAGCGTGAGCTTGATCGGAAAATCGCCCTATTTCGCCTCCAGCGACCCGGTCGCCTTTCACGCTGTCACCGGACGCGGCGGCACAGATGCGGTGTGGACGAGCAAGGTTCTGGACGCGGGAATGCGAGCCCATTTCGGCCGCCTGCAATGGCGAAGCGATGGTGCCTTGGAAATTCAAACGAGGTCCGGAAATACCGCGAAACCCAACGACAACTGGAGCCCGTGGTCGGCCGCGATGAAGACCTCGGCCGTCGTCACGAGCCCTTCGGCACGCTATGTCCAGGTCCGCGCCCGCTGGAATCGCGACGCGAATGCGGTCCTGCGGCGGATTGAACTCGCCTTCGTTACCGACAATGCGCGCGCTCTACTGAGCGAGGTCACGGTTGGCAAGAGCAGTTCCGACTCGAAAAAAAACAAGACCGTTCCCGCTTCGGGGGGGCCATTGGACAAGCCGAGCAGCAAGGTGAAGCTCAACTGGAAAGTCGAGAATCCAGACAAGGATACCCTCCGATACCGGCTTTTTTACCGCACCATCGGCAGCAATCGTTGGTACGCGATCTTGCCCAGCGACACGACCCACACGACCACCAGCTATTCTTGGGACACCGAAGACCTTCCCGAAGGACGTTACGAGCTGCGCGTGGACGCGAGCGATGAGCTCGCCAATCCCCCCGACCGCGCTTGGAGCCACAGCCTGATTCTCCAGCAGGTCTTGGTCGACAACACCCCACCTGTACTCTCGGCGTTGAGCCTGGTCGGCGGCCGACTCAAGGGTGAAGCGAAAGATGGGCTGGGCCCGGTTGCGCGTATCGAGGTGGCGCCTGTCGGCGGCGCACGGTTTTTCCCAATCTTTCCGAGCGACGGTGTCTTCGACGACGCGGTCGAGACCTTCGATGCAGACATCAGCGGTGTCGTGCCGCCAACCGGAGGCGGGCTGCTCGTCATCCGAGCCTACGACGAGGCGGGCAACCGCACCACGAGGCACGTCACGAGCAAGCGCTGACAGCAGGATCATAGTCGGTGTGCCACGGCGATCATCGGGGGCCAGGCAAAATACGTGATTTCAGTACGTTACGATCAACAGCCTCCGGCGGCATGGATCGTGAATGTTGTGCTCGGTAAGACCAAACTGCACACTGCTTCGTACCCTTCCCCATGAACGACTTTCATCGCATCACCGCCAGTCTCATCGCGTTGGCCGGTTTCGGCGCAGCCTGCTCGATGAGCGCCGCCGATTTCGCCATGCCGGGCGTAAGCGCCGGCATCGGGGTTGGGACGACGTCAGGCGCGGTATCGGGGGCAGGCGGCGGCGGTAGCATCCACGGAAACTTCGGCGACGGCGGCATGGGCGCGGCTCCCGAGACCTCCGCACTGTGCGGAAACGCATGTATTCCCGCGACCGGTGTCGCCGATGACTGCACGCTCGACTCGGGCGACTCGGGCGACTCGGGCGGCTCGGGAGGCTCGGGAGGCTCAGGTGGCTCAGGTGGCTCAGGCGGCTCAGGCGGCTCGGGCGGCTCAGGCGGCTCGGGCGGCTCGGGCGGCTCGGGCGGCTACAGCTGCCAGCTCGTCTCCACGAGCGACGGGGCAAGCGGCCAATGCACCGACCAATTCGGCGCGGGCGTCCACGGCGGGGTCTGTTTCTCGGCCCGCGATTGCGCTCCCGGCTTCGGCTGCGTGACTCCGGGCGTTTGTCGCGCCTACTGCTGCGGCGACGTCGAAGCCTGCGGCGCAGACACGTTCTGCAGGACCTCCGTGATCGCAAACGCCGATCGCAAACCGCCAGACACCTTCTCTCCCATCCCAACCTGCACACCGGTCACGCCGTGCACCTTGCTCGATGACAACAGCTGCGAAGACGGGCTGGTATGCACCATCGTCCGGACCGACGGCACGACCAGCTGCGACTCCCCTGGCACCGGAATGGCAGGAGACGCGTGTCCGTGCGCGAAAGATCACGTGTGCTCCAAAGGCCTCAACGAGTGCATGAAGATCTGCAAAACAAACGACGCGAACACATGCCCGACGGGCCACACCTGCCAGGGCGGCAGCAAGAGCTACCCCGCCGGCTTCGGCATCTGCGTGGCCAACTGAATTCATCGCAGCGACGCCGAGCAGGCCCCTTCAGCTGGCAAAGCATCCGCCGCCGACCACGACGTACGCTTCATTTGGGCGACCGCTCGCGCTATGATGATGGCATGCGGGCTTATTTCACTTTGATCGGATGGCTCGCGCTCAGCGCATGTAGCGAGGCGCCGCCCCTGGTCTTGCCGGCCGGCGACGAGGGGACTGGCGGCGCCGGTGGCTCGGTCCAAAGCCACATTCTTTCTGTCTCCGACAACAGCACGGTCGAGAGTGATCCGCAAATCGCCGTATCCAACGAAGGCCTCATCTACCTCGTCTATTCCGGCCGCCTCGGCTACGCCCCCACCCATATCGGATACGTCGTTTCCAAAGACCGGGGGCTCACGTGGAGTGAGCCCTTCTCCCTTAAGTCCGACCTCGGAGAAAGCTACCGATCGCCGGATGTGATCAGTGATAATTTCGGCAACTTCTATCTCTCCTTTCTCGCGTATGCTCGCAATGGCACAGGAGCCAGCATCCAAGTCGCCCGCGCCGAAAGCGGAGGCGCCTTCGGATCGCCGTTCCGCGTCACCGAAGAAGACGAGGTCGGTTTTTATCGACGTCCGCAGCTCGCGATCAACAACGCAAGCCGCCTGCTCGTCGGGTACACGACCTTGGTCGGCGGCGTGTCGCAACTCGCCATCGCCACGAGCAAGGACGGTGAGAAATGGACGAATCGCGTGCTCACGGAAGGCAACACTCACCATCACCATGCTTCACCGTGCGCGGCCTACCTCACGCCCCAAGGCTACACCTACCTCACCTCGGTGAACCAAGGAGCTTTGACCCTGCGACGCAGCGGCGACAATGGCGAAACCTGGGAAGCCATCGGAGTGCAAGCGACAGCCGAAAACGGAAAGATCAGTGGCGCACCGCTATGCGTGGCGTCGGCCAAGAACGTGTGGGTTGTCTATGGTACGCGCAAGACCGGTGGCCTCAAAGAGGTACGCGTGGCCCGCTCCGCCGACTCCGGTGCGAGCGTGACGAGTTGGCTGACGTTGAGCAACCCCGAAGAATCGGCTCTTTTTGCGGTGCCTCAGCTCACGGTCGAGGCTCCCGACATCGGGCACGCCCTGTTTTACGCAGGCGCCGGCCCAGGAGACGAGTCCGCTTCACTACGCCGCGTACGATTCACGAACGAAGACCTCGTCACGCCGCCGGAAGAGCCGCCCGACGAGCCGGAGCTCCCGACCTACATCAGCAGCACGCTCGTCCATGAGCCGCTCACCCTTCAGCTCAACGATGAAAACGATCGTTGGTTGGGGGATCGTGTCGGCATCGCCTTCGACAAGGACCAGCTCTACGTGAGTTATGTCGACAATGCGCTTCGACATGCACACGTCGCCTTCGAGGTCCTGACCCCCTGAGCGGCCCGGCGGCTCACGCGCCGCCATCGTTAGGCTTGCCCCCTAGGGGTTGCCGCCCGCGCCGCCCGCGCCGCCCGCGCCCCCCGCGCCCCCCGCGCCGCGGTCCCC
>JAPYTK010000099.1 GCA_029941785.1 Polyangiaceae bacterium | reverse complement strand
CGCCAATGCAGTGCTAGAGCGAAAACCATGTGGCGCTACCGCGCGATTGTCCCCGTCGCCGTGCTCCTTACGGCTTGCGGGTCGGCTCCTCGTTCAGGCCCCTCTCTGAAGGTGAGTCCTTTTCCACCGCAGCTTGGATCGCCACGCTTGCCCGCGATACCCGCGAAGGCGTCCCGAACGGAGGCCGCCCCCCCGGTTGCGAAGAGCAAGCTGGTCGAAGGGACGCCGGACGGGCCAGCGCCACGCTTGCGTTTGACGGATGGCCAATCGACCATCTCCGTCAAGGCAGGTCTTACGGCTGTTCTCGTGGCTGCCCCCGCCGATTCCTTCGTCACCCTCGGCTTGCGAGGGCCACGCAGGGCCTTGCGACGCTTCGAACTCGTCGAGCGCACTCACCTCGACGGCTTGCGCACTGCCACCAAGGACGACGATGGATTGTTGCCGAGTTTCGTGAGTTTTGCCACGCCAGAGGATCGCGAGATCGAGGTGATGGTGTTGGTGGACGTCACGGCGCCCATCACCTTGTTTCGGGTTGTCACGCCGCGCGCCCCTTACGTACCGCCTGCCAAGGACGAACTGTTGCAGGCACGCCGTCGCGTGCATCCGCTCGTGGGATTTCCATTTCCGGGCGACGCCGCGGCGGGTTACGTCATGCAGGCCCCATCACGTTATCTCTTCATTCGGGCCGACATCGCCCAGGCGATGCACCTCGCGCTCAGTCAGACGCGTACGCGATTTCGTCGCAATCCGATCGCGATTGGGGATGCGACCCAATGGGATGGAAAGCGACCGGCCGTGGATCTCGACAAGCCGCGACATATCAGTCACGGCGAGGGACGCGATCTCGACATCGGCTTGCCATCGCGATCAATCGACGCGTCTTGGCTCGAGCGCCGTTGCCAAGGCGTGCTCGTTGGCAAACAAGAGTTGGTGTGTTCTCCTGGAACCGTCAAAGGACTCGATGCTCTGCGCTTGGCCTACCTGCTCGGTCTGTTGATCGACGGCCCGACCCCAAAAGGACGCCACGTACCGGACGCGGCGAGGCGCAAAGGCCCGATCGCCGAGGTTGAGGCGATCTTGACCGATCAAGCCTATATCGACGCCATTCGCCAAGCGATCGAAGTGCTCAAGCGCCGGCGTTGGATCCACGATGAGGCCTACGCCGCCCTCGGGGAGGACGGTTTGCTTCGCCCGTCGCCGTGGCATGTCGATCACGTGCACGTCCGTTTTGTCGGCAAGCCCGCGAGCGTACCGGCGCCTCTACAGTTCGAGGCTGAGCCTCTGCACGTCGAGGTCGCACCTGTTTCGTCGGCAAAGTGACCTGATGGTCGTCGGCGAGCGACAGCGAAGATTGCCAACTTGTGTCGAAGTGTGCCAAGTGTGACATGGCAAGAGGGATCCGTTTCGAATGAAATAGGTATCTGTGTAACATTATTGAATTTAGTTTGTTGGCACACGCCTTGCGGCTGTGCCGTGTGCAACTACCAGACACGGAAACGCAGCATGACACGCAATCATTTTATTCTCATCGCCCTCTCGACAATCACCGCTACCGCATGTCTGCCAGCCGAAGACCTGTTCGTGGATAGCCATCCACTCGAGCGGCTGCCGGAGGGCGAGGGCGGCGGTTCCCCCGATGTGAAGCCTCCCGTCCCATTCGGACCCAAGGTTATCGCCTACGAGTATGGTTCCGTTTCCCATGACGTCGATGCTGGCCAGGGGACGACCGCCTCTTCCACGACGGTGGGCGGTCATAGTGGACCGGCGTTCGACACCCTCTTCATCAAGATCGCCAATCAGCCACTCTCCTGCAGCGATCCCTCCGAGCGCGTCGGCGACTGTGGCTACTGGCAGGCAGTCTTTCAACTTCCGACCGAGCTTCACGCGCCGGGAATTTACACCCTCGAAGAACTCGACGGTTTCATGTTGTTCAACACGGCCGACGAGGGCGGCGGATTTTGCGGTGGCGGTGGTGGCACCTTCTGGGACGGCACGGTCGAGATCACTGCGATCGACGACGAACAGGTCACCGGCGTCATCAAAGGGAGCTCCACATGGGAGTTTGACATCAACGGCCCCTTCGTCGCACATCGTTGCCCGCTGAAGTAAGGTGGACGCATGAATGCGCAAACTGTCAGCTTCCCGTTGCTCGCCTTCCTCGCCGCCGCTTTTGTGGCGAGCTTGCCCGCGTGCGAGTCGACCACGTGTACGGTTGACGGCACAACGTACGATGTCGGCGAGAGCGTACCCGGGCCCGATTGCAATAGCTGCAGTTGCCAGGCCAATGGGATGGTCGTGTGCACGACGCAGGCGTGTCCAACGTGCGAGCATGACGGGGAGCCATACTTCATTGGGGGATCCTATCCCGCGGGCGATGGCTGCAACCTGTGCATGTGCACGGCTGACGGCAGCTTCAATTGCACCGAAGCTTCGTGCACCAGCTCCGTCAGCTCCGTCACCTCCGTCAGCTCCGTCACCTCCGTCGGTGTGGGCGGCTCAGGCGGCATCGGCGGCTCAGGCGGCATCGGCGGCGCAGGTGGCATCGGCGGCGCAGGCGGCATCGGCGGCTCAGGCGGCATCGGCGGCTCAGGCGGCATCGGCGGCTCAGGCGGCTGAGCACGTCTCAGAGGTCGCTAGGGCTTGGGGTGCGCTTCGAGAAAGTCGAACACCTTCTGTCGGAACGTGCCGTTGAAGATCGGCAGATGCGAGGCGGCCTGGATGCTCCACAGCTCGGCCATGCCTCCGGGCTTGCACCCGATGTCGTAGCGCCGGACCTTCGTTTCCTTACCGAGGATCACCGCCTCGATGTTCATCGAGCCAGGCGAGGTGTCCGCTGTGGTCGAGCAACCATTGTAGGTGGCCCACCGCTGCGACGTTTCGATGACGCCGGGATAGCTATTGCCAAGCAAGGAGCCGCCGCCGTACCAAATGATACCGTCGAGCGTGCCGTGGATGTTGAGCGTCGCCACCGTCTCTGTAGGCTTGCAGTCCTTGGGATCCAGATGGGTCGCGCCGGCGAGCGACGCGATGGCCGCGACCTTGTCAGCATGGTCACACGCCATGCGGTGTGACATGAAGCCGCCGTTGGAGTGTCCTGCGAAGAAGATTCGCTTGGGATCGACGTTGAACGCGGTCTCGATGTCCTCGACGACCTGGCGGAGGTAGGCCGAGTCGTCGACGTCGATACCGTTGATGTTGCAACAGGCGTCGGTGGCATTCCAGAAGTTGAGGCCCTGCTTGTCTTTGAGGCCATTTGGCGTGGCGTACAGGTAACCCCGGGCGTCCGCTTCCTTGCTGAGGTCGAGATAAAATTCTTGTAGATCACCGTTGGCGCTGTAGCCGTGCAGCAAGATAAGCAGCGGGGTGGGGACATTCGGATCGTAACTCGGTGGGACGTGAACATTGACCGGGCGATCTCCACCGATCGGACCGTGCGGTCCCGTTCCGGTGCTCGGCCCGCCGACGTCCCCTCCGCTGCCGCTCGCGGTTGTGCCCGCTGCGGTGGCGCCCATGCCGCCCGCACCGCTCGTACTCGAGGCGGTCGTGAGTTCGTGGAAGCCCGCGGTGGTCGTGTCTGCGCCACAGGCCAACAACAACAATCCGCCGGAGAGGGTGAGGGCTGTGCTGGACGGGTGCTTCATGAACGAAATTCCAAGAAAACCAAGAAACCTGAGCCATTTATACCACCGACGGGCACGTCACGCCCAGGCGCGTTATGATTCAAGACGATGAGTGACTCCTCGAAAACGGAACACGATTTTTCTGGCGCAACCCTCGAAAACGTCAGTTTCACCGGCGCGACGCTCCGTGACGCGAGCTTCGCCGAGGCTCGAATCGAGGATGTGAGCTTCGCTCGGGCGACCATGCGAAACCTCAGCTTCCGTGGCGCGACGGTAGAGGATGTGAGCTTCAAGGAGAGCACGGTACGGGACGCGACCTTCTCCGAATCGCGTATCGAGGACGTTAGCTTCGCCGGGGCACGCATGATCGATGTCGACATGTCGGGCTTGACGATCGAGGACGCGAACATCGAGGGTCTGATCATCAACGGCGTCCGTATCGACCAACTCATCGAGGCGAGGTCGCCTGCCTCCAGCGAGTTGGCGACGTCTGAAGTTGAGGCCGAGGCCCCGAAATCCGACGAGGTTTAGCGGTCTGGCGGACCCTTCGTCACCTGCACCGCGCCACCGGCGTAGCGAACGTGGATACCGTGAGCTTCGGCGATACTCAGGATGGCATCGTAGGGCTCGACGGCGAGGAGTTCTGCGGTGACGAGCTGCGGCATGGGCCGGTCGATGATCAGATGGAACTTCCCGGCCTCAGCGAGCAGCCGCATGGCGTTGTCCATACGTGTCCGGCTAAAGCGGATGTCCCGCGGACCGACTCGCGGCGGGCTCGACGGTTCGGTGAGCGATGGCTTTGCACCGATCCGTCGTGTCGCGAAACGATTCCGTGGCGTCGACGGATGGGTGTTCAGAGGCCCCGCGGTTGAGCTTGGCATTCCGAGGTGGGAGCGACCATGAGGAACGGGCGTGGCCGCTCGCCGTTCGGTGATCGCGGCATCTCGGGTGTCGGCGGCTCGCTGCGGTGTGGGCGCCGAGCGGACGCAACCGCTACACAGCAGCAGGATCATGGAGGCTCGGTGACGCCCTCGCACGGCTCGTCAATCTCGTTCGGGCTTCAGCGGCCGGGTCATCAGATCGAGCACCGCTTGTTTGGCGGGCTTGTCTTCGTAGAGCACGCGATACACCTCTTCGGTGATCGGCAATTCGACGCCGAGCTTACGGCCGAGGTTCCGTGCGCTCTTGGTCGTCCGCACGCCTTCCGCTACTTGCCCGAGAGACTCGAGGGTTTCGGCGAGCGAGCGACCCTTGCCGAGTTCGAAGCCGACGGTGCGATTGCGGGACAAGCTGCCGGTGCAGGTCAGCACGAGGTCGCCCATGCCCGCGAGGCCTGCCAAGGTGATCGCTTGGCCCCCTTTGGCGACCGCAAGCCGACTCATCTCGGCCAGGCCCCGCGTGATCAACGCAGCACGTGCATTGAGTCCGAAGCCCAAACCATCGATGGCGCCGGCGGCGATGGCCACCACGTTCTTGAGCGCGCCACCGACCTCGGCGCCAATCACGTCGTCGTTCCGATAGGCACGAAAATAGTCGGACGCGACAGCGTGCTGCACAGCCTTCGTCGTCTCGGCGTGGTAGCCGGCGATGGTGACGGCGGTCGGGCGCTGAGCGGCCACTTCTTTTGCGAAGCTGGGGCCGGTGAGAAACGTGAGCTTCTCGCTGTGCGTTTCACCGAGTTCCTCGCTGAGCACTTCACTCATGAGCGCGAGGGACGTGTTCTCGATGCCCTTCGTCGCGCAGCACACGAGCGCTTCGGATTGGAGGAGCGGTTTCGCCGTCTGCGCGACATCGCGGGTGGCGTGAGAGGGAACGACGAAGAGAACGAGCTTCGCACCATCGAGGGCTGTCTCCATGTTGCTCGTTGCGGTTAGCGTGTCGGGCAGCGGTGCGCCGGGCAGGTAACGTGAGTTGCAGCGCTCTGTTTCGATCGCGGTGGCGAGTTCCTCACGTCGCGCCCACAGGGTCGTGGGATAACCCTTATCGGCGAGGTGTTTGGCTAGCGAGGTGCCAAAGGCACCGGCGCCAAGTACACACGTCTTCAGCATTCAATCAGGCTCCACTTCTTCGGTGAGGGTTTGATCGACGATCGCGGCGGGCACCTGCAATCGTTCGGCGAGCTCGTTGAGCGGTTGGCGGCCCTTGGGCTCGATCATGTTGTTTGCGCGGACGACCAGGCACAAATCCCGGACCACCTGGACGCGACGGGCTTGGGGCACGTGAGCGTTCATCTCGGCAATGCGGTGATTGAGGTCGCGGGAGATCGCGGCCTCGTCGAGTTTGTCGGAAAAGGATCGCCTACCGAAGAATTTCTCGAAAACGGCGATCTCCGCTTCTGTGATGCGGCGTCGTTGTCTTCGGTGCAATAGGCACCGTCGCGGTCGGCGCTGATCTCGGCGTAGCGTGACCAGGAAAACAGCTTGAGTGTGAGGTCGGGGGAGGGTCGTTCGTTTCCCTTGATGAGCGCCCGCTTCACGTGGCGGTCGTTCTTGAGTTTCTCGAAGAGAGTGATGTCACCCCGGCACCGCAGCGCGTCCGCTTCCATGGGGGCCATCATAGAGCAGGACGAGTTCAACCACGAGCCCACTCGTCGTCGTCCGTTGCTGTCGCGCTTATCTGCTCAAAGATCCGCCGCGTAGGAAACCAGTCCTTGTCCACGCATCATGGCTTCTACCGCTGTGATGGGGTGTTTGACGGACGGATCGTGCTGGCAATCGTCAGGGATCGTGCTTCGCATTTCTCGAGCCAACAACATCCGGATGGAGCGATCGCGTAATGCGGTCACCAGGGTGGAGGCCGGACGGGGCGTTTTAGGAGCGACCAGCTCGTAGCTGAAAATCGTGGAGCGCAGATAGAAGCGATCCGTCGTCCGGTTTCCCGCGGCCTCGGCGAGCAATTCGTCGACTCTGTTGGGGACCAGCAAGGCTTGGCTAGCCTCCCTGAGCCAGTGGCCGAGTCGTCGCGACCGGTCCTTTGCGGATCGCCAAGCGGAGCTACTGTTCGCCCGTTGTGCCGTCGTGGTAGCGAGCGATTGTAGGAGCGTGCTGAGATCGGCCGCGTCGGGCGCCACCGAGGCGAGCATGGCGTCAAGGCAGGCCGATACGTTCAATCCCTCGGTCTCGATACACCCCGCAAGTGCCCAGCTAGCTGCGAGGGGATCATCGAGGGTGACGCAATGGGAATACACAGCTTGGGTCCAGGACCTCAATTCATCGCGTGTGGCCTGAAAAGTTGCGGTCAATTGGAAAGTATCCTGCAGGTGTGCGACCGAGGTGGCTGCGAGGAGATCTGCGGCGCAGTTTGCTCCTGCGGGGACGAGTGGGTTTCCGTCGCGGCGACCGAGGCTATCCAGTACGCAGCTGCACTCTACGCTGACCGCCACGCGCACCGCTTCTCCGTCGTAGACGAAGGAGGCGGGGTACAGATGGCATCCACGTGGTTTGGCTTCGGCGCCTGCCGCGCTGTGGATTCGGCAGCTGCCATCGTCGGCGAGAAAACCGCAGTGGCCATCTTCGAGATCTGCGGCACAAAAGTGCGATGGTGCGGAGCCGTACAAGGGCAAGAAGGTGGCGTCGTCGATGACAGCGCGCACGCGGGCCGTGTCGCTCTCAGTGAGCGCGACGGAGCTGTAGGTCGAGCAGCAACTTCCGTTCTGATCACAGATCAACGAAAAATCATCGAGCACATCCAGCGGGACGTCGTCAGCCAGTCTCGAGATTGTGCGGGGGGGCTGAGGGATACCGTCGGACAACAGGTCCTGCTCCTGCAGTGAGGCGAGCAGCGTCGTGAGGGTCGAGGCGCGTCGGTAGACTCCACGTCGTGTTGCCTCGAGCAGGATCCCGCCGAGATCCCGCGTGCCATCTGCGCAGGCCAGCAGCGCGAGTTCTTCGAGGGTGATCTCGATCGCTTTGGCCTTGCGTGTGTCGAAGATGAGGCCCTTGTCCTCACCATCGACGCGATGGCGGCGCATCATGGCCTCTTCACTCAGGCGCGGGCGGTAGGGAAGCTGTGGCTTCATGGTCATGGTTTTGTGTGGTCGTTCGCGTCAACCTTCTCCGCGCGCCGCGAGGATTTGCTGCGCGCCGTCTCGTAGACTGCCAGAGGCGTCGTGTTCTGCCATTTGCCGAAGCGCGATGGTGAGCTCCCCCCACGGGGCATAACTGCAGGCCGTCAGAGCGCTTCGCCGAAGCTGTTCGTCGGGGTCTTGCATGGCTTGGGTGATGACGTTGAGATCGTCTGTTCGCGGTTCATTGCCAGCGACGAGCACCAGCAAGCCGAGCCCTCGACACCGGATAGCCTTGCTCGCCGTCGGAGCGAGCATGGCGTCGAGCGTCTCGCGATCCACGTGAGGGAGTTGGCGGCATTGGTTCTCGGCTTCTTCGTGCCCCGGTCCCGCCGCCATGAGGTACACCGCGTCGAGCCTGGCATCCTCGACCATGAAGATGAAGGTCTGCGCCTCCGTGGTGGAAAAGATGACTTGCGCGGGAAGCTGCGGGTTTGCGGCGATGACGTTGCTCAGCCGCCACCCGACGCGGTGAGCCAGATCGTCGATTTCATCGCGGTCCACACCGTTGGTCAACACCACCCGTCTGCTCCGTAACATCGGGTCGATCATAGTGTGCGGCCTGGCGTTGCGATAGACGGCATTCGGCTGCTCGTGCGTGTGCTTCGAGCCCTTCGAGTCGAGCGAGGCGACTCGCGTCCCGGTTGAGCGCCTCGGCCGCGACGCTGTCGTCGATGGCGATCCACGTGCGGACGCGCAAATAGCTAAGCACCGAAAGGCCACCGCTGAAGCGTGACGTTCGCGCGGTGGGCAAGACGTGGTTGGGGCCAGCCCCATAGTCTCCGAGTACTTCGGCCGATCGCGAGCCGATGAAAAGAGCTCCGTAGTGGGTGAGTTTTTGTGCGAGTTCTTTCGCGTTTCCGGTGATGACCTGGACATGTTCGGCGGCGAGCCGATCACTGAGTCGGATGACTTCCTCTTCATCTTCGCACACCACGCAGAAGCCATTCTGTATGGCGGCGCGCGCGACCGGAGCCGTGCAGAGGTGTTGGAGCTGTGACTCGATGGCCCCATTCACGGCGTTGGCGACGCTGTCCCAAGCTGTGAGCAACATCGGAATGGCTTCGGTGTCGTGCTCTGCTTGAGCGAGCAGGTCGGCGGCGATGAGTTCGGGATCAGCCTGCTCGTCGGCGATGACGAGCAATTCGCTAGGCCCGGCCAAGGCGTCGATCCCAACCTGACCGATGACGGACCGTTTGGCGGCGGTGACCCAGGCGTTGCCGGGTCCGACGATCAGATCGACGGGGTCCACCGTTTCGGTGCCGTAGGCCATGGCCCCGATGGCGTGTGCGCCTCCAGCGCACAGGACTTCGTCTGCCCCGGCGATCGCCGCGGCGGCGAGCATGAGATCACTTGGCGCGGGTGTGGCGAGGCATACGCGTGAGCATCCGGCAACGCGTGCGGGAATGACGGTCATGAGCACGCTCGATGGAAGAGGGTATCGCCCGCCCGGCGCGTAACAGCCGACATTTTCAATCGGTGTGACCTCATGGCCGGCGCGGCCGCCTGGGATGGGTATCGTGACGTTGTTCAACGAGGAGCGCTGGGCTTCGGCGAAAACCCGGATCCGCCGGGCAGTGCGCTCGAGCAACCGACGGGTCTCGTCATCGAGTCGCTCGAGCGCGGCCTCGAGGGCGTCGGCTTTCAAAAGGAGCCGTCCGTCTCGAAGTTCTCGAAAGTTCGCGCACCACGTCCTCAGGAGTTTGTCTCCCCCGTCGCGGATGTCGCGCACGATAGCTTCGGCTCTCTCGGACACTTCGCAGCTCTGCTGCGAGCAGCTCCGTTGGATGTCGCTGGCGGATCGTCGTCTGAGCCCACTCATGCCACATTCTCCTCGGGGTCTTGGCTGCGCCGGGTGGTGAGTCGCATCCGCCGATCGAGTTCACGGTTGACCGCGTCGAGCGGCACGCCAGCGCGCGCCAGCGCCACCCAGGCGAAGTAGATGACATCGGCGGCTTCCCACGCGACATCCGCCGGCGAGCGGGCTTCGGCGAGTTCGGCCGCTTCCTCGAGAAGCTTGTCTCGTAACAAGGCGGGATCGTCGAGCAACTTCTTGGTGTACGAACCTTCGGGCGCAGCCATCGCTCGAGAGCGGAGGCGGTCGGCCAGCGAGGGGAGTCCCGATAGTGGCCCCCAGCAGCTCTCTGTTTGTTCGTGACAGAAGCCCGGGGCCTCTTGCTCCACGACAAAACGGAGGGCATCCCGATCGCAGTCGACGTCCACCCGCAACAGCCGCTGGGTCGCGCCGCTCGTCTCGCCCTTGACCCATTGGCCGCGGCTTCGCGAACGGTACACTCCGCGGCGTGATTCGATGGCTTGGCGGAGACTGTCCCTGTCGGACCAGCAAAGCCCTAATGCACGTTCGTAGGGGTCGCACACGACGGTGGCCCAAAGGCCATCACGGCGATCGCTTTTCATGGGGGCCGCGAAGGCGTCGAGCCAGTCGAGGGCGCCCGTGTAGATCGCCATACCCACTTGGGCGTCGACCCCCATACGATCGAGAGCCGCGATTTGTTCGGCGCTCGTGATCCCCCCGGCGACGGTGAGCTGTGCGCCGTCTGCGGCAGCGACCAACTCTCCAACCCTCTCGAGATCGATGCCTCCCATGCGGCCTTCCCGCTCGACGAAGGTCACGAGAAAGCCACCGACGTAGGGGCGAAGCTCGGTCATGAGATCTTCGATGCGTTGACCCGTTTTCGTGCGCCAGCCGTCGATGACCACCTCCCCATCGATGGCATCCAGTGCGGCGATGACGCGTTGGCGGGGCAGTTGCGAGAGCACTTCGGGTTTCGCGGCGGTGCCCAGAACGACCCGTGTCGCGCCAAGGTCGAGCCAGTGCTTTGCGGCCGCAACACTTCGGATCCCCCCGCCCACTCGGCAGCGTGCTTGGCTGCAGAGCGCCTCGATTTGTTCGCGGTTTTCTCCCTGACCGAGGGCGGCGTCGAGATCGACCACGGCGATCTCTCCCATGGGTCCGAAGCGTCGGGCCCAGTCGACCGGGCTGCCGGCTTCGAGAACCTTCTCTTTGCCCCCTACGAGCTGCACGGCTTGGCCGTCCATGATGTCGATGCAGTTGATAATCATTGTCTCACCTCGATGCCCGCGGTCGCGAGCGCAGTTTTCAAATCGCGGATGGTCGTTTTGCCGTCGTGGAGGATCGAGGCCGCGAGGACAGCGCTCGCGCCTGCATGACAGGCTTGGGCCATGTGCTCGGCCGAGGCTGCGCCGCCTGAGGCGATCACCGGACAGGGCACGGACTGACTGACCGCATGCAGCAGAGCCGTGTCGTAGCCATCGCCGGTGCCGTCGCGATCCCAGCTCGTGAGCAGAATTTCTCCTGCACCCAGATCGCTCGCTCGCGTTGCCCAGCCAACCGCAGGCCGACCGGTACGCTCTCGACCCGAACGGATCACGACTTCCCAGTCGTCATGTGGCGTGCGCGCCGCGTCGAGGGCGAGCACGACGCACTGTCGACCGAAGCGAGCTGCCATCTCGGCGATCAAGGCGGGTCGCTCAACGGCAGCCGTGTTGATGCCAACTTTGTCGGCGCCCGCTTCGAGAAGACGCGCCGCATCGTCGACCGACCGCACGCCTCCGCCCACGGTCAGCGGGATCTGAAGCACCTCGCGAAGTTCCGCGACCGTGTGTCGCGCGCAATCGCGGCCTTCCGGGGTGGCAGAGATGTCGAGCATCACGATCTCGTCGGCGCCCTGGTCTTCGTAGATGCGGGCTCGCTCCACGGGGTCGCCGCTGTCACGTAGGCCCGCGAAGCGAATGCCTTTGACGACCCGGCCGTCCTTGACATCAAGACACGGAATCAGTCGTGTCGTCAGCATGATGGGCCTCCCAACTTTAGCGCTCGCTCGATGAGGGCTTGTCCCCACGGGCCGCTGAGTTCGGGGTGAAACTGACAGGCCAGCACGTTTTCGCGCTGTAGCGCGGCGACGAAAGGACGGCCGTAGTGGCTCATGGCTCCGCTCCATCCCGGTGGTCGTTCGGTTAGCCGATAGCTGTTGGCAAAGTAGGCGTATCCCGCACGCATGAGGCGGCTGTCTGCGCACGGAATGACCTGGTTCCAACCGATTTGGGGCACGAGTCGTACTTCATCGAAACGGCTCAGCTCAGCATCGACGAGTCCGATCCCTTCGACTCCGGGACTTTCCTCGCTTGCGTTGCAGAGCAGTTGAAGTCCAAGGCACACGGCGAGCAGGGGCCGACCCTTCGTCACGTGTTCACGGATAGGCTCGACGAGGCCGTTTCGTCGCAGTTGTTTCATGCCCGCCTCAAAGGAGCCTACCCCTGGCAACAGCAAGCGATCCGCTCGGGCGACCACGTTGGCGCATCCACTTAGCGTCGTCTCGGCACCAGCTCTTCGAAGTGCTGCCAAGACGGACGCCACGTTGGCCGTCTTGGTGTCGATCACCACGACACGCGGGATCATGACAAGACACCTTTCGTGCTTGGGATCCCCGATGACCCTGTCAAACGCGTCGCGGATCCGAGGGCCAAGGCGAGCGCTTTGAAGGCCGCCTCGATGCGGTGATGATCGTTTTCTCCTTTTAGGATGTCGACATGAAGAGCGCAGCGGCTACTCATCGCAAGAGTTTGAAAGAAGTGCGTCACGTTCTCGCTGGCCCAGTTTCCAACCATCTCTCGACGGAGCCCGAGATTGACCGCGGGCCACGGGCGACCCGAGAGATCGACGACGGCCCGTGCGAGTGCCTCGTCGAGCGGCGCATAGGCATAGCCGAAGCGCGCGATCCCTCGGCGTTCGCCGAGCAACTGGTCGAGCGCCTGGCCGAGCAGAAGTGCACAATCTTCGCTGCTGTGGTGATCGTCGACCGCACGGTCTCCCTGGCAGCGAACGGTGAGGTCGAAGGACGCGTGCCGACTGAGCGTGCCGAGCATGTGATCGAGCATGCCCAGTCCGGTGTCGATGTTCGACTGACCCCGACCGTCGAGATTCAGCGAGCACGTGATCTCGGTCTCCTGGGTGTTTCGTGAAAGCGCGATTTGGCGTGCCGTCTTGTCAATGATGGTGGCGTTCATGTGAGGATCTCTCCAAGTCGTGAAAGGTCTCGTAGGATGCGGCCGGCACCGGCTTGCCGGAGCGCGCGCGCGGTGCCCTCGTCCGCGCTGGACTGAAAACCGAGAGCGAGCAGTCCGGCTGCACGCGCGGCGCGGATGTCGTCCACGGTGTCTCCGATCATCCACCCACGGCTCACTCCGAGCTCCTCGAGGGCGCGGCGGACGGGCGCTGGGTCGGGTTTTAACGGTCCGTCTTCGCGACAGATCACGACGTCGAAGAGGTCCTGAATCGCGAATTGTTCGAGGGCCCGTTGTGCATCGGCTCGTGGTCGGCCCGTGACGATACCGAGGCGTATGCGTTTGCGCAGCGCGATCAAGTCACTTCGATTGACCAACAAGGTCTCGCGTTGGAAGAGGCCCGCTCGGTCCGCTGTTCCCTGATAGAGAGATTCGAAGCGTTGCGTAACTTCCGTCAGGCTGACCGTGACGCCGCGCGCGCGAAGCAGGTGATCGGTCAGCGCCCAATCGTCGTTTGCGTTTCCAGCGTTCTTGGCGTTTGCGATATCGCGATCCGTGACGGCGACGCCAAAACTCGCGGCGGTTTGTTGGATCGCCGTTCGATACGATGCCGAGACGTCCACCAAAACGCCGTCCATGTCGAAAAGAAGCACCTCCGGCTCGACCGTCGTGCGCAGCGCGCCCACCAATCGAGAACAATCCGCTTCATTGCCTGGGCACGTGATTCGGGCGTAGTTGGCTAGCTTGGGGTCGTCGGGCCAGGTGCGGATCCCGACCCCCTGGCCGGCGAGGCCATCGTGAAGCCAAGCGGGATCGGCGGGGCGGGTGAGGATGAAGTTGCCTTGCGACGGGTGAGGATCGAGCTTCAGTTCACGGAGCACATCACTGAGGGACTCACGCTCCGTGCGGACGCGCCTCACATAGTCGCGCATGAGCTGAGGTTCTCGCAGAGCGGCGCGAGCGAGCGCGATCGACGGTGCAGCGACGGCGTAGGGCTGTCCAACCGCACGCAAGGCCTCTATCAATCTGGGCGGCCCCAGGGCGTAGCCTACGCGCAAACCAGCGAGCCCCCATGCTTTGGAGAGCGTGCGCACGACGACCGCGTTGTCGAGTTCGAGCGCAGCCTGCGTGAGATCATCATCCGAAAACTCGGCGTAGGCTTGGTCGACCAGCACGACGGCTCCGGGCGCCGCAGATGCCAATCGATTCAAGTCGTTGACCGAGGCCACCGCTCCGGTCGGATTGTTTGGGCTCACCAGCGCGATGAGACCGGTTTGGGGTCCGATCTCAGCGAGCACGGCATCGGTGGGAAAGTCGTTGCGACGCCAATCGACCTCGCGCACCGTTGCCCCGCAGAGGGTTGCGTACCGTGCGATCATTTCGAATGTCGGCGTTGGCAACACCAGCTCGCGACCCGGGCCGAGCGTCATCCGGCAGATGCGATCGATGGCGTCGTCCCCGCCTGCGGTGACGATGATCCGATCCAAGGTAACGCCCATGCGTGCGGCGAGCTCGGACTGCAGATCCGATTCCGATGGATAGCGTCGCGCGACGTCTGCGTTGCTCTTGCCGAGCACTTCCCAAATGACCGGGGAGGGCGCGGCGCCTTCATTGCCGCTGAGCCGCAGCTCGATGGGCGCCTCGTGGGAGCGTGTCGAGTAGGGGCGCAGATTCTCGGCGAATGGGTTGAGGCGAGGGGAGGTGTTCATGGTGGTGTACTCAGGCGACAATTTGGGACGGTTGGCAGACGACGATGTCGGTTCCGCCGAGGGCTCGGAGTTCGGGGATCAAGGTCGCCAGTCGGTCGCGCGGGACCGCGGCCTTCACGGCGTAGCCGGCCTCGTCAGCGAGGCTGGCTACGGTGGGCTTTCGCATGCAGGGCAAGGCCCGGACGATCGCGTCGAGCGCGCTCGCGCTGACGTTGACCTCGAGCATCACGCGTTTGCGGGCGGTGAGCACGGCCTTGACGAGCGTCACGAAGCCCTCGATGGCCGTACGCTTGCCTGGCTCGTCCAGCGACTGGGGGTTGGCGTACAGGCGCGTCGACGACTGCAAGAGTTCGTCGACGATCACCAGGCCGTTGGCGCGCAGGGTCGATCCTGTCGAGGTGTTGTCAACGATGCAGTCCGCGTCCTCCGGCGGGAAGACCTCGGTGGCGCCGTAGGAGCGTACGAACCGGGCCTCGAGCTCGCGCCGAACGATCCACCGCTGCGTCAGCCGCTCGTATTCGGAGGCGATGGTGAGCGATCGGCGTACGATGCGCCCCTCCTCCACAATCGCGGAGGGCGCGGCGGCGACGATGCGGACCGGATCGAGCTTGGTGTCGAGCAGTTCGACGAGATCGACGTCGAGCTCCGCCACCCAGTCGGCGCCGGTGAAGCCGAGATCGCGCGAGCCGGCCGCCAACATCTCCACGATGTTCTGTGGTTTCAGCAGCTTGACGTCGAAACCGGCCAGTGAGAGCAGCGGGCGGTAACCGCGCTCGGAGCTTACCAGATCGATCCCCGCCTCGCTCAAGAGGCGCGTCACGCCGGGCTGGATCCTTCCCTTTGGCAGCGCGAGGCGCACGCCTCCCTTGGTGGCTTGGGGACTTTGAGATGTGGGCATGGGGCTGTCCTTTCGGTCAGCCGGCCATCGAGTCAGGTGGTCACATGTTCAGAAGCACAAAATGACAACGCCGACCAGAGGGCCGGCGTTGGAGCGACAGAGCAAATGTCGTCTACATCACCGACCGGAGTCGTGATGATGATGATGACGGTATGCGCTGCAACGAAACATGTTGGATCTACTGATGACATAGCTTCTTCGACTTGGCAAGTACCGTTGCGAACTTTCCTGGGTGGAAGTTGAAGGGTATAAGGAGGGACGTCATGCCTCTGGCAGGGCAGATGGTCGAATGAAGGAGAACCAATGAAACGACGAACGATTGCCAGCCTATGTGCTCTGGCGGGATGGTTGACCTGCGCGAGCGCGCTCGCGCAAGTTGCACCGAGCGCTGCGACGAACCACCCGAGCGATCTCCACGTAGGTGTGGGCGTTGGGATCGAGACGGCGGGGTTTACCATCGTCGGCAACAACGTCATTCCGGTGTCATCTCCATTCGGGAGCGGGGCCGTTCATGTACCGATCGACATTGCGGGCATGGTCCGCGTCGAGCCATCGATCGGATGGGTCCATCATAGCCAGTCCGTTGCGTCCAACGGCGCGGAAAACTCTGACAGCCAGTCCACGGTTCGCCTAGGGCTCGGTGCGTTTTATCGTTTACGACTTGGTGACCACGCGGCCGCGAATCTCGGCCTGCGGCTCGGTCCGCTGTTTGCCTCTCAGAAATCCGTATCGGTTTTTCAGGATCCCATGACGAACGCCACCGTTGAAACGAAGGTGGTGACATCGCGCACCGACTTCTCGATCGGACCTGCGGTCGGGGGCGAGTACTTTCCTTCGAAGCATTTCAGTCTGGGCGCCGAGATTCAGCTGAACACGGTCCTCGTAGGCGACGAGACCGACGACACGCCGCCCGATCCTGCCGACCCTGAGCCCGAGCGGAGCGAATTGTATTCGTACACGACGGGCGTTTTCTTCGCTCGCTTGTTCTTTATGTGAGGCCCCACTCGTCGAGCGACGATGGGGCCCACGCTCCTCAGGCCATCGACAAAAAGCTCAGCTTGATTCGCTTCGGGGCCCAACCGGCGAATTTGACGGTGATCACAGGATCCTGTCCCATGTTGACGGCGCGCACCACACCGACACCGAATTTGGGATGCCGCACGCGGGCCCCAGGGCGGATGACCACGGTCTCTCCCATGTCGTCGCCGTCGTCGCCACCGAAGCCGGCCTCCCCCTCCGTCTCGATATAGCGCTCGCCTTGCGGTCGAAGCGAGGCTTGCCGCGCGGCCGCCGCTTCGAACTCGCCATGCGTCTGGAAGCGATCCATTCGCGGCTTACCCCAGGCCGCGCGAGGCGTGGGTAGCTGCGAGAGCGCCTCGGTTTGCATCGCTTGGTGCGTCCCATGCGGGAGTTCGAGTAGGAATCGGCTCGGTTGATTGTAGCGTGTTTGGCCGTAGATCATGCGCATGTTGGTATGCGTGATGAACAGCTCTTTGCGGCCGCGGGTAATGGCGACGTAAGCCAGGCGCCGTTCCTCTTCGAGCTGATCTTCCTCACCGGGATCGCCGCCACGAAGCGGAAAAAGGCGCTCCTCCATGCCGGTGATGAAGACGCCGTCAAACTCCAGGCCCTTGGCGGCGTGCACCGTCATCATCGGTACCCGTGCGACGTCTTGCATCGTATCGACATCGCTGATGAGGCTGATCCGAGCCAGGTAGTCGCTGAGGGTCGCGATCTCGCCAGCGTCCGCTTGCTCTTCCTCGAACTCCGTGATCGAGCCGAGAAGCTCGCGAAGGTTGTCGACGCGCGCGTCGGCCTCGGCGGTGTCTTGTTTTTCGAGCCAGGCAGAGTAGCCCGTTCGTTCGAGCACGGCCTCGGCGACCTCGAGGGGGGGAGCTGTTTCGGCCATGACCATCAGCTCTTGAAGCAGTTCGTCGAGCGATCGGAGCGCGCGCTTGGCGGCTGTCCCGACGCGGTCCGTCCCGCACAGGGCGACGATCGACTCTTGTGCCGAGCAGCGGTTTTCGTTGGCCATGGCGAGCAACGCATCGATCGTCTTCTTCCCGATTTTTCGGGCGGGCACGTTGATGATCCGAAACAGATCCACGTCGCTCTGCGGGTTGACCAGCACCCGCAAATACGAGAGCAAGTCCTTGACCTCCGAGCGGTCGAAGAACTTCTGACCGCCCACGATCTGGTACGGCACGTTCTCGTGGCGCATCACGTCTTCGAGCACGCGCGACTGTGCGTGGACTCGGTAGAAGACGGCGAGATCCCGTGGCGAGATCCCGTTTGCGATTCGTCGCTTGAGCTGATCGACGACCCATGCCGCTTCGTCGCGCTCGTTCGAGCAGTGAACGATGCCCACCGGTGAGCCGTCGCTGTTGTCGGTCCACAGTTCTTTGGGTTGTCGGTCGGCGGAGTGCCGGATCACACCGAGGGCGGCAGAAACGATGTTGCCGCTCGATCGGTAGTTTTGTTCGAGCTTGACGAGTTTGGCGTTGGGAAAATCCCGGGTGAAGCCTCGAATGTTGCGAATGTCGGCGCCGCGCCATTGATAAATGCACTGGTCGTCGTCACCCACCACGCAGATGTTGTCGCCCTCGCCGGCGAGCGCACGGACGAGCCGGTACTGCACCTGGTTGACGTCCTGAAATTCGTCGACGAGTACGTGACTGAACCGCGACCGCAGATCGTCGTAGGCGGGACATTCGGGATCTTCCGCCAACCGGAGCACGCGCAGCAACAAGTCGGAAAAGTCGACGGCGTTGGCGGCTTGCAGGTGTCGTTCGTAGGCTTTGAAACAGCGGAGGATAACGTCGTCAAAGTAGTGATTGACCTCGAAGTCTTCCGGACCGCGCGCCTCCTGCTTTTCTTTCCCGATCCGGGCGAGGACCTTCTGCGGCGGGTAGCGCTTTTCGTCGATGCGCAGTTCTTTGAGCACCCGCTTCATGACCGCCTTCTGGTCGGCGGTGTCGTAAATGACGAAGTTGCGACCGAGGCCCGCGAGCTCGTGGTGTACGCGAAGAAGACGGACGCACATGCTGTGGAATGTGCCGACCCAAAGATCGCGCGCGATCCCCCCGCCCATGATCGTCTCGAGCCGGTCGCGCATCTCTTGGGCTGCCTTGTTGGTGAAGGTCACGGCCAAGATGCGGTAAGGCGGCACGCGGTGTGTAGCGAGGAGGTTGGCAATCCGATACGTGATGACGCGCGTCTTGCCACTGCCCGCGCCTGCGAACACGATGAGCGGACCGTGCGCGTGGACGACGGCCTCGATCTGCGGTGGGTTGAGTCCGTCGAGGCCGAGATCGGCAGGCGGCTCGTGGCTCAACGTCATGAGTGCGTCTGTATCACAGAGCGTTCAGCGAGTAGAGGCGTACAATCGCTGGCTTGGATAGCGGGCCGTGGTGGTGTTGCGGCAAGAAGGTGCCCTAGGCTCGACGACCCCTACAGTGCGTTGTATGGACGGGGCATGAAGACTCGAATACTCGCTCCTTTGGCTGTCGGAATGTCGCTTGCGGTGGTCGCTTGCGGTGGTGGCGTCACCCCTCCGGTGGCGTCCCCGGTGTCGAAGTCGGATACTGCCGCTGCCGATGGGGCTCCTGCAAGTCCCGCGCACGCGACGGCCGGTGAGGGCGCGAG
>JAPYTK010000098.1 GCA_029941785.1 Polyangiaceae bacterium | reverse complement strand
GTGTACCCGATTTACGCGCGAGCATACGGTCTCGCGACCCTCGCCCGCCTTAGTTTGCCGGACGCGATGGAAGGTCGTTGGCTGCTGGTTGCTCTTGTGCACCTTGCGGGAGCGTCGATGCTGCTTTTCAACGGCTGCATTTTGGGTTGGCTACTGTGTTTGATCGGCGCGCTGTCAGGAGTCTTGTGGCTCGGTGACGTGCTGACCCAATCGGCCTACCTCGTTCTTTGCGCGCTCTCGGCCTTGGGGTGTGCGATGGCGCAATGGCGGGGGCGCGACGGCTTCTTGCGAGATGGGCTTCCCGTGGCCATCCGCGTCGTGACGGTGGGTTTTTACGCCTGGGCGGTCATTCACAAGCTCAATCGCGACTTTTTGGATTCTGGCACGAGCTGCGCCAACGGTGGTTTGGAGCGCTTGGTGAGTAGCAGTCGGTTTGTTGAGTTTTCGCAGTGGTTCGGAGCCACGCTCGCTACCGACGCGCGCGCGTGGCCAATCGTGTACGTCGCGATCGAGCTGGGCGTCGTGGCCCTCCTCTTGCGGCGTCCGGCTTGGGGCGTGCTGTGCGCGGCGATGATGCACGTGCCGCTAACGATTATCTTTGCCCCGTCCTTTGCGCTTGTGATGGCGAGCGGTTGGGTTTGTTTTTTTCGTATTGCTGAACTCGAAGCTCTGGGGCGCTCCTTTCGCCATTGGTGGCGGTGGATCCTCCTCGTCGCTGGTGGTGCTTGGTGCGTGAGTCAGCGCTTGTTCTTCGTTGGTCGCTGGAGCACCGATCCGGATTGGTGCATCAAGGAAGGGCTCGTCTGGATTCTGGTGGTGTGGTTGGGCCTGACCATCGTCCGCCGCGCGGACGCTCAGCATGAAGGAGACTTCCGCGGGCCCGGCGTGTGGCTCGACCGGGCGGCTCGCCCCGAAAAATGCTGGGCGCTGGTGATGGGACTGCTCGTGGTGGCCAATGGCCTCACGCCCTATCTGGGCCTGCAGTTTCATCACACGGGCGCCATGCTGAGCAATCTGCGTATCGATGCCGCTTGTCACAACAGCCTCATCTTCCCCTTGGGTCTACAGGTGCGCGATCCCTACGTGCGCATTGAGTCCATTGGCCTTGCCCCTGGGCCAACGACCGCTGACTCGGTCGCCTACATCCAGTCTCGACTCTTTAGCATGAGAGCTCTGTATCGTGCCCGTCGTCGCTGGTGCGCGAAGCAGACCGAGGCCCTCGTTGTGACCGTCACCCACGGGGGCCGCCGCGTTGAAGTCCCAAACCTGTGCGCCGAGCAGGGTTGGCCCTTCGGTCTGCCGCTTCCGATGCGTCGTTTTCAGGCCACGTTGCCTCGGACTTGTCATCAGCGCTGCATCCACTGAAGCCTCGACGCGGCTGCTTCTTGTGCTCTCTGGGCCCTTCGGCCATGGTTCTTCCGTGCGGCCATCGATCCCCTTTAATCCCCGTGTGCATCGCCCGCCGCCGCGGGGCATGTTGGCCCGTCTCGGGCGCGTGGGGATCGACGCGACGTCCTCTTGGGTGGCAGCGCTACTCACCCTCGCTACGGCTATCGGCAGCGTGGCCACGCCGGGGGTCGCGGGAAGGCGGGTCGCTCGTCGGGTAACGCTTCTCCAGGTGTTCTTTACCGGGGTGCAAGGCCTGCCGATCGTCACGGCAACCGCGTTGATCATTGGGGCGACCTTCATGCTGCAGCTGATCGTGGCGGCGCCAGGTCTGCCCGGTGAGGTTGTGGGTCAGTTTCTCGTGGCCGTCGTGTTGCGGGAACTCGCTCCGCTGGTGACCGTGATCATCGTGGCAAGTCGCTCGGGGACGGCCATCGCGACGGAGCTCGGCAACATGAAGGCGAACCGCGAGGTGCTCGGTCTCGCTGCCATGGGGATCGACCCCGGTCGTTACATCGTCTTGCCCCGCGTCATCGGCGTGATGGCGGGGGTGACGGTGTTGACGGTGTACTTTGCTGTGTTGTCCTTGATCGGCAGTGTGGTTGTGGCTTTGGCCCTCGGGGCGCCAAGCCTGTTGGCTGTTCAGCATGGCGTCGCCGCGACCCTTTCTGTCGTCGACTTGCTGCTGTTGTCGGTCAAAGCTGGCGGTGGAGGCCTGCTCGTCGGCTGGCTCTGCTGTCATTTTGGTTTGGCGGTGCGTGGCTCGTCCACCGAGGTGCCGACGATGACGGGGCGGGCGGTGATCGGAAGCGTCTTTGGTTGCGTGCTCTATAATTTCGCAGTGACGGTTGTGTACTACGGTCTGAGTGGTTCGCTGGTACAGTAGCCTCCGACATGAGCGACACGGATGTGGGGCTGCAGCTCGTTGACGTGAGCCATTGCCACGGGGATCGAACGATCCTGAGCGCAGAGAGTTTCGTCTTGTCGCCGGGCTCCACCTTGATCGTCACGGGGGCCAATGGCGTGGGAAAGTCGACCCTGCTCTACCTGTGTGCTGGACTCGTCCCCGCGGACGCCGGACGGGTCCAGCTAGGCGGAGCCTCCGTCGATCCGTCGCGGCCTAGTGATCTTATCCGCCAGGGCGTTCGCTGCGGCTTCGTGTTTCAGCAAGGTGGCTTGCTGGCTAATCTCAGCGCTCTGGCCAATGTGGCGCTCGGCATGCGCTACCATGCTGACGTCTTCGGATTATCCGAACGCAGCGTCGAGGAGCGCGCACGTTTTTGTTTGGGTGCGGTGGGTGTCTCTCGGCGGGACTTCCATGCGCTTCCCGGTCGACTCTCATTCGGCATTTGCAAACGCGTCGCGCTCGCGCGGGCGATGGCCGTGGAACCCAATATCGCTTTCTTCGACGATCCGGACGCGGGCCTCGACCGCGAAAACGCGTCGGTCGTGCACGACATTCTCGCGAGCTATCGGGACGATGCCAGCGTGACTCTGGTCGTCGCTACCAATCGGCTAGGGCTGATCGAACGCCTCGCCTCGCGCATGGTCGAGCTGCGAGACGGGCATCTGTGGGAGCAGGACCTCGCATCCCGCCGGTCGAGCGCTCTCGTTTGAGCTTCGACGCGGAACCACAACTTCGGAGGAAGTTCCGTAGATCGAAACGCCGGCCAAGCCGTCATCACCAGCGATCGGGTTGGGATGAGCAGACTGAGAGGTGTAAGTCGCAGCCCAGGCCGCACGTTGTGAGAAGACTCAGGAATTTGAAGGAAAACGATGAAAACTCGAAGCTTAGCTGCGCTTACCCTACTCGCGATGTCCTTGACCAGCGTGACCGTATGGTCCGTGACCCCGGAGGTTGGACGACCGATGCGTGCGATGGGTGGACTCACGGCTGGCCTTACCTTGCCCATCGCGCCGGACCAAAGCGGGGCCTTCAATTGCCGCCGTTCGATGCGCGTGCAGGCTCGGCTCGGCCACCCTGTCCGGGCTGTCGGGTCGAGGTCGCAGAGCTATCTCATGGTTGACGTCCAGCCCGACGTCGCCAGTGCGGCAGCCCAGCTCCCGCTCGATCTCGCCATCCTCATCGACCGCTCCGGTTCCATGCGCGGCAAGCGAATGCGCAACGCGCTTGCTGCGGCGCGCACCATGATCCATCGATTGAGGGAAGGCGATATCGTCCGTGTCGTAGCCTACGACACCCGCGCAGAGGTGGTCGTGCCCGCGAGTCGGATCTCTACCGGCGTGCGACAGCGGGTCATTCAACAACTCGAGGGCTTGCGTGCCGGTGGCGATACCTGCATTTCCTGTGCGCTCGATTTGGGAATGCGAGACCTTGGCGGCGGGAATGGCAACGACGGTCGTATGCGGCACATGCTGTTACTCAGCGACGGTCAGGCGACCAGTGGGATCCGGCGGGTGGATGCGATGGGTCGTCTTGCCGCGTTGGCCCGACAACGTGGTGTGACCATCAGCACGATCGGTGTCGACGTCAGTTACAACGAGCAGCTCATGTCGACCATCGCCCGCGAGGGAAACGGCCGGCACTACTTCGCCGAGCAAGCAGGAGGCCTCAATGGGATCTTCAGCCGGGAAGTGCGCGCCCTCACCGACGTGGTGGCTCACAGTGCCGAGTTGCGGTTGCGTTTGGCCCCTGGCGTTGAAGTCCGCGAGGTCTTCGATCGCGCTTTCCATCGTGAGGGGTCACAACTCGTCGTGCCTTTCGGCGCGTTTTCTCGAGGCGAGGCCAAGACCTTGCTCGTGGCTGTCGACTTGCCGGCTGCACCGCAGGGGATGGCGCCCGTCGCGCAGGTGGATTTGCGATACCGGCGATCCGGTTCGACGACGATGCACTGTGGTGGCAAGCTCATGGGTCGGAGTTCAGCTGAGCGGAGGGAGCACTCGATGCTCGACCCCGTCGTGGCCGCCCGTCTGGAGCGAAGTCGTACCGCGCGCCTGTTGCGCTCAGCGAATGCCGAGTTTGGTGGAGGGAAGGAAAAGGCCGCTCGACGCCGCTTGAAGAAGAAGCGTGCTTCGATCGCGCAGCGGCGCCGAAACTTGCCTCGAACCATGGCACGCGCAACACGCCGAGGCGTCGAGAAGGACTTTGACGCTCAACTTGCCGCCCTCGACGAGGCAGCCGATGGGTTTGCCAGTCCGCCGCCCGCGAAGGCTGGCGCGGCCCCCGCACCCGCTTCGAAGTCTCGTCGTGGTCGCGCACAGGTTCGTCGTAACGAAAGCGCGGCTCACGATTTGGGCCTGTAGGCTCAAGCCATTGAGTCTGTTCAGCTGAAATCCCCGCTGACAGGTCGTTTCAAACGCTCACGAGCTTGGGTCGGGGCTCGGCTGGTTCGGGCGGTTCGGCGTCCACGACACCCCGGGCGGTGACGATTTCGTGGGAGACGTGCACGTTGAATTCATCCATGCTGTGAATCGGGTCGCGGTGGAAAAATGCTTTCCAGGCAGCGTCGAACTGTTTGAAAGGGCGGCCCTTGGTTTCGTCGGTAGGGAAGATGAACTCGATAGCAGAATTTAACGTCGCTACCGCGTAGTTGCGGTCTTTTTGCCAGTCGATGCCCAGCGCATTGAACGCCTCGTGCAGCGCGGCGAGCTGCTTTTTTCGCCCTCGATCCAAAATCTTACGCGGATCGATCCCGAGCACCGCGAAGTCCTTCTCGAGGATCTTGTTCTCCCAGAGCGCCCATATCATCACGCGCACTTGGAAGGTGATCATCTGCGTCACTTCCCGTTTACTCATTTGGGCAATGAGGCTCGGGAGGTATTGCATGCCGAGTCCGACGTGCCGGGCCTCGTCCCGTTCGAAGTACTTCATTAGCTCGCAAAGTACGGGTTCGACGTTGCTTTCGCGAACCGTCTGGAAAACCGTCAAGGCGATGGTCTCGATCATCAGCTGCATACCGAGCAGCTTGTAGGCGAGGTTCGGCGTATCGAGCACCAGATCGAGCAGGGCTTGAGGCGCGCGGTCGAGCCGCTGGGGCTCGTAGCCGAGTTCTGTCAAGTAGTCGTGCATGACGTAAAAGTGTCGCGCCTCGTCGAAGGATTGGCTCGTGGCAGCCATCTTCGCTTCGAGCGGGATAAGCTCGTCGGCCAATTGCGCGGAGATTTTCCACGCGGCGAGTTCGCCCCAGAGAATGATGGCGAAAACGCTCTTGAGCGCCTCTTTCTTCTCGTCGGAGATGTGGATCCCGCCGTGCTTTTCAATCAACATGGCGAGGATCGCCTTGCCGTCCCACGCCATCTCTTGGCTGCGGTGGTAGATGCGTTCGCACTTGGTAAGTCGGCGCGCTTCGTCAGCGCTGCGCGTGATGTCGAACATGTCGTAGCGGAGCTGGGATTTGCCGAAGCCTGCGATAGCCATGTGGGGTGTCTCCTGATGGGACTCTAGTTGATCGGAGGAGCGGCTTGTGAAGCCACGTGGTCGTGATCGGCCAAGCGGTCGCCGAGCCCGAGGTAACGCACGCACATGCGTACGAGTTCGTGACACAGCACATTGTCGCTGAGCCGTTCATTCTGGTTGGGGCCATGAATCGTGCGCGCCTCGATCGAGCTCAGGCACAAGCCCACCGCGACGAACACACCCACCCCAGGATCGGGATGGTCGAGTACCTCGCCGCGCTCCTTGAAGAGCTGTGTCGTCCGTTCACTGATGGTGTGCTGAAACCGCTGTCCGAAAGCACTGACGCTAGGATCGTGAGCCGCGCGAATGTTCAAGGCTGAGACCAAGGCTCGCTTTTCGTTGAACACGCTAAGCATGAAGGCGATCATCGTCTCGAGGGCGTCGATGATCGCCACGCCGTGCCAGCGCTCCGAGCTGAGAGCGGCTTCGGTCGTCGCGATGGCTTGGGATGTGAAGCGCTCGAAGACGCACCGCATGAGCCCTTCCTTGTCGGAAAACCGCGAGTAAAACGAGCCGACGGAGGAGTTTGCACGCTTCGCGATTTCGGCGACCGTGGCGTGCTCCAGTCCCTTTTCGTCGATGATCGCCTCGGCGGCATCGAGCAGCCGCTCGAAGGTCTGTTGACTGCGCGTTTGTTGGGGCGGCTTGACCCACTCGAGTTGTGCTTGGGTGATGATCATCGAAACAGAATATGAATTCTATTTTAGGGATTTTTCGCTGCCCGTCAAGGCTCTCGTTGCATTTCTGTGAGATTCCGGGGCCATGTCGGCATTTTCAGCTCAAAGTTGGGAGAGCCAGTGAAAGACCGACTGACTCATCCACATGCTCCAAAGCGCGCCGATGAGCAGCAATAGCAACAGAAACTGCAGACTGTAAAGACGGGACAAGGCGCCGATGGCGCGCATCAGGTGTTGAATGTCATCACCGGTCGTCCGCACGATTTTCCGAAGATGTGAGCCGGCGCGGAAGGTCCACACCGCGACCGCGACCGGAACGAGTACTTGGGCGAGCTTGAGAAACAGGCTCTGCAACTGCGCGTCGTGCACATCCGCGAGCATGCCCGCTCGGGTGGTGAAGGCGATCTGCGCCGACAGGATGGCGATGGCGATCGCCACGAGTTGCATCACGGTCGCCAGACGTGTGAAGCGTTGGTTGTCGAGCGCACCAAATTCGAAGCGGCTTGGGGGAGAGTCCATCGTGGTTCCATTGTATCGCGAAAGGCCCGTTGAGGGAGGCCTTCCCTGGGTCGGTTGTGCGAGTTCTTGACGCATCGCGCCACGGCAGATCGACATGATGATGCGCTTTGGTGGTACCGAAGGCGAGCGAACTGAAGTACAAGCCCCGGCCATGTACACGGTAGCGATTTTGGGCGCGGGAAAAATTGGTCGGATGGTGGCTTATTTCTTGGGCCGGAGCGGCGACTATACGCTGCGGATCGGTGACGTAAGCGGTGAAGAAGCGACGACGCTGGCCGGGCGCGTCGGGGCTGCGGCGACGGGACACGAGGTCGATTTTGATCAACCAGCTACGCTCGAGCCGGTGCTCGCCGGCGCCGATGCGGTCATCAGCTGCTGCCCATTCGACTGCAACCCCTTCATCGCCGAGCAAGCGGTCAAGTACGATCTTCATTATCTCGACCTGACGGAAGACATCGAGACGACGCGAAAGGTGCTCGCCTTCGAGGAACAATCGAACAAGGCACTCATTCCACAGTGCGGATTGGCGCCGGGCTTCATCACCATCACGGCGATGCACTTGATCAAACGGATGGAGGAAGTCGAGAGCCTCAAGATGCGGGTCGGTGCCTTGCCTCGGTTTCCCTCGAACATGCTCAAGTACAACCTCACGTGGAGCACCGAGGGGCTGATCAACGAGTACGCGAACCCTTGCGAGGCGATTCGCGATGGCAAACACGTCATGGTCGAGCCCTTGCAAGGATTCGAGGAGTTGGTCGTCGACGGCGTGCGCTACGAAGCCTTCAACACCTCAGGCGGCCTCGGGAGCCTTACCCAAACCATGGACGGCAAGGTGAGCAACCTGAACTACAAGTCGATTCGTTATCCTGGGCACAACAAGTTCATGCGGCTGCTCATGAACGAGCTGCGGATGAACCGCCATCAAGACACCCTGAAAGAGATTTTCGAACGGGCGTTGCCCCAGACCTTTCAGGATCAGGTCGTCATTTACGTGTCCGCCATCGGCAAGTGGCAAGGCGATTTCGTCGAGCACACCTACGCCCGCACCGTTCTTCATCAAGAGATCTACGGTGAGAACTGGTCAGCGATACAAATCACCACGGCATCCGGGATTTGCGGGGTGCTCGATCTGCTGCTCGAGGGGAAGCTCCCGCAGAAGGGATTCGTTCGGCAAGAGGACGTTGATTACGAGGCGTTCGCGAATAACCGATTCGGCAAGTACTACGCCTGAGGCTTTCTGCCGATAGGCTGACAACGCGGCCGGTCAGGAGCCATGCTAGTGTGCACGCACTCATGAAGATGCGCGCGCTGAACCACTTGAATCTCGTCGTGAGCGACATCGATCGAGCGGCCGGATTTTACGAACAGCTCTTTGGCATGCAGCGGCAGTGGCGAGAGGGCGACTTCGTCTTTCTCAGCTGCGGCGAAAGTGATCTTGCGCTCACCAAGGGCAAGCCCTTGATTCATCGCCGTTTTCATTTTGGATTTCGAGTCGAGAGCCGCGATGAGGTGGATGGGTGGCTCGCACGGGTGACCGAGCAAGGTGCGCCGATCACGCACGGGCCCGAAGATTACGGCGATTACTACACGTTCAGCTGCCGGGATCCTGACGGCTACTCGATCGAGATCTACTTTGAAGCTGCGCCGCGGGGTCGCACGGGCGACGTGATGATCGAGTCCTGAGAGGCCGCTGCGGGAGAGGGTGCTGGTCGCGATGCGGCCCAGACCATGGTAGTCTTGGGTGTTGCTTATGCCTCACCCTGGGTTGTTGATGTTTCGATCTAAACTGTCGTTTGTGGTTGCGGTGAGCGCGTGGGCTGCCGTCTCATGCAGTGATAAACCGATCGATACTTCTGGAGGCGCTGGCGGCGCGAGTTCGATCGCCGCGGTAGGCGGTACGGATCCTGCGGCGACGGGCGGCGGCGGCGAGGTCGGACCTTGTGAAGCGGCGGGCTGCAACCCCGATGCCAGCTGCGCGGTCGAAGGTGGCGTGGCGATCTGTACGTGCAACGCCGGATTTCAGGGCAACGGACTGAAATGCCAAGATGTCGACGAGTGCATCTCCTTGACGCACGATTGCCACGACACCGCGTTGTGCACGAACACCGAGGGCAGTTTCGAGTGCAGCTGTCCCTCCGGGCACGTCGGGGATCCCAAGACCGGCTGCGTAGCGAAATACTCCGGCGTGCAAGTGGGCACCTACCATAGCTGCGCGCTTCGCGTCGATGGCACGGTCTGGTGCGTGGGCTATGGCGGCTCGGGGCGACTGGGCCAAGGATCGAGTCAGCACGAGACGATTCTGGTGCAGGCTGGGCTTTCGGATCTGTGGGCCGAAATCAAGGCCTCCTATGCGCACGCTTGTGGCTTGAAGGTATCGGGTCAGTTGTGGTGCTGGGGTTATGGCGGCTATGGCCAGCTCGGCGATGGGGGGACGGCGAGCATGAACGCGCCCACCTACGTCAGCCTCGAAGATGAGTACATCTCGGTGGGGGTGGGGGACAGTCACAGCTGCGCGGTGCGTAAAGAGGGCACCATGTGGTGCTTCGGGCGCAACAACCAAGGCCAGCTCGGCAACGGCTTGAAAGACGACCTCAAGTACTCGACTCCGCAACAGGTTGGCAGCGATAGCGATTGGGCGACGGTCTACGCTGGCTACGATACGAGCTGTGGGCTCAAGACCGACGGCACGCTCCATTGTTGGGGAAGGAACAGCCAAGGAGCCGTTGGTCAGGGCGATAGCGGGAACCACTACACCGAACCTCAACAGGTCGGCACCGACACCGACTGGAAAGAGGTGGCCGTGAAGCAGCACGTCTGCGCGCTGAAGAACGCGGGCAGTTTGTGGTGCTGGGGCCGCGGGTACGAGGGCCAGCTCGGTGACGGTGTGATCGGGATCGTGAAGGAGCCGAAGGAAATCGCAGCAGGCACCCTGTTTAGCCAGGTGGCTGTGCATTTCTTCACGACCTGCGCCATCAAGGACGACGGCAGCCTCTGGTGTTGGGGCTTGGGTGAGACGGGCGCGCTCGGCCAGGACCAGGCCATGGGGCACTCTCTCATGCCCGTGCAGGTTGGTACGCGTACCGATTGGGTGCAGGTGGCCAATGGGCAGTGGCACACCTGCGCGCTCGACAAGGAGGGGATCGTCTCTTGTTTTGGAGCGAAGGACTACGGGCAGCTCGGACGAGGAGAGATCGGCAGCGAGCGAACACCCGCGCAGGTGGGAAGTGAGATGTGGTCCCTCGCCGATGGGTGGGACCGCAGCACGTGTGGGATTCAGGCGAACGGCACGATGTGGTGCTGGGGAACGAATCGTTTTGGTTCCATGGGCGTCGGCTTCGCCGGCCCATCCTCCGAAGTGCCCGTTCAAGTTGGCTCGTCCAATCAGTGGCAAGCTCTGGCGGTAGGCGTCTACCATCGCTGCGCCGTCGATGGGGGCAAGCTGTTCTGCTGGGGGGATGGCGGAAACGGCCGCCTGGGCACGGGCAACAGCACGGATGTCGACGTTCCAACACAAGTAGGCACGAACACCGACTGGAGCAACATCGGTGTGGGGCCCATTCATAGTTGTGGAGTCAGGAGTGGCGAGCTCTACTGCTGGGGAGAGGGCAGCTACGGGCGCTTGGGGATCGGCAGCACGAGCGACAAGAACTCGCCGCAGCGCGTCGGCATGGATAGCGACTGGACGGGTGCGGGTGGCGGTTACGAGTTCACGTGTGGTTTGCGCGGCGGCATGGTCTTCTGCTGGGGGAGGAATCGTTATGGGCAGATCGGCGATGGGGTGAGCAGCAGCTCGAACGTTCTCTCGCCAAGCCAGGTGGGAGGCGCCAACGACTGGACTCAGGTGGTCAACGGATACCAGCACGCCTGCGGTTTGCGCAGCGGCGGCGAGCTGTTGTGCTGGGGGCGCAACAACTCCTATCAACTGGGCGACGGTACCCAGACCAACCGCTCGACCCCCATCCAGCCGCTCGGTGGCGAGACCTACTCACACGTCGCGACCGGAACGTATACGACCTGCGCTGTGACGACGGGTGGTGGCTTGCGCTGTTGGGGAAGCAACAACAGCGGGCAGATCGGTGATGGGAGTTTGTCGACTCGCAAGTCACCGACGGCCATCGGCGTCGATACCGACTGGGCCGAGGTCTATGGCGGTTGGTACCATATGTGCGGCAAGAAGACCGATGGACGTCTGTATTGCTGGGGTGAGAACCGTTTTGGACAAACGGGTACGGGTGGCGCGTGGCAACTCGAGCCGGGGCCAATGTTGGATCCGTGATGGCGAAAAGAACGACACTGCAAGAACGGCGAGGCGGCTCACGATGACGGGCTCACCACCTCTTGACCGACGTATGGGCTTGCTCGCCGCCTTGCTTGTGCTGGGCGCGGCTTGCAGTGATCCCAAGGCTGAAACTTCGTCGGCTCCAACGGGGACCGGGGGCTCCGCCGGAAGCATGCCAGGCGCGGGCGGCGATTGGACGACGCGCGACGAATGCGAGGACGGCTCGCACGCCTGCGACGCGAACGCGATTTGTGCCGACACCGCTGAATTTTACACGTGCACCTGCAAGGACGGTTTCGCTGGAGAGGGATCGTCCTGCAAAGACATCGACGAGTGTGCCGTCGGTACTCACGACTGCGACGGAAATGCGATCTGCACGAATCAGGAGCCGGGATTCAGCTGCGAATGCCAGGCGGGACTGACCGGCGATGGCAAGAACTGCCGCTCGCAATACGAGCAGGTGGCATCGGGGGCTGAGTTCAGTTGCGCGTTGCGCACCGAGGGGAGTGTCTGGTGTTTTGGCCGCGGGGGCGGAGGAAGGCTCGGCAACGGCTCGACGACGAACCAGACCAAGCCGGTGCAGGCGGATGGCGACGGATTCAGTGCCGTCGTTGCGGGCAGTGCCCACGCGTGCGCACTCAAACAAGATGGCAGCCTGTGGTGTTGGGGCGTGGGATCGAATGGACAAATCGGGGTCGGCGCGACCTTGAATAATACCACGCCAGCGCAGGTAGGTAGCGAGATGGACTGGCAACAGCTCAGCGTGGGCCTGCATACCAGCTGCGCCATACGGTCCGGCGGTGGACTGTGGTGCTGGGGCAAGAACGACTACGGCAAACTCGGCGACGGGACGACGACGCAGAAGATCCTGCCGACCGCGATCGATGTTGGCGCGAGCTACACATCGATCGAGGTGGGCTACTACCATTCTTGCGGGATCAAGGCGGACGGCAGCTTGTGGTGTTGGGGCCGCAATACGCACTACCAGCTGGGCCAGGGGGACAATGTTCAGTTACAGACGCCTACCCAGGTGGGCACCGCGGTCGACTGGGCGCACGTTGGTAATGGGTACTACCATTCCTGCGGGGTCAAGACGGACGGCAGCTTGTGGTGTTGGGGAAACGGCGGCTACGGAGAGACGGGCAGTGGCGGCACGAGCTACATGACGACACCCACTCAGGTCGGGACCGATACCGATTGGAGCCAGGTCAATTGCGAGAAACAAAGCTCGTGCGGACTCAAGACGGATGGCAGCCTGTGGTGTTGGGGCGAGGGCGGCCACGGTCACTTGGATCCGGTCATGCCGACCCTCGTTTTTACTCCCCAGCGCGTCGGGCAGGACGTTTGGCAGAGCCTGTCTATCGGCAACTACCACACCTGCGGGATCCGAAATCAAGATGAACTGTATTGCTGGGGCGCCGGCAACATGGGGCAGACGGGCTTGGGTGTGCAAGGCAACCAGTTCTATCCAGCTGTCGTTGCAGCCGAGCACACATGGAAAGCCGTCGATACCGAAGTGTACAACGGCTGTGCGGTGCGCAGCGATGGAGCCCTGTACTGTTGGGGACAGAATTATTATGGATCGCTCGCCAATGCGGACTTGTTGAGCAGCAAGAGTCCGCGGAAAATCGGAACGAACAATGAGTGGGAGTCGGTCGCTGTTGGTCTACAACACGGTTGCGGGCTCCGAAGCGACGGCCAGGGAAAGACGGCCTGGTGTTGGGGTCGCAATCACGTGGGCCAACTCGCGCAAGGGGACCTGGTCGATGTTCTCGATCCTGTGCAGGTCGGCTCAGAGGTGGACTGGACCCATCTATCGAGTGGGTATCACCATAACTGCGGCGTGAGGCAGGACGGGACCTTATGGTGCTGGGGCTACAATTCCGACGGGCAGGTGGGTGACGGCAGCAAGTCGACGCGCAACTCCGCGGTGCAAATCGAGAGCGGCACCCATTGGCAGGAGGTTGTCGCGGGGCGGTATCACACCTGCGCGCTCGCGACCGCCGGCACACTTTGGTGTTGGGGCAAGAACAACTACGGCATGGTCGGCAACGGCGTGGCGAACGGCACGGACGTGACCTTAGCCGTTCAGGTGGGTAGCGACAGCGACTGGAAGAGCCTTGCCGCCGACGTCTTCGATACCTGCGCCGCGAAGACGGACGGCAGCTTGTGGTGTTGGGGCCGCAACCTTGGTCGCTCGCACGGGCTCGGACATCAGGATCCAAGCTACGTGCCCCGCCAAGTTGGGACGGACACCGGCTGGGACGTCATCGCGATCGGCGAAACGCATTCCTTCGGTATCAAAACCAACGGCGACGGTTACTGCTCAGGATCGAGTTACCATGGCAAGTGCGGCACCGGGGGCGAATCGGCGCTGTATTCACCTACCGTGTTCGCTGGTCAACACAAGTGGGTCCAACTCGTGGCGAGTCCCTACCATAGCTGCGGGATCACCGACGTTGGCAAGCTGTATTGTTGGGGCTTGAGTCGGTACGGAGAGCTCGGTTTGCCGAGTGCCTGGCCCGATGAGCCCCTCGCTGTGCTCGAGCCCTGAGAACCGTCATTCGTCCCGGTTGGCGCGGTACCAGGCGATGGTCTGAACGAGTCCGTCGTCGAGTGCGGTGGGGGCACTGAAGCCGAATCGCTGCTTGGCCCGTGTCACGTCGAGCATCCGCCGGGGTTGGCCATTGGGTTTGCTGCTGTCCCAGTGGATCCCCCCTTCGTAGTCGGTCAGCGTCTTGATCTTGTCGGCGAGCTGGCGCATCGCAATTTCCTGTCCGGTGCCGAGGTTGACCGGATCGGGGTCGTCGTATTGCTCGGCCGCCAGCATGAGGCCTTCGGTGCAGTCTTCGACGTAGAGAAACTCACGAGTGGGAGAGCCATCGCCCCACAGGACGACCTGTTCGTCACCCCGCTCGCGGGCCTCGATGAATTTGCGGATCATGGCTGGGATGACGTGCGACGTTTGCAGGTCGAAGTTGTCCCTCGGTCCGTACAGATTGACGGGGAAGAGGACGACGAAGTTGCTCCCGTATTGTTGGCGGTACGATTGCGCCATCACGAGCAGCGCTTTCTTTGCCACACCGTAGGGGGCGTTCGTCTCTTCGGGGTATCCGTTCCAGATGTCGTCCTCCTTGAAGGGGACCGGGCAGAACTTGGGGTAGGCGCACACCGTACCGGTGACCACGACCTTTTTCGTTCCGTGAAGGCGTGCCTGTTCGAGCACGTGCAGACCCATCGCCATGTTCCCGTAGAAAAAGGCGCCCGGGTTGTCTCGGTTTGCGCCAATTCCGCCGACCTGTGCGGCGAGGTGAAAGACGAGATCGGGTTTGGTGTCGCCAAAGAGCTGAGCGACGCGCGCCCCGTCCGTGAGATCGCAGTCGACCGAGCGGGGCACGATGATGTCGCTTGCCCCTTTGGCGCGTAGGGCTTCGACGACGTGGCTTCCGAGAAAGCCACTGCCACCGGTGACCATGACGCGCTGACCTGACAGAGAACTCACTTCCACGCCTTCTTGTTACGCAGGGAGCGGTCGTGCCACAAGAGCATCTCGTAGACGCCAGGTCCGCGGTTGAACCCATAGGTGTGTGGACCGGGCACCTCGTCGAGCTGCACGGCGACGCCGGCCTTCTTCAGTCCTTTCCCGATGTTGTGGTTGACCTCGCGGTAACCGTCGTGGCGGCTCGTCAGCAAGCGCAGCCGCAACTTCGGGTTTTTCTGGAAGGCTCGCTTGCCCCTTTCGACAAGTGCCCGGATTTCGCGGGCGTAAAACGCGGCCTGCAGCGACGCGACCGAACCGAAGGCCTGGGGTCGCGCAAAACCGACGAGCAGAGCGCTGCGTCCACCGAGGCTTACGCCGTCGATCCCTGTGGCGTCCGCCTGGGGGATGGCCGGGGCGTCTCTTCGGACCCGAGGCAAGAGGTCGGAGACGAGAAACTCGGCGTAGGCTTCCACGTGCTCGAAGCCCGAGAGCATGCCTCGCGGCGTGTAGGGGCACACCACGATCAGCCCTTCGTAGGGCGACCGGCTCAGCTGTGCGTTCATCCGCGCCAAGCGAGCGGGGTCGAAAAAACCGCCGAAGTCCTCTTTGCCGTCGAGAGGTGGGGATGCGAGTCGCGTCAGCGCTCGCGGTAGTCCGTAGTCCTTTATCCAGCCTTGGGCGCCGCGTCGCGAGCCCTTTTGCGCTTCGCCCCAGCCATGCAAAGCGATGAGCACCGGGAGCGGCTTGTCGGTGGCGGGGATGTCCACCACGACGTGGATCTCGCCGAGCGCAGTGGAGGGGTAATGGTACCGGAGTCGACGCGCCCGGTGCGCTCCGAGGCTCGCGGGTGCAGACGGCGCGGCGTGTGCACCCTGACGGGAGGGAGCGCTCGAAGTCGGTCTCGCCGCCGATGCTGCCGGTTTGGAGTGCGTAGCGGCGGGGGGCGGCTGCGTTTCGGAGGCCGCGGCACCACGCTGCTCGCATGCAGCGAGCAAGCAGCACAGCAGAGCCAAGAAGGTGTGGCGCCACATGCTCGCTTCAGGCCTTCTCGTCGAGCGCGGCCATGCTCGTGAACGGAACGGCATCCTTTCGGTAACCCATCACTTCCGACAGCGTCGAGAAATGGTTCACGCCCGCGGAGAACTCGATGTCCTCACCGCTAAATTGAGTGGGATGCTCGTAACCTGCGGTATGAGACAGATTGAGAAGTTCTTTGCGGAAGCCCTTGACGAACCGCTCGAAGCGCAGCGCTTTGTCGTCGACGTCGAGCCCAGCTTGGAGCCAAGGACTGTGCGTGGCGACACCCGCCGGGCAGGCCCCGGTGTGGCATTGTTGCGCCTGGATACAACCGATGGCGAGCATCGCCTCCCGAGCCACGGCGATGAGATCACAGCCCATGGCGAAGGCCACCACGGCCCGATCAGGGAAGCCGAGCTTGCCCGATCCAATCCAGATGACGGCCTCGCTCATGTTCGCTTCCTGAAACAGTCGGTACACCCGGGAGAAACCGATCTTGAAAGGGAAAGACACGTGGTCGGCATAGGTGAGAGGTGCCGCGCCTGTTCCCCCTTCGCCACCGTCGATGGCGATGAAGTCTGGGCCCTGCTCGCGTGCCTTCATCTTCTTCGCGAGCTCCTCCCAGAAAGCGGTCTCACCGACCGCACTCTTGATGCCGACAGGAAGCCCGGTGGCCTCTGCGATCGCCTCGATGCAGTCGATCATGGTGTCCACGTCGTGAAACGCGGTGTGGCAGTTCGGCGAGATGACGTCTTCGCCGATCGGGACACCGCGAACCTTCGCGATGTCCGCGGTGACTTTCTCCCCGGGCAGGATCCCCCCCTTGCCAGGCTTGGCACCCTGCGAGAGCTTGATTTCGATGCACTTGATCTCAGGGTGCTTTTCACATCGCGCCACGAGCTTGTCGAGGCTGAAGCTGCCGTCGTCGTTGCGCGCGCCGAAGTAGCCGGTCCCGAGCTGCCACATCACGTCTGCACCATGGAGGTGATAGGGGCTGACGGAGCCTTCGCCCGAGTTGTGGAAGCAGTTGGCCTTCTTGGCTCCTTGGTTGAGGGCAGAGATGGCGTTCATCCCGAGCGAGCCGTAGGACATCGCCGAGATGTTGATGATCGAGCCCGGTCGATAGAGCTTTTTCCGTCCGTGCGTCTCGCCCATCACCTTGGCGCAGGGGATCGCCGAGGGATCGTCGTTGATGTGGTGTGCCTCCGATTCAGCGAAGGGGAAGGCGGCGTGCTTGATGATGGGGAAACCGATCCCGTACTGCTCTTCGGATGTTCCAAACCCAAAGTTCTTGTTCTGGTTCTTGCTCGTGGCGTACACCCAGCGACGTTCGTCTCGATTGAAGGGGCGCTCCTCCTTGTCGTTGGCGACGAGGTACTGACGCAGCTCCGGCCCGATGGTCTCGAGCAAGTAGCGGATGTTGCCGACGATCGGGTAGTTGTGCTTGATCGCGTGCTTGCGCTGCAAGATGTCCCGCAGTGCGATCACGAGGAGAAAAACGACGGTCGCGAGTCCGATGCTCGCGGCCAGGTGCGACTCGATCCACGTCCATATGGCCATCAGACCGGCCACTATAATCGAATGGACGGGTTAGTTGTTGTTCGCCACTCGGTCGATGACGAAATAGGTCGTCTCGTCGCTGTTCGTGCCGACGCCGAGCCAGATGCGGCCTTGGTCGTCGTTGAACAGGTCGGCGCCCGCCTTGTCGGTCACAATATCGATGGCGGGGACTGGGCCGGTGCTGAGCAGTTCGCCACTATCGTTGTAATAGGGGATGGCGATGATGTCCTGCGCCTCGAAACTGGCGTTCGTGGTTTGGAACAGGGCGATGCCATGGTCGGCGGTGGTGGGCGCCAGGGTCGCGAGGGGCAGGCCGCTGCCTTCGAGCTCTGCGAGGACCGCTCCTCCTCCTCCTAGCTTCTTGAAGCCGACGTCCGCGGCGGCGAAGCCGAGGACTTCCTGCGTGCCGGTCTTGAGGCTGGGGAATACGCCGATGACGTTTCCGGCCGAGTCGACGACAATCGGTCCGGATGCGTCACCCCTTATTTCGAGTGCGGCATAGCCGCAGACCGTCGACAGTTCGCAGATGTCGATGGCGAAGAGGCCGGGCTCCGGCGGGTCGTCAGCGAGGTTGACTGCCGACACGGCGGTGTACAGCAGTCGGGTCTGGTTGTTTGGCCCAGGAATCGTCGCGTAGGCGAACAGTCCGTTGACGTCGAAGCGCTGCTCGACACCCTTGTCGCTCAGCCACAACATCTCGCCGTCCGGTTTTCCGAACACGTCGTAGCCCACCACCGTCGGCGTTCCCGGGATCAGATCGAGGGCATTGGTGTTTATGTACAGCGGCGAGGTGGCCACATCGAGCGCCATGAGGCCCGAAGACGCTTTCACCAGAGCGCCGCTCGTTGCGTCGGGCGGGCTGAAGCGATGCAGGGTGACGGTGTCCCCGCCATTCATCGCTTGCTCCAGCGTGAGCGGCCCTCCGTGGCGGCCCCAGGTTGGCGTGTTGGGGTAACCCTGAGCGTAAGGTGCCGTGTAGTGCGCGACGACGCAAAGGCCGTCGAGCTTGAACGAGAAGTACGGTTCGTGCACGGCGCTGTCCATGCAGCCTTCGGGTGCCGATCCTCCGGTACCACTTCCGCCAGTCGCGCCAGTCGCGCCCCCGCTACCGCCGCTACCGCCGCTACTACCGCTACCACCGCTACCGCCGTTACCCGCGCTGCTGGACGTCGTGGAGCTGGTTGGCTCGTGACTGTCCCCGCATGCGAGGAGCGCGATGAGCGCGGATGCGGCAATCAGAGGGGTGGGATTCGATTTCATTGGTCTCTCCGGTGGCACCTGCCCGTGCCCTGAGTGGCAGCGGCGCCATAGGCCGCGACCACGGATGAGTGATGGCGTGACTCGGTATCCTGGCTACCGCTTCGTCCTCCAGCGAGCCTTCCCAGGCACGATTGGTGCCCAGTGGCGTGGTTTCGCCTTCGTCAGCGGATACAGTGGCGGGGGCCGCGCCGGCGTCGAACCGGCTTCCCTCGTCGCGCGATCGTTCTTGTTGTCAGTCTCCCCTTGCGGCGAGGGGTGCTTTGTTCTCCACGTGGCGGAGGCTGTCAAGGCGAAACAGGCTGAGAATCGCTTGCCCGATAAGACGTCGTGGGCTTTGGGAACCACTGCTCGACCGCGGCCCGCAGATCTTTTGCGAACGATTGCGCCATGTTCTTTGCGGCAGCGCCAAGCGAGGCGTCCGCCGCGTCGTACAAG